>NZ_JBLROB010000003.1:0-380135 GCF_047921475.1 Micromonospora sp. SL4-19
ACGCTCACGCGACGTACCCCAGACGTGGCCCACACCCCCACCGCAACCAACGACGGCCGCCAGCCACACCCCGACAGCGACCACCGTTGGGTCCGACACCCTAGGGTTGTCAGCGTGGCAACCCTCCTGCTTCTGCGACATGGCCGGACCACCGCGAACGCCGACGGCGGCCTGGCCGGCCGGCAACCGGTCGAGCTGGACGAGACCGGCCGCGCTCAGGCCACGGCCGTCGGCGAGCGGCTGAAGGGGTTGCCCCTGGCGGTGGTGGTGACCAGCCCGCTGATCCGCTGCCGGCAGACCCTGGAGTTGGCGCTGCCGCAGGCCCAGCCGGTGGTGGACGAGGGGTTGATCGAGTGCGGGTACGGCAGCTGGGAGGGCCAACCGCTGAAGAAGCTGGCCAAGGAGCCGCTCTGGCCGGTGGTCCAGCAGCACCCGAGCGCCGCCGTATTTCCGCAGGGGGAGGCGATGGCGGCGATGTCGGCGCGGGCGATCGCGGCGGTGCGCTCCTGGGACGCCCGGGTCACCGCCGAGCACGGGCCGGAGGCGATCTGGCTGGCGTGCAGCCACGGCGATGTGATCAAGGCCATCGTGGCGGACGCGCTCGGCGTACACCTGGATCTCTTCCAGCGGATCGTCGCGGACCCGGCGTCGGTGACGGCGATCCGCTACACGCCGCTGCGGCCGTTCCTGATCCGGCTGAACGACACCGGCGGCGACCTGGCGGGTCTGATGCCGCCGGCGGGCAAGCGGCGCCGGCGGGCGGCGCGTACGAGGGATTCGGACGCGGCCGTGGGCGGCGGTGCGGGGGCGTCCCGGTGAGCGCGAGGAGTGAGTCGCTCCTGCGAGCCCCGCAGTCGCGAACTGAGGTGAACCGGTGACCCGGCCCGCCACGCCCGGGAACGGTCCCCGTGGGCCCCGGTGTTTCGCCCTGGGCGGATTCAGCGTCGGTGCGCTGCGCGACGGTTCCGCGCTCCGGATAGGGTCGTGGGTATGACCCACCAGGTGCACGCCTTCGAGCCGCCGGAGCGGTTCGTCGCCGGAACCGTCGGCCCGCCGGGGGAGCGTACGTTCTTCCTCCAGGCGCGCGGCGGTGGCCGGCTGGTCAGCGTCGCGCTGGAGAAGGTCCAGGTGTCCCTGCTCGCCGAGAAGCTGGAGGAGCTGCTCACCGAGGCGCAGCGCCGGTTCGGCGTCCAGCTGCCCGAGGCGCCCACCGCGGCCGGCGACAACGACCCGTTGGACACCCCGGTCGACGAGGAGTTCCGGGTCGGCACGCTGGGCCTGGCCTTCGACGTGGACAGCGCCACGGTGGTGATCGAGGCGATCGCCGCCGGCGAGACGGAGGTCGAGGTCGCGCTGGGCGACGCCGACGACGAGGAGGACGAGGAGCCGGACGAGCCGGACGACGACCTCGACCGGCTCCGGGTTCGGCTGACCCCCGAGGAGACCCGCGCGTTCATCGAGCGGGCCCGCCGGGTGGTCAACGCCGGCCGTCCGCCCTGCCCGCTCTGCGGCCAGCCGCTGGACCCGGCCGGCCACCTCTGCCCGCGGCACAACGGCTATCACCGGTGACCTCGTCGGAACTCCAGCCCCGACAGGACGGTGCCGCCGCGCTGCGGCTGCTCATCGACGGTGAGCTCACCCTGGAGGGGCGGCTGGTCGACGCCTCCAACACGACCCTGCGCGGGATCCTCACCCTGGATGGGCGGAGTGCCCACTGCGTCTACAAGCCGGTCCGTGGCGAGCGGCCGCTCTGGGACTTCCCGGACGGGACGCTCGCCGGCCGGGAGGTGTCCGCGTACCTGCTCTCCCGGGCCAGCGGCTGGGACCTGGTGCCGCCGACCGTGCTCCGGGACGGGCCGTTCGGGCCGGGCTCCTGCCAGCTCTGGATCGACGAGCCGGAGGACGCCGAGCCCCTGGTCGGGTTCGTGCCGGCCGACGCCCTACCGCCGCGCTGGTTCCCGGTGGCCGCGGCCCGCGACGACGACGGGACCGCGTACTCCCTCGCGCACGCCGACGACCCGCGCCTGGCCCGCCTGGCCGTCCTCGACGCGGTGATCAACAATGCGGACCGCAAGGGCGGTCACGTGATCGTGGGTCCGGACGACCGGATCTACGGGGTGGACCACGGCGTGTGCTTCCACGTCGAGGAGAAGCTGCGTACGGTGCTGTGGGGCTGGGCCGGCCGACAGCTTCCGTCGGACGCGGTGGAGATGCTGGACGGGCTGGCCGGGCAGCTCGCCGGCCCGCTCGGTGACGAGCTGTCCGCCTATCTCACCATCGGCGAGGTCGCCGAGGTGGCGGCCCGGGTGGATCGGCTGCGGGACACCGGCCGGTTCCCGCTGCCCCCGCAGGACTGGCCGGCGATGCCCTGGCCGCCCATGTGAGTGGCTGTCACGTTGATCACCCGAGGCTCGGCACCCGAGCGGCTGACGGATCGTTAGGCTGGCGGTCATGGAGTCTTGGGCGGGACACGAGGTGCCACGGCTGCCGGGCAGCGGCCAGCCACTGAGCTTGTACGACTCGGCGCGGCAAGGTGTCCACCCCAGCCAGCCCGACGGGGCCGCCTCCATGTACGTCTGCGGCATCACCCCGTACGACGCCACGCACCTCGGGCACGCCGCCACCATGATCACCTTTGACCTGGTCCAGCGGATGTGGCGCGATGCCGGCCTGACCGTGCGGTACGTGCAGAACGTGACCGACATCGACGACCCGCTGCTGGAGCGGGCCGCCCGGGACGGCGAGGACTGGAAGGTCCTGGCCATGCGGGAGACCGCCCTGTTCCGGGAGGACATGGAGGCGCTGCGCATGATCCCGCCGGCGCACTACGTCGGCGCGATCGAGTCGATCCCGGACATCGCCGAGAAGGTGCTCGTGCTGCTCAAGGACGGCGCGGCGTACCGGCTCGACGACGGCACCGGCGACATCTACTTCGACATCAGCACCGCCCCGGAGTTCGGCTACGAGTCCAACCTGTCCCGGCAGCAGATGCTGGAGATCTTCCCGGAGCGCGGTGGCGACCCGGACCGGGCGGGCAAGCGTGACCCGCTCGACCCGCTGCTGTGGCGCGGCGCCCGGGAGGGCGAGCCGTCCTGGCCGGGCGGCGAGCTGGGGGCGGGCCGCCCCGGCTGGCACATCGAGTGTGCGGTGATCGCGCTGGGCCTGCTCGGCGACCGGATCGACGTGCAGGGCGGCGGCAACGACCTGGTCTTCCCGCATCACGAGTGCTCGGCGGCGCACGCCGAGCGGCTGACCGGCCAGGCGCCGTTCGCCGACCACTACGTGCACGCCGGCATGATCGGCCTGGACGGCGAGAAGATGTCGAAGTCCAAGGGCAACCTGGTCTTCGTCTCCCGGCTGCGGGCCGACCAGGTGGACCCGATGGCGGTCCGGCTGGCCCTGATGAGCGGGCACTACCGCGCCGACCGCTCCTGGACCGACGAGTTGCTCGCCGCGGCGCACGAGCGGCTCGCCCGCTGGCGCCGGGCCGCCGCCGTGCCGGCCGGGCCGTCCGGAGCCGAGCTGCTGGCCGGGGTACGCGCCCGCCTCGCCGACGACCTCGACACCCCCGGCGCACTGGCGGTGGCGGACGCCTGGGCCGCGCAGGCCCTGGCCGGCGTCGCCGACGACGCCGAAGCCCCGAAGCTCTTCGCCGACACCGTGGACGCCCTCCTCGGCATCCGCCTCTGACCGAACCGGCGCGCGGGTGGCGCGCGGGTCGGACAGTCAGCCGAGGACGAGGCCGGGGTCGGGGTCCGGCTCGGCGGCCGGGGCGGGGATCTTGTACTCCTCGGTGAGGGTGGTCATCGGACCGGGCCAGGTGGCCTGGGCGACTTCGATCGGCTTGCGTCGCTCGTCGTACGCGACGTGCAGCAGGTGCAGCACCGGGGTGTCCGGCCGGATCTGGAGGATCTCCGCCTCCTCCCGGCTGGGCTGGCGGGCGCTGATCGTGTCGGTCGCGGTGATGTACCGGCGCCCGGTCGCCTCCTCGGCCTCCTGGTAGAGCGGGCGGCCGAACGCCTCGGCCCGTTCGAGGGAGGTGCCGGTGCTGTCGGCGGGCAGGAACCAGGACGCGCCCACCTC
This sequence comes from Micromonospora sp. SL4-19, assembly GCF_047921475.1. NCBI lineage: Bacteria > Bacillati > Actinomycetota > Actinomycetes > Micromonosporales > Micromonosporaceae > Micromonospora > Micromonospora sp. SL4-19. The sequence continues at coordinate 4,084 of NZ_JBLROB010000003.1, forward strand.
GACCGGTGACTCGTCGGTGCGGACCAGGTGCCGTCGGCAGAGCAGCTCGGTGCCGTCGGGCACGCCGAACGCGTCGGCGACCTCGGGCGGGGCGGGGGCGCGCCCGACGGAGACGAGCTGCTGGCGATAGCGGGCGGCAAGGTCGGTGTGGTAGCCGCGGAAGCCGCCGTACCGGCCACGGGAGAGCCGGTTGAGCCGGCGCCGGGTGCCCCGGACGTACGTGCCGGAGCCGGGCTTGGTGATCAGGATGCCCTCGACCCGAAGCTGGTCGACGGCGCGTTGCACGGTCTGTTTCGCGACGCCGAACATCTCCGCGATGGCCGGGATGGACGGCAGCCGCTCGCCCGGCCCCCAGTCGCCACGGCGGATCTGGGTCTTGAGCTGCGTGGCGATCTGCCGGTGCGGGAACTCGGCCGCGCCGGGGTTGATCTGCATACCCGCCTCCTCGTGACAGCTAGGTTCCTAGGATGCCGTAGCGGGAGTGACCTCGCCACCCACGACACGAAAATGGGCCTCGGGACGGCGAGACGTCCCGAGGCCCGGAGCGGTAACGGTTACCAGGAGCCGGCGGTCGGGCCCGCGGATCCGCCGCGTCGGCGCAGGTACTTCTCGAACTCCTGGGCGATCTCGTCCCCGGTCAGCGGGGTGATGCCGGCGTCGCCGACCCGCTCCTCCAACTCGCGGACGTACTCGCCCAGCTCGGCGTCCTGCTCGGCGGCGCTGCGCACCCGCCGCTCCCACTCGGCGGCCTCCTCGGCCAGGTCGGCCATCGGCACCGGCAGGTCGAGCACCTCCTCGACCCGGTGCAGCAGCGCGAGGGTGGCTTTGGGGCAGGGCGGGTTGTTGGCGTAGTGCGGCACGTGCACCCAGAACGAGACCGCGTCGACCTCTGCCCGGGTGCAGGCGTCGTGCAGCACCCCGACGATGCCGGTCGGCCCGTCGTAGCGGGTGGGGGTGAGCTGGTAGCGCTTGGCGGCGTCGGCGTCCGACGCGCTGCCGCTGATCGGCAGCGGCCGGGTGTACGGCACGTCGGCCAGCAGCGCGCCGAGCAGCACCACCCGCTCGACCTCCAGGCTGTGGCAGATCTCGAGCACCTGCTCGCAGAAGGTGCGCCAGCGCATGCTCGGCTCGATGCCGCGGATCAGCACCACGTCCCGTTCGGTGCCTCCCGGACTGGCCACCATGAAGCGCGTGGTCGGCCACTCCACCCGCCGTGTCTCGCCGTCGGCCATGGTGATGGTCGGCCGGCTCACCTGGAAGTCGTAGAAGTCCTCCGGATCCAGCTCGGCCACCTGCCGGGCCTGCCAGACCTGCTCCAGGTGCTCCACCGCCGCGGTCGAGGCGTCCGCCGCGTCGTTCCATCCCTCGAAGGCCGCGATGGCGACCGGAGACCGCAGCACGGGCAGCCCGTCGAACTCGGTCACGCCGTCACCTCACCCTGCTCGTCGGGAGCGGGGCGGGTCGCCGCCCGGGCGTCCGCCCGCCGGGCCCGGCCGCGTCCCTGATGTCCGTCACGTCCGCCAGCCTACGTGCCGGCATCGGACGCGGCCCGTCGGCCGCGCCGGTCTGCCGCGACGACCACCCGGGCCTAACGGGACGAAAGGTACGTGGTGATCCAGCTGACAGTATGTGGGAAGGCGCGGTTGCGTTGACCCGGTGCCGCGTTGCCGCACTAACCTGGCTCTGTGCTGACTTCGTTGCTCGATGTGCTGGCGGAACGGATCCTCATCGCCGACGGGGCGATGGGGACGATGCTCCAGGCGGCCGACCTGACCCTGGACGACTTCGACGGCCTTGAGGGCTGCAACGAGATCCTCAACGTCACCCGGCCGGACATCGTCCGCGGCGTACACGACGCCTACCTGGCGGCGGGGGCGGACTGCGTCGAGACGAACACCTTCGGCGCCAACCTGCCGAACCTCGCCGAGTACGGCATCGCCGGACGGATCCGGGAGCTGTCCGAGGCGGGTGCCCGCCTGGCCCGGGAGGCCGCCGACGCGTACGCGACGCCGGAGCAGCCCCGCTACGTGCTCGGCTCGATCGGCCCCGGCACCAAGCTGCCCACCCTCGGCCACGCCGCGTACGCCACGCTGCGGGACGCGTACCGGGAGAACGCGGCCGGGCTGATCGTCGGCGGGTCGGACGCGCTGATCGTGGAGACCTGCCAGGACCTGCTCCAGGTCAAGGCGGCGGTGATCGGGTCCAAGCGGGCGATGGCCGAGCTCGGCCGGCAGGTGCCGATCATCTGTCACGTCGCCGTCGAGACCACCGGCACCATGCTGCTGGGCAGCGAGATCGGGGCGGCGCTGACCGCGATCGAGCCGCTCGGGGTGGACCTGATCGGGCTCAACTGCTCGACCGGCCCGGCCGAGATGGGCGAGCACCTGCGCTACCTGTCCAAGCACTCGCGGATCCCGATCTCGGTGATGCCCAACGCCGGGCTGCCCGTGCTGACCGCGGAGGGGGCGTACTTCCCGCTGACGCCGGTCGAGATGGCCGACGCGCTGGAGCAGTTCGTCGTCGATTACGGGGTCTCCCTGGTGGGTGGCTGCTGCGGCAGCACCCCGGAGCACATCCGGGTGCTGGTCGAGCGCTTGCGCGGGGTGCGGCCGGTGGCCCGGGAGCCGCGGCCGGAGGCGGGCGTCTCGTCGATCTACCACCACGTGCCGTTCGCCCAGGACGCCAGCGTCCTCATGGTGGGGGAGCGGACCAACGCCAACGGTTCCAAGGCGTTCCGGGAGGCGATGCTCGCCGCCGACTGGCAGGCCTGCGTGGAGATCGCCCGTGGCCAGGCCCGGGACGGCTCGCACCTGCTGGACCTCTGCGTCGACTACGTCGGCCGCGACGGCACCCGCGACATGCGGGAGCTGGCCGGCCGGTTCGCCACCGCCTCCACCCTGCCGATCATGCTGGACTCCACCGAGCCGGCGGTGGTCGAGGCCGGGTTGGAGATGCTCGGCGGGCGCTGCGTGGTCAACTCGGTGAACTTCGAGGACGGCGACGGCCCGGACTCCCGCTACGCCCGGGTGATGCCGGTGGTCAGGGAGCACGGCGCCGCCGTGGTCGCCCTGCTCATCGACGAGGAGGGCCAGGCCCGCACCAGGGACTGGAAGGTACGCGTCGCGGTCCGGCTGATCGAGGACCTGACCGGCCGGTGGGGGCTGCGCCGGGAGGACATCCTCATCGACGCGCTGACCTTCCCGATCGCCACCGGCCAGGAGGAGACCCGCCGTGACGGCGTGGAGACCATCGAGGCGATCCGGGAGATCGCGGCCCGTTATCCGGGGGTGAACTTCACCCTCGGGGTCTCCAACGTCTCGTTCGGACTGAACCCGGCCGCCCGGCAGGTGCTCAACTCGGTCTTCCTGCACGAGTGTGCGCAGGCCGGGCTGACCTCGGCGATCGTGCACGCCAGCAAGATCCTGCCGATGTCCAAGATCCCCGACGAGCAGCGCGAGATCGCCCTCGACCTGGTCTACGACCGCCGCCGCGAGGGGTACGACCCGGTGCAGCGGTTCATCGAGATCTTCGAGGGCGTCGACGCGGCGTCGGCGCGGGCCACCCGGGCCGAGGAACTGGCCGCGCTGCCGTTGGACGAGCGGCTCAAGCGGCGGATCATCGACGGGGAGCGCAACGGCCTGGAGGCCGACCTGGACACGGCGATGGCCGAGGGGCGCCCGGCCCTGTCCATCATCAACGACCTGCTGCTGGACGGCATGAAGGTGGTCGGTGAGCTGTTCGGCTCCGGCCAGATGCAGCTGCCGTTCGTGCTCCAGTCCGCCGAGGTGATGAAGACCGCGGTGGCATACCTGGAGCCGCACATGGAGAAGACCGACGACGGTGGCAAGGGCCGCATCGTGCTCGCCACGGTCAAGGGCGACGTGCACGACATCGGCAAGAACCTGGTCGACATCATCCTGTCCAACAACGGCTACGAGGTCGTCAACATCGGCATCAAGCAGCCGATCAACGCGATCCTCGACGCGGCCGAGGAGCACCGGGCCGACGCGATCGGCATGTCCGGGCTGCTGGTCAAGAGCACGGTCATCATGAAGGAGAACCTCGCCGAGATGGCCACGCGCGGGGTCGCGGAGCGGTGGCCGGTCCTGCTCGGCGGGGCGGCGCTCACCCGGGCGTACGTCGAGGACGACCTGCGGTCGATGTTCCCCGGGCAGGTGCACTACGCCCGGGACGCGTTCGAGGGGCTGTCCCTGATGGACCGGGTGATGGCGGCCAAGCGCGGCGGAGCCCCGGTGATCGACCCGGAGCGGGAGGCCGCCCTCGCCGCCCGGCGGGAGCGGCGGGAGCGGCAGCGGGCGATGGTGCGCGAGGCGCTGCCGGAGCTGGACGACGCGTCGGTCCGCTCCGATGTGGCCACCGACGTGGCGGTGCCCACGCCGCCGTTCTTCGGCACCCGGGTGGTCAAGGGGGTGCCGCTGGCCGACTACGCGGCGCTGCTCGACGAGCGGGCCACCTTCCTCGGCCAGTGGGGGCTGCGCGGCGCCCGCGGCGGCAAGGGCCCGTCGTACGAGGAACTGGTGGAGACCGAGGGCCGGCCGCGGTTGCGGTACTGGCTGGACCGGCTCATCGCCGACCAGATCCTGGAGGCGGCCGTGGTGTACGGCTACTTCCCGGCGTACGCCGAGGGCAACGACCTGGTGGTGCTGGACGAGAACGGGCACGCCGAGCGGGCCCGGTTCTCCTTCCCGCGCCAGCGGCAGGAGCGGCGGCTCTGCCTGGCCGACTTCTTCCGGCCCAGGGGAGACGAGCTGGACGTGGTGGCGTTGCAGCTGGTCACCGTCGGCCAGCCGATCAGCGAGTACACGGCGAAGATGTTCGCCGGCAACGAGTACCGCGACTACCTGGAGGTGCACGGGTTGTCGGTGCAGCTCACCGAGGCCCTGGCCGAGTACTGGCACCGGCGGATCCGGTCCGAGCTGACCCTGCCGGGCGGGCGTACCGTGGCCGGCGACGACCCGGCGGACCTGGCCGGCCTGCTGCGCAACGACTACCGCGGCTGCCGATACGCCTTCGGCTACCCGGCCTGCCCCGATCTGGAGGACCGGGCGAAGATCGTGGAGCTGCTCGGCGCCGAGCGGATCGGGGTGCAGCTGTCGGAGGAGTTCCAGCTGGTGCCCGAGCAGGCGACGGACGCGATCGTGGTGCACCACCCGGAGGCGAACTACTTCAACGCCAAGTGATCACCGCAGGCGCTCTGACCTGCGGCGGAGCACCTGGAACGGCTTCGATTTCCATGATCATGCCGTTTCCAGGCCGTCGGGGGTCTGCGGATCGTCCGCGAAGGCGTGGTCGATCGCGCGGCGGGTGCGGTCCTCGCTGGCTGGCAGCAGGTGCGTGTAGATCCGGAGGGTGAAGCCGGGATCGGAGTGGCCGAGGTACGCCGAGAGGGCCTTGACGCTTTCGCCGGCGTCGAGCAGGACCGAGGCGTAGGTGTGCCGGAGCACGTGCATGCCGTTGTGTCGGTTGTCGGGGACGCCCGTGGCGCGGATTGCGGGCTTCCAGACGCCCGAATTGAAGCCCGTCCGGCTCAGCGCCGTACCGGCCGGGGTCGTCAGGTAGAGCGATACGGTCCGCGGCTCGCCGGTCGAGGTGCCCCAGGGAAGGGTGACGTCGACCGGCGGATACTGCTTGGCGTGCTCGGCGAGCCGGCGCGACACCGACTCCGGTAGCGGAACGTCCCGAACCTTGCCACCTCTGGGTGGCGCGAAGATCAGGCGTCCTCGGACGAGCTTGACCTGACGAGTCACGTGCAAGACCGGCCGGGCCGGGTCGATGTCGTCGGGGCTGACGCCGAAGATCTCACCCTGCCGAAGGCCGCAGCCGGCGCCCAGGTCGACGGTGACCCGGTACCGGTCGGCGACGGCGGCACGGAAGCGGGCGCGGAGGTCGTTGGGCCAGGGGACCACCTTGGGCGCTTGGTACTTCGGTGGCCGGATCGTCTTGACCGCGAACGGGTTGCTGACGACCTTCCGGTCATCGACCGCCGCGTTGAAGATCATGGAGACATCGTTGAACAGGACTCGGCGGTAGCTGGCTGCCAGGCCCTTCGTTTGTAGCTGGTGTGCCCACGCGCGGATGGTGGCGGGTTGGATGGCGGTGAGCGCCTGGAAGGCGGGGTAGACGTGGAGCCGGGGAGTGCGGCCACTCGCAATCGGTCTTCCCAAATCCATGGGTCACCCGAGAAGGGCGTAGGCGCTCACGAAAACCGTCTCGCATCTCTGCGCTGGCGTAGACCATCAGTAGCACGGAGACCTCGTCTGCGACCTCGTCAAGGTCGGGCGGCTTCCCATCGCGGGAATAGATGATGTCTGCGGTCGTCACGAACGAGGTCGTCTCAGTGGCTACGGCCAGGAGCCGGCGGTAGGCGGCTTCCAGCCGGTCCTGGCTGCGGGCTTCCCGAGCAAGCGCCAACGTGGTCTGCCTGGCGTCCTGCGCCAATCGCTCCGCATGCTGACGGCCTTGGTGATTGGTCCATACCGTGGCGCAGAGACCAGCGATACCCACCACGGCCGTTGCCGCCGCGCCACCCCGCTCCCAAGCCACACGCTGATTCTTGCTGAGGCCCGTCGTTCAGGAAAGCGGCGTGACACGCCTTATGGCAACCTGGCGACGTGGATTGGTTCGGGTTCCTTACGACCGCGCTCGGTGGTCTGCTGACGCTTGGGGGCGGATTGTTGGGTGCATGGTGGACAGAGCGCCGCGCCAGGGACCGCGAGACCCGAGCCCGCGAGCACGAGCGCGAAGTCTGGGCCCGGGGTCTGCGGTTTGAGGCACACCTCAGGTTTCTTGACGTGTTTGAGGCCAAGTACAGGGTCACTTCGACAGCGAAGGATGACCCACACGAGCCCGAGCCACCCGAAGATTGGCTCGTTCCGGTTTGGGACGCATACCAGCGCCTCCGCATTGTGTGTGACCCGGAGACAGCCTGCACGGCAGAGGCAGCGCTAAAGGCCCTGCACGAGTACGCCTTCGGCAAAGGCAAGTGGGAACAAGTCGAGTGGGCCTCCGACCAGTATCTCGGCGCGGTCCGAGGAGAGTTTGGCCTTAAGCAGATCGATTTGGTGGGTGACTAGCTGGCTGACGACGCGCACGAGCAATAGCGGACGTCCACCGGCCTTGATGCGCCGCTCAGGCGCTCTCTGTTGCTGCTCGCGCAGCTCATCGAGGCTCTACGAACTTGGTGGGGGACGAGTTTCGCGGCCGCCAGCTTCGGACGCGGTGTGAGGATGTCCGTGCCATGCGGTGATCGTTCGTGGTGTGGCTTTCGGATCAGTTAACGCAGAACTCGTTGCCCTCCGGGTCCTGCATGACGAGCCAGAAGCCCTCCTCATTGTCAACCCGCCGGTAGATGGACCCACCAGCAGCCATCAGCCGGTTCCCGACCGCCTCGATCCGTGCCCGGCGCTCGGCGTCCGGTGGCGGGCCGCCGGCCTTCACGTCGAGGTGGACTCGGTTCTTTGTGATCTTCGATTCGACTTCATACTGGAAGAATCGGACATCTTTCCCGAAGTGCATAGGGCAACCTCGACAAACCAAGAACCGAACCAGCTTCAAATTCCGGCCAACGTCAGCACGTGATCGAATCCGCGAAGCTGGGCTGGCGAACTCGCCATCGGCAGTACCAGGGCCGGTACCCCGGCGGTCACGGAACCGCCGTCGCCGCTGGGATGGTCACCGACCATCAGCGTTCGATCTGGCTGTGCCGCCAGGGCGTCGAGTGCGGTGCGCCAGATCCGTACATCGGGTTTGACGAAGCCGACCTCGTAGGAAAGAACGAATGCATCGATGTAGCGGTCAAGCCCGTGCCTCGCAAAGCATTTGCGAATGTCCCAGCCGATGTTGCTGACCACGCCAAGGCGAATATCGCGGGCACTCAGTGCGGCGAGGGTGGATGACGTGTCCGCGTACGGCTCGAGTGCTTCGGCGTGGGTTTCGTGCAGCGCTCGCGCAAACGGCAGGTCCACCCCACGGATTTGCTGCAGGACAGCCAGAATCGCCCGGTCCCACACCTGTGGGTCCAAGTCCCTGGCGATGTGAGCAGGGTCCGTAGCCGTCGTCCGCAACAACTCAGCGAAATCCGAGGCGATGCGCTGCGCCTCACCGACGGCCACCTCCCGGCCGACTAAGGCCGCCGCGCTGCCGACCCAGCGGTTGGGGTCGCGGGCGAACAGGGTCCAAGCGAAATCGAACAGGACGGTTGTCACGGGTCTCGAAGGCACCAGGGCACCCTAGATCAGCGGGACGATTGACGTGGGCCATGATGGCTCTACGAACTTAGCGGGGGTCGAGGTGGCCGCGGGAGGCATTTCTCCCTGAAGCTGCCAGCCCTTGCGCGGCACGCTCACGCTGCGCGGCACGGCCGACGCTCCCAACGCCGAGGGCATCACTACGGCTACCGGCGCACCGTGGTTATCCAACATCGTGGCCAAGGTGCAGCGGCGTCCCACTGCCGCCTTAGCTACACTCGGCCTCCATGACGACGATCTACACAACCCGGGAGTGGAACGGCCACGGGAAGCAGAACTACTACTGGAACGAGTACCGGCTCGAAGGTGACACCGTCGTCAAGTACAAGTGCCACAGGCAGAAGTTCTTCGATGGTGATGAAAACACCTGGCAGGAGGACGAGACGGTCGTGGAGTCGTGGGGGGTTGACGATCCGAGCATTCCTGACTGGCTCCAGCAGTATCTCTGATCGCGCACCCTCACTCCATAACGTCGCTCAGACGTTGAAGCGGAACTCCGCTACATCGCCGTCAGCCATGCTAAGGGATGTCAAGATCATGCCGTCTGTGGGCCGTCTGAGGTGGACCAACGGCGACCAACGATGACGATCGACGGCAGATCCCTGCGCAGGTCAGCGGCCGTTCGGTCCGGTTGGCGTCGGTATGCAAAGTGCCTTCCACATTGCAACGCCAAGTAGCCGGGGCAAGTGCTCTGACCTGCACTTCAGCCACTTCTGACGGCCGCTGAACCGTGACCATGCCGTCAGGACCTGCGCTCAGCTGGGCGGGGATGGGGCTTCGAGTGGTTTCCCCCGAGCTCGTGCGGCGTCGGTTGCGGCGATCCCGGTCAGGACCAGTGCCGCGGTGAGGGAGACCAGCACCGGTGGTAGGAGGTGCATCAGCGGCGCTGCGAGGACGAGGACGATGACTCCGATGATCCGGGGTCGGGAGACCCGGGCGAAGACCACGTATTCGAAGTGGGCGCGTCCGGCGACGTACAGGGCGGGGCCGCCGAGGATGAAGACCACCCAGGCCAGCATGGTGTGGCCGAGCGGGTGGGAGATGGTCAGTTCGTAGCCGACGGCGGTGATGATGATGCCGAGGATCATGATCCAGTGGGTGAAGGCGGCTACCCGGCCGAGGTGGGTGGGGTTCTTCGACGCGGCGATGGCTTCGGCGAGGATCTGCCCGGCCCGGTAGAAGTAGATCCGCCACAGCAGCACGGTGGTGGCGAAGCCGATCACGAATGCCACCGTCGACTCGACGTTATACAAACCCATGGTGTAGGCGGCGGCGAGGGCCAGGACCGATTCGCCGAGGGCGATCAGGAGGAACTGGCGGTACCGGTCGGCCAGGTGCCCGCCGGCTTCCGCCCAGACGGTGGCGCGTCGCGGGCCGCGCTTCGGCAGGGGCCACCCGAGGCGGGCCGCAAGGTAGTCCCCGGCCGCGGCGGCGACCCACAGCACGACTTGGACCCGGCCGTTGATGAGCGCCCCGGTGATCCACAGGAGACCCGTCAGGGTGAACCACACGAGTTCGCGGGTGTAGATCTGTTGGCGTTCATGGCCACGCAGGATGACGATGAAGACGATCGACCGGCCGACCTGGATCACGGCGTACGCGCCCGCGAAGGCCAGGCTGCCGCCGTGGAACGCGGTGGGCAGCGCGGCCGACATGATCAGCACACCGAACATCGACATGATGACCACGGCCTGCACCGGCAGCCGGCGCGAGTCGAACCGGGCCGTCGTCCACGCGCCGAGGGTCCACACCCAGGTCAACGGCATCAGCAACAACAGCGTCTTGCCCACAGCGGGGAGAGCCATCCACCCCTCGGTGAAGCCGGGACGGGCCAACCGTTCGGTCACTCGCACGGCGATCCGCTCGATTACGAAGACGAATGCCAGGTCGAAGAACAACTCCAGGAACGTCGCCTGCTGCGGGCTTCCGCGTTTGCGGACCAGGTTGTCCCGCATTGCTGCCCTCCCAGCCCGCTTGCCGACGCCGTTTTGCCGACACTGCCACGCCGCCCATCAGCGGGTGTCTCAATCGGGACGAACCCGCCGAATCGAACACAAACCGTGTGATCACGATGAAGACCACGGGGACGGCGAGTGACATCACCAGACGGTCGGAACTGTGGAGGGCATGACCGGTACGTACGGTTGGATCATGGTTGAGTCCCAACGCGAAGCCGTGCCGCGCAACGACGGTGGCGAGCTCGACACCGCCCTCGCCTTCTTGTCCTTCGCTCGATCATGCGTACTGAAGAAGGTCGCCGGCTTGAACGAGGAGCAGCTGCGGCGCCGCCTGGTCGTCTCCGACACCACACTGCTGGGCCTGGTCCAGCACCTGACCGACGCCGAACGGTACTGGTTCAGCTACACGTTCGCCGGCGACCCACGCTACGCCGACGTTGACTTCGACATGGTGGTCGAGCCGGACCGGTCCCCAGATCAGATCATCGCCGGCTACCGGGCTGCGATCGCCGAGAGCGATGCCCACATCATCGCAGCCGCTGGCCCTGACGTCCTCACCGCGCAGCCCGTCGGTGACTCGCCTCGTACGCTTCGCTGGGTGCTCGCCCACATGACGAGCGAGACCATCCGGCATGCCGGTCACGCCGACATCCTGCGAGAGCTCATCGACGGTGCCACCGGCCGGTAAGAGATCCGCGGGTTCGCCCACCGACGTTCTCACTGGTGCTTAGCGGAAGACTTCCTCTGGATGGCAGTTCATGACGACCTCGCAGTCACACCAGCCACCCAACTGGCGTAGTCCCTCGCCGAGTGCTTCCCAGCTGATGCCTTGCTCGTAGGCCCACCGCTGGCCATGCCGAGGGGTGTGGTCGCACCCATCGGCCAGGACCTGGGCGTCGACGAACTCCACGAGCGCCGCCAGCTGGGACCTGTTGATGGGTAGCAGTGCGGATCGAGCGGCTCGGTCGGCGTTCTTGTAGGCGTCGCGGAGTTGCCTGCGGCGTGCCCTCTCGGCTGGTGAAGCCATCGGGGCATCTTGCCATGACGTCGGCCATCCGCGGGGCACTGGCCAATGCCGGCCAGGGCCGGGCCAGGTGAATCCGTCTTGACCTGGCAATGCGCCGACCGGTGGCCGGGCGGCTGATGGCCGTCGAGGTCAGCCCAGCCGGGCGGCGCGCCCGTGCAGGTAGCGCTGTTGGGCCAGGTTCATCGACCGGTGGGCCGCCACCAGGTACGCCTGCCGCGCCGCCTCCGCCTCCCCGGCCAGCTCCAGCAGATGCGCGCGGGCGGCGTACCGGCGGGGATCCTCGGCGACCCGACGGTCGGCGGCGAGGGCGTCGAGCAGCTCCAGCCCGACCCGGGGGCCGCGGGCCATGGCCACCGCCACCGCATGGTTGAGTCGTACCACCGGGTTGTCGGAGATGGCCAGCAGCACCTCGTACAGGGCGACGATCTGCGGCCAGTCGGTGGCCTCGACGCTGGGTGCCTCGTCGTGCAGGGCGGCGATGGCCGCCTGGAGCTGGTAGGGACCCACCGCGCCCCGGGGCAGGACGGCGCCGACGAGCCGGGTCCCCTCGACGATCTGCTCGCCCCGCCAGCGCCGCCGGTCCTGCTCGGCCATCGGCACCAGCGATCCGTCCGGCCCGGTCCGGGCCGGGGTACGCGCGTCGGTGAGCAGCATCAACGCCAGCAGCCCCGTCGCCTCCGGGTCGTCGGTGAGCCGGTGCAGCAGCCGGGCCAGCCGGATCGCCTCGGCGCTGAGGTCCGCGCGGTGCAGCCGCTCCCCGACGGTGCTCGCGTACCCCTCGTTGAAGACCAGGTAGAGCACGTGCAGCACCGCGTCGAGCCGGTCGGCCCGGTCCGGGCCGGCAGGCAGCGCGAACGGCAGTCCGCTGTCGCGGATGCGCTGCTTGGCCCGGCTGATCCGCCGGGTCATGGTGGCCTCCGGCACCAGGAACGCCCGGGCCACCTCGGCGGTGCTCAACCCGCCGACGGCGCGCAGGGTGAGTGCGATCTGCCCGGCCGGGGGCAGCGACGGGTGGCAGCAGAGGAACAACAGGATCAGCGTGTCGTCGGCCTCGTCCGGTCCGCTGTCGGCCGGCGGCGCCAGCCAACGGTCCGGCGGGAGTTGGCGGGCGACGGCGTCCTCCCGCCGGCGCCGGGCCTGTTCGCCGCGGAGCAGGTCGGTCAGCCGGCGGGACGCGACGGTGATCAGCCACGCCTTCGGGTCCTCGGGCAGCCCGGCGTCGGGCCACTGGCGGGCGGCGGCGAGCAGGGCCTCCTGGGTGGCGTCCTCGGCGGTGTCGAAGTGCCCGTACCGACGTACGAGCGCGCCGAGGACCTGCGGCGCCAGCGAACGCAGCAGGTCCTCGACACCTCCGTCGGCCACCGGTCAGGCCTGCAACTCCGCGAAACCGTCCAGGATCGGGCGCACGTCGACGTACTCGCCTTCGCCCTCCGGGTTGACGAACCGGGCGGCGATCTCCGTGGCCCGGTCGAAGCTGGCGCACTCGACCATGGTGTAGCCGGCCAGCACCTCCTGCGTCTCCGCGTACGGGCCGTCGGTGACCACGGGGGCACCGCCGCGCAGCCGGACCCGGCGGGCGTGCACCGGCGCGGTCAGGCCCTGGGCGTCCACCAGCTCCCCGGACTCGGCCAGCTCCTTGTGGACCGACTCCATGTGGGCGTGCATCGCCGCGATCTGCTCGGGGCTCATCGGCGGCCGGTCGCCCGGCCGCCCGGACAGCGTGTCGTAGTCCTGCTGGCTGCCGTAGAGCATGATCAGATACTTCACGATCTCTCCTCTCGGAACGGCACCCGTCGCGCCGCTCACCTGGGACGTCGGAGCCGGGACGCCGCCCCGGACACCAGCCTGGGGGCGGTCAGCGCACCCGACCGGAGGCGAGCAGCGCGGCGGTGGGCAGGGCGAGGTTCCCGTCGGTGTCCCGGTAGCGGGCACTGAGCCGGTCGTACTCCTGCCGGACGCGTTCCCGCGCGGCGGCGGGCTGCCGCTCCAGCAGCAGGCCGATCGTGGCGACGCCGTGGGCCGGGCCCGCCCACCAGCTCTCCGGATCCGTGCGGTGCGCCCAGCCCAGGGTGGCGCACCGGACGTCGGCCAGCCCGGCGGCGGCCAGCAGCCCGGACAGGCCCGCCTCGGTGCGCGGGAAGTCGCGCTCCGGCGCCAGCCGGGGCAGGTCCGCCGGCGCCGCGACCCCGGCGGCGGCGACCGCTTCGCCCCAGAGCCGCTGCAGCGGCGGCTGCGGGACGGGCCAGACGGTGACCGCCACCCGGCCGCCGGGGCGTACCACCCGGCACAGCTCGGCCAGTCCGGCGGCCGGGTCACCCACGTGGTTGAGCACGAAATTGGCCACCGCCGCGTCGAAGCCGCCGGCCGGGAACGGCAGGTGCGGCAGCACTCCCTCCCGGACCTGCGCGCCCGGCGCGTTCCGCCGGGCCGCGTCGCGCATGCTCGCCTCCGCGTCGACCGCCACCACCTCGGCGCCGCGGGCCAGGGCCGCCGCCGCGACCGTGCCCGGCCCGGTGCCGACGTCGATCACCCGCCGCCCGGCCCCTACCGCCGCCGCGTCCAGCAGCGCCTCGGCGGGGTACGCGCAGAGCCGGCCGAAGCTGCGCTCGTACGCCGTGGCGCGCCCCGCCCAGCGGGATCGTTCGTGCTCATCGAAGTCGATGCCGATCATGACGGGCAGCGTAGCCGCGTCCGCCGCCCCGCGCGGGGAGCGCAACGGCCCTACCCTGACGGTCATGATGGCGTTCCTGGTGGTGCTGGCGGTGGCTGCCGTGCTCCTCGCGGCACTGTTCGGGTACGTCGGCTGGCGGGACCGCCACCGGCTCAGCTCCGACGACGATCGGGCCGTGGTGCGGGCGGCGCGGTCGGAGAGCTACCGGCGGGCGGCCGAGCGGGACCACGCGCAGAGCGACGGATGGAACCGCGGCGGCCACGGCTTACCGGCTGAGCCGGTGCCGCCCACCGGTCATCCGGGGCTGCGGGAACCCGTTGGACGCCTGTGGGCCGGGCTGATGCCGTAGGTCACCCGCACCGGATGGGGCGGGCGGTGGCCCGGGTTCGGCTGGGAGGATCGGCGGGTACGCCCACCGCGTGAAGGAGGCCCCGCTGAGCAGCAAGCATCCCGCCGCCGTGCTCTTCGACATGGACGGCACCCTGGTCGACAGCGAGAAGCTGTGGGACGTCGCGTTGCAGGAGCTCGCGGCGGTCTACGGCGGCGTCCTGTCCGAGACCGCCCGCAAGGCGATGATCGGCACCAGCATGGCCGCCTCGATGCGGATCCTGCACGACGACCTCGGCCAACCGGGACGCGATCCCCAGGCCAGCGCCGAGTGGATCAACGCGCGGATCCTGGACCTGTTCCGCACCGGACTGCGTTGGCGGCCGGGCGCGCTGGCGCTGCTGGGGGCGGTCCGCGCGGCGAAAATCCCGACCGCCCTGGTCACCTCCAGCGGCCGGCCGCTGGTCGAGGTCGCGCTCGACACCCTCGGGCGGGACAGCTTCGACGCGGTGGTGTGCGGGGACGAGGTGGGCTCCGCAAAGCCGCACCCGGAGCCGTACCTGACCGCCGCCCGGCTGCTCGACGTGCCGATCGCGCGGTGCGTGGCGATCGAGGACTCGGCGACCGGGGTGGCCAGCGCGCTGGCCGCCGGGGCGGCCGTGCTGGCTGTGCCGGCCGAGGTTCCGCTGCCGCCGACGGACGGCGTACACCAGTTGGAGAGCCTGACCGCGGCGGACCTGGAACTGCTCGCGGCGCTGCTCGTCGACGCCTCGGCCTGATCCCGGCGCCCGTCCCGACATGGCGGAGGGCACCCTGCCGTCCACACGGCAGGGTGCCCTCCGGTCGGCTCACTCGTGGGCGATGGCGCCCAGCACGTTGATCCGGGCGGCGCGGATCGCCGGCAGGACCGCGGCGACCACCCCGACGATCGCGGCCAGGCCGAGCATGACCCCCATCTGGCCCCAGGGCAGGATCAGATCGCTGATCCCCTCGTCCTTGAGCGCCCGGACCACGGCGGCGCCGAGGCCACTGCCGACGACGACACCCAGCAGCGCGCCGAACACCGAGATCACCACCGCCTCGACGGTGATCATGCGCATGGTCTGCGCCCGGCGCAGCCCGATCGCCCGCAGCAGGCCCAGCTCCCGGGTGCGTTCCAGCACCGACAGCGCCAGCGTGTTCACGATGCCGAGCACCGCGATCACGATGGCCAGCGCCAGCAGGATCTGGATCATCGTGAGCAGCCCGTCGAGCGAGCTGGCCTGCTGCTTGATGAACGCGTCCCGGTCGGCCACCGACACCTCGGGGGAGTCCGCGAGCAGCCGCTCCACCTGCGGCTGGACGTCCGCCACCCGGGCACCCGGGGCGAGCTGCACGAAGCCCTGGATCGGCTGCGGGATGGCGAAGTCGCGGGCCGCCTCCGGGGGCAGCATCATCGGGTTGGTCAGCTGCGAACTCTGGTAGATGCCGCTGACCGTGTAGGTGTGGGCCTCACCGCGGGACAGCTGCACCGTCACCTGGGAGCCGACGGACAGGTTGCGTGACTTCGCCGTGTCCGAGCTGACCAGCATCTGTTCCGGGGTGAGCCGGCTGATGTCACCGGAGCTGACCTTCGCGCCGAAGATCCGCTCCAGCGCGGCCACGTTGCTGGACGCCGACACCCAGGTCCGTTCCCCGTTGACCAGGGCCATGTCGCCGTACTCGCCGTCGACCAGCTGCACGCCGGGCAACGCTGCGGCCTTCTCCAACACCGCCGGGTCGAAGCTCGGCGGTCGCGGGCCGCTCTGCGTCCCGGCGATCACCAGCTCGGCCTTGATGGTGTCCTTCGCCAGCGCGGTGATGCTCCCCTTCGCCGAGTCCAGGATCACCGTCACGCCGGTGACCAGGGCGATGCCGACCATCAGCGCGGCCGCGGTGATCGCCGTACGGCGGGGGTTGCGGCCGGAGTTGAGCCGTCCCAGCTTGCCCGGTACCGACCAGGCGAAGATCGCCCCCAGCAGGGAGACCACCGGGCGGCTGATCAACGGGGTCAGCAGCGCCACGCCGATGAAGGCGAAGAGCACGCCGCCCAGGATGGTGGCCAGGGTGTTGTCCCCGGCGTTGCCGTTGAGCCCCAGGAAGAGCAGCGCGGCGCCGACCGCGGTGACCAGCGCGCCGGCCACCGTGATCCGGGTCAGCGGCCGGTCGGGGGTGGCCACGTCCTGCATCGCCGCGATCGGCGGGATCCGGGATGCGCGCAGTGCCGGCAGCAGCGCCGCCACCACGGTGATCACCAGGCCGACCGAGAACGCGCCGATCACCGCCGCCGCCGGTACGCCGATCCCGGCCAGGGTGAGGCCCCCGGCCAGGCTGCCGAACGCCCACGCCAGCAGCGCGCCGATGCCGATGCCGGCGGCCAGGCCGAACACCGAGGCGACCAGGCCCACCGCGATGGCCTCCAGCACCACCGAGCCGATGATCTGCCGGCGGCTCGCCCCGACGGCCCGCATCAGGGCCAGCTCCCGGGTCCGCTGCGCGACGATGATCGAGAAGGTGTTGAGGATCAGGAACGTGCCGACCAGCAGCGCCACCGCCGCGAAGCCGAGCAGGATCCGGTTGAAGAAGGACAGCGCCGTCTTGAAGCCCTGCGCGGCCTCGGTGGAGAGCTGCTCACCGGTCTTGACCACGTATCCGTCGCCCACCGCAGTGGCCACCGCGTCGCGTAGCGACTCGTCGGTGACCCCGCTGGCGGCCTTGACCGTCACACCGTTGAAGGTGTTCGGCTCGCCCAGCATCAGGCGCTGCGCCGTCGGGGTGGTGAACATGATCTCGTTGGCGCCGCCGATCGAGTCACGGCCGCCGTCGTAGCCGAAGATCCCGACGATGGTGAACTCCTGCTTCGGCTCCAGGGGCGTGAGCACCCCGACCCGGTCGCCGAGCTTCACCTTGCCGGCGGTCGCGAGGCCCTGGTTGATGACGATCTCGTCGTCCGCCCGCGGCTCGTGGCCGTTGCGCAGTTGCAGCTGCTCGGACTCGCCGGTCCAGTTCTCGCCCAGCTGGGGCGGGCCGAACGAGGCGACCGCCTTGCCGTTGCTGCCGATCAGCCGGGCCCCGTCGACGGCGACGACGCCGATGGCGTCGGCCGCCCCGGGCACCGCACGGACCTTGTCCACCGTCGACGCCGGGAACGGCGGCGACGTCTGCTCGCCCTCCATCTCCGACACGGCGATCTTCGGCTTGGCCGAGACGTTGACGTCCACCCCCGCGTACGCGTCGGCGAAGATCGCGTCGAAGGTGCGGCCGAGGGTGTCGGTCAGCACGAACGCGCCGGAGACGAACATGACGCCCAGCACGACCGCCAGGCCGGACAGCACGAGGCGCAGCTTCCGGGCCAGCAGGCTCTTCAGGGTTGCCCGGAACATCAGTTCGCCACCTCGGCCGGGGCGTCCAGCTTCTTCATGGTGTCCAGCACCGTGTCGGCGGTCGGCTCGATCAGCTCGGAGACGATCTGCCCGTCGGCGAGGAAGACCACCCGGTCGGCGTACGCGGCGGCGGTCGGGTCGTGGGTCACCATCACGATGGTCTGGCCGTGCTCGCGGACCGAGTTACGCAGGAAGTTGAGCACCTCCGCACCCGAGCGGGAGTCCAGGTTGCCGGTCGGCTCGTCCGCGAAGATCACCTCGGGGCGGGCGACCAGGGCACGGGCGCACGCCACCCGCTGCTGCTGGCCGCCGGAGAGCTGCGCCGGCCGGTGCCCCAGCCGGTCCCGGAGGCCGACCGTGGTGATCACCGTGTCGTACCAGGCCGGGTCCGGCTTGCGGCCGGCGATCGACATGGGCAGCAGGATGTTCTCCTGGGCGGTGAGCGTGGGCAGCAGGTTGAACTGCTGGAAGATGAAGCCCACCTTGTCCCGGCGCAGCGTCGTCAGGCCGGCGTCGCCGAGCCCGGTCACCATGGTGTCGCCGATCATGACCGTGCCCCGGCTCACCGTGTCCAGGCCGGCCAGGCAGTGCATCAGCGTCGACTTGCCCGAGCCGGACGGGCCCATGATCGCGGTGAACCGGCCCCGTTCGAACTCGGCGGTCACCCCCCGCAGCGCGGTGACCTGTGCCTCACCGCTGCCGTACACCTTCCACACGTCGTTCGCCCGGGCCGCGGCCTGCGCCTGCTGGCCTGTCGTCGCGGTCACGTCATCTACCTCTTCCGTATGCCTGCCGATCCGCACCGCCCCCGCTGGCCGATGCGGCAGTTCCCATCCTCGGTGCCGCCGAGGGCGGATCCGTCCGACCTCGGGCGGAACCCGCGCCGGAAATCACGGTGGGGGTCGCCCCCGAGATCGACTCAGGGTCACCCCTGACCGGCCGCCGCCGCGGCGCCGACGCTAGAACCACACGTCACGTCATGGTCAACCCTGCCGCACCGCCGATGGTCACGGTACGTGACCGTGGCCACCCCGCCCGTGGTTCAGGTGCCCGGGCGCACCAGCCCGGTCTCGTAGGCCAGCACCACCGCCTGCACCCGGTCCCGCAGCCCCAACTTGGTCAGCACATGCCCGACGTGGGTCTTGATGGTGGTCTCGCTGACCGACAGCGCCCGGGCGATCTCCGCGTTGGACAACCCGCGCGCCACCTGCACCAGCACCTCCCGCTCCCGCTCGGTCAGCGCGCTCAACGCCTTGGGCGGGGTGGCCGCCGGGTCGGGGAGCACGTCGGCGAAGCGGTCCAGCAGCCGCCGCAGGATCCGCGGCGCCACCACCGCCTCCCCGGCGGCCACCGTACGGATCGCCGTGACCAGGTCCTCGGCCGGCACGTCCTTGGCCAGGAAGCCACTCGCCCCGGCCCGCAGCGCCCCGACCACGTACTCGTCCAGGTCGAAGGTGGTGAGGATGAGCACCCGCACCGGCAGTCGCGCGTCGACGATCGCCCGGGTCGCCGCCACCCCGTCCATCCGCGGCATCCGGATGTCCATCAGCACCACGTCCGGCAGCAGCCGCCGGGACAGCTCCACCGCCTCCAACCCGTCCCCGGCCTCGGCCACGATGTCCAGGTCGTCCTCGGTGCCGAGCACCATCCGGAAGCCGGTGCGCAGCAGCGGCTGGTCGTCGGCGAGTAGGATCCGCACCGGTCGTGGGGTCGCCGTGCTGTCGGTCATCCGTCTTCTCTCGTCGTGCCGGCCGGGCCGGGATCGGTCACGCCGGGACGGCCCCGGCGGACTCGAGCGGGAGCCGGGCGTACACCCGGAAGCCGCCGCCGGTCCGTGGACCGGTCCGCAGGATTCCACCGTAGAGGGCGACCCGTTCCCGCATGCCGACCAGGCCGTGCCCGATCCGGTCGGCCGCCGGCCCCGGGCCGCGGCCGGTGTCGGTCACCTCCACCGCCAGGAAGTCGTCGGTGACGGTGAGCCGGACCAGCGCGGTGGCCGCCCCGGCGTGCTTGAGGGCGTTGGTCAGCGCCTCCTGCACGATCCGGTAGACGGTGAGGGCCACCCCCTCCTCCATCGGCCCGGGCGCGCCGTCGACCCGCAGCGTCACCGGCAGGCCCGCCTCCCGGACCTGCTCCACCAGCGCCTCGATGCCGGTCAGGCCCGGCTGCGGGGCCAGCTCGGCGGCCGGTTCGGCGTCGGTACGCAGCACGTCCAGCAGCCGGCGCAGCTCACGCAGGGTGGCCCGGCCGGTCTCCTCGACCGTGGCCATCGCCTCGTCGGCGGCGTCCGGGTCCCGGCGCAGCACCCGGCGGGCCCCGGTGGCCAGCACCCCCATCACGCTGACGTGGTGGGCGACCACGTCGTGCAGCTCCCGGGCGATCCGGCGCCGCTCGTCGGCGACGGCCTGCTCGGCGAGGGACCGCTGCGTCGCCTCGGCGAACCGGGCCCGTTCGCGCAGCATCCGGGTCGACTGGCGGCGGCCGTGCACCGCCCGCCCCACCGCGTACGCCACCGAGCCGGTGAGCAGGTTGTTGAGCACCAGGTACCCCGGACCCATGTCCAGCACGTTCTGCAGCGGCGCGACCAGGTTGGCCAGCGCCACCGGCACCCACAGCAGCAACGCCGCGAGCACGGCCGGCCGCACGGGCCGGTGCGCGGCCATCGTGTAGGTGAGCACGATGAACGTCATGCCCTGGGTGGCGGGCGCGTGATCGAGCAGCACCGGCACCGCCAGGGTGGCCACCGCCGCGCCCACCGCCGGCCACGGGGCGACCCGGCGCAGCACCACCGGGGCGGCACCCAGCACGCTCCAGCCCAGCGTCGCCCAGAGCTGCGCGGGCCGCAGCGCCGGCGGCATCAGCACCAGGAACGCCGTCGCCACCGCGACCAGGGCGACCGCCGCGCACGCGTCGACGGCCAGCGGCCGACCGTGGGCCCACGCCCGCAACCGGTTGGTCATGCCCCGACGCTAGCCGCCGCCCGGCGCGACCCCTCGTCGCCGAAGCCGAACCCGGCCTCCTCCGTGAGGAGGAGGATCACTCGTCCGCTCCCGGCGCCGCCGGCCGGGACCGGGCGTCGGTCAGTGGATCCCCGTCGCCGGCGGTCGGGAACGGCGGCGGGGTGCCCCCGAAGCTGGGGCAGATCGCCTGATGGCTGCACCAGTCGCAGAGCCGGCTCGGCCGGGGACGGAAATCCCGCCGCTCGGTGGCCTGCTCGATGGCCTGCCAGAGCGCGACCACCGTGCGCTCGAACCGCAGCAGCTCCTCCGCGTCCGGAGAGTAGTCGCACACCTCGGCGTCCTTGAGGTAGAGCAGCCGCAGCACCCGGGGCACCACGCCACGGGTACGCCACAGCACCAGGGCGTAGAACTTCAGCTGGAACAGCGCCCGCGCCTCGAACGCCTCCCGCGGCGCACCGCCGGTCTTGTAGTCCACCACCCGCAGCGCGCCGTCCGGGGCCACGTCGAGGCGGTCCAGGTAGCCCCGGATCAGCAGCTCCTCGTCGACCACCGCCGAGATCAGCGCCTCCCGCTCGGCCGGCTCCAGCCGGCGCGGGTCCTCCACCGCGAAGTAGCCCTCCAGCAGCCCGGCCGCCGAGCGGAGGAACTCGGCCACCCCCGCGGTGTCGTCTTCGGCGAACAGCGTCGCCAGCTCCGGCTGCTCGGTGACCAGCCGGTCCCACTGCGGGGCGACCAGGTCGCCGGCGGACTGCGGGGTGCGCGCCCCGGCCGGCAGGTCGAACAGCCGCTCCAGCACCGCGTGCACCAGCGTGCCCCGGGCCTGCTCCACCGTGGGCCGCTCGGGCAGCCGGTCGATGCTGCGGAACCGGTAGAGCAGCGGGCAGGTCTTGAAGTCCGCCGCCCGCGACGGCGACAGCGACGCCCGCACCGTGGGCGGCACCACCGCCGCCACCGTCGGGTCCTGCGTGTCGATCACCGGTTCCGCCGTCATGTCCGGAAGGTTAGGGCACCGGTGTGACAGGGCTCTCGGCAGCGCGCCGGGACATGATCCGCGCCGCGTAGCATCGACCCGGTGGAACAGAGGTCCCGGCCACCGCGCCGGCCCGGGCTGACCGTCGGTCGGGTGTGCGGGGTCCCGCTGCGCGTCGACGCCTCGATGCTGCTGCTCGCCCTGGTCGTCACCGTCCTGTACGCCGCCCTCGCCCGCCGTCAGCTCGACCTCGGGCACCTCGGCGGCTACCTGGTCGGCCTCGGCTTCGTGGTCTCCCTGCTCGGCTCGGTGCTGCTGCACGAGCTGGGGCACGCCCTGACCGCCCGCCGGTTCGGCATCGGCGTACGCGGGATCACCCTGGAGCTGCTCGGCGGCTACACCGAGATGGACCGGGACGCCCCCAGCCCCCGGGTCGACCTACTGGTCTCCCTCGCCGGCCCGGCCGTGTCCGCGGTGCTCGGCGTCGCCGCCGTCGCCGCCACCCTGGCCCTGCCCGACGGCACCCTCGCCCACCAGCTCGCCTTCCAGCTCGCGGTGAGCAACGTCGTGGTCGCCGTTTTCAACAGCCTGCCGGGGCTGCCGCTCGACGGCGGCCGGGCGCTGCGCGCCGCCGTCTGGGCGATCACCGGGGACCGGCACCGCGGCACCGAGGTCGCCGGTTGGATCGGCCGGGCGGTCGCCGTCGCCACCCTGGCCCTGGTGATCCTGCTCACCCTGCGCCGGGCGGTGGACCCGGTGGCCCTGCCGCTGGTCCTGCTGGTCGCGGTCACCCTCTGGCGGGGCGCCGGCCAGTCCATCCGGATGGCCCGGATCAGCCGGCGCCTCCCGCTGGTCGACCTCGCCCGGCTCGCCCGCCCGGTGTTCCCCGTACCCAGCGGCACCCCGCTCGCGGAGGCGCAGCGCCGCCGCGCCGAGGCCGCCGATCCGGACGCCGCGCTCGCCGTGGTCGACGCCGCCGGCCGGCCGGTCGCCGTGGTCGACCCGGCCCGCGCCGACGCCGTACCCCCGCAACGGCGGCCGTGGCTCGCGGTCGACGCGGTCTCCCGCGGCCTGGATGCCCTGCCCGCCCTGCCGGTCGACGCGGACGGCGAACGCGTGATGGAAACCGTGCGCACCCACCCGGGCGCACAGTACGTCGTGACGGCAGGCGAAGATGTCGTCGGCGTTCTGCACATCGCGGATCTGGCTCAGCTCCTGGAACCCAAACGGAAGACGAACTCGTGACCGCACATTCCTCCGCCGTCCCGGCCGACCCCACCGCCCCGGCGCTGCCCCCTGTGCACCGGGGGCCGTTCCGCCCCGGCGACCGGGTGCAGCTGACCGACCCCAAGGGCCGGATGCACACCGTGACGCTGGAGCCCGGCAAGGAGTTCCACACCCACCGGGGGATCCTCAAGCACGACACGCTGATCGGCCTGCCCGACGGCAGTGTGGTCACCACCGCCGGCGGCGGCACGGCGTTCCTGGCCCTACGGCCGCTGCTGTCGGACTACGTCCTCTCCATGCCGCGCGGCGCCCAGGTGATCTACCCGAAGGACTCGGCGCAGATCGTCGCGATGGGCGACATCTTCCCCGGCGCGAAGGTCCTCGAGGCCGGCGCCGGCTCCGGCGCGCTCTCCTGCTCGCTGCTGCGCGCCGTCGGCACCGAGGGCGAGCTGCACTCGTACGAGCTGCGCGAGGACTTCGCCCAGATCGCCCGGCGCAACGTCGAGGCGTTCTTCAACGGCCCGCACCCCGCCTGGCGGCTGCACGTCGGCGACGTTGCCCAGTGCCAGGAGACCGGCTTCGACCGGATCATTCTGGACATGCTCACCCCGTGGGAGACCCTCGACATGGTCGAGCGGGCGCTCGTCCCCGGCGGCGTCTTCATCGGCTACGTGGCCACCACCCCCCAGCTGTCGGAGCTGGTCGAGGCGTTGCGCGAGCGCGGCGGCTGGACCGAGCCGCGCGCCTGGGAGTCACTGGTCCGGGACTGGCACGCCGAAGGGCTCGCCGTGCGCCCCGACCACCGCATGATCGCGCACACCGCCTTCCTGGTCTCCGCGCGCAAGCTCGCCCCGGGGGTCACCGCCCCGCCGCGGCGCCGCAAGCCCAGCAAGGGCACCGAGGCGTACGTCCAGCGTCGGCAGGCGCTGCGCGAGGCGGAGGCGGCCCGGCAGGCGGCGTCCTCCGCCGACCCGACCGGGCCGGCGGAGGAGCGGGACCGGCCGTGACCCGACGGCAAGGCCGGGTATGAGCGGGCGGATCAGGCGTTTCGGCGTGAACGACACCGAACGGGCGGAGACGGGTGGCATGAGCGAGCGGATCGGGCGGCGCGGCGGACGCGGCGCCCGTCCCGACGGGCGGGACCGGCACCTGCGGGCGTGCCGGATGGCGGCGGCATGAGCAGCCCCGGCTACGGCAACGGCGACCTGCCCGCCGTCTTCCCGGACTGGTCACCCTACGCCGACCTGGAGTCGGCCGCCCGGGCCTACCTGCGCGACCCCGACATCGCCCTGGACGCCCTCGGCGGGGTGCTGCGCGGCGCCTCCGTGCTCGGCTTCACCCTGGAACGCTTCGTCAACGAGGTCAACGGGGTGTGGCAGGAGGTCGTGGTCTGCGACGGCAGCCGCCTGATCCTCTGGCACGGCGAGGACGTCCCGCCGGGGGAGGGGCCGCCCGGCGCGATGACCTCCTCGCTGCGGGTGGTGCCGGTCTCCACCGTCACCGAGGTCGGCTGCCGGCGGCGGCTCACCCGCTCCGACACCGGTGAGGTCCGGGTCGACAGCATCGACGTCTACCTGCTGCTCACCTCGCTGGACGAGGCGCCGCCCGCCGAGGAGATGGTCGGCGCGCCCCGGCACGACGCGCTGCGCTTCGGCAAGACCCTCGACGACGGCGGCGCCGGGCAGATCGCCCGGCTCGAGGAGTTCGCCCGGCTGGTCGCCTCGGTCGTCGGCCGCCCCCTGCTGTAACGGGCGCGGGCCGGGGACCACGGTCCCCGGCCCGCACCGTCCGTCCGTCGGAGGGTCAGTCCTCCTCGGCGGCGGGCCCGGCCACCTCGACGCCGTCGCTGCCGCGTACCACGTGGATGCACTCGCCCGGGCACTCCTTCGCCGAGTCGATCACCTCGAGCCGCAGGTGCTCCGGCACGTCGACCCGGGCGCCCGGAGCCAGCCGCAGCTCTCCGTCCGGGCCCTTGACGTACGCCAGGCCGTCGACGTCGAACTCGAAGACCTCGGGCGCGTACTGCACGCACAGCCCGTCGCCCGTGCAGAGATCCTGATCCACCCAGACCTGAAGCTGGTCCGTCGCGACCTCCGCCACCGGTGCACCCCCCATGTTCTCCCGTACCACGGTCCGACGGTACCCGAACGCCGGTACCCGCCCGACGACCAGCCCATGGCGATCAAGCTTCGGTGACGGGCGCGTTGCGTAGGACCGAATCGGGCTCACAGCGGCTAGTGTTAGCTCAGAACGTTCAAGCCCCCCGGGGAGGTGGGACGTGGCACGCAGCGACGACGCGGACTCGCGCGCCGCACGGTGGGAGAAGGAGGCCCACGATCTCTCCACGCAGGTCGCGTTCCTGCAAGAGGAACTCGCCCTGGTGCGGCGCAAGTTGACCGAAAGCCCCCGACACGTCCGGCAGCTCGAGGAGCGGCTGGCGGCCACCCAGGCCCAGTTGGCGCGGCTGACCGAGAACAACGAACGGCTCGTGAGCACCCTCAAGGAGGCTCGCGCGCAGATCGTGACGCTCAAGGAGGAGATCGACCGTCTCGCCCAGCCGCCGAGTGGCTACGGCGTCTTCCTGGCCAAGCACGACGACGGCACGGTGGACGTGTTCACCGGCGGGCGCAAGCTCCGCGTCGCCGTCTCGCCCTCGCTGGACGCCGACGAGCTGCGGCGCGGCCAGGAGGTTCTGCTCAACGACGCGCTCAACATCGTCGACGCGCTCGGCTACGAGCGGGTCGGCGAGGTCGTCATGCTCAAGGAGGTGCTCGCCGGGCCCGGCGGCGTCCCGGGCGACCGGGCGCTGGTGGTCTCCCACTCCGACGAGGAGCGGATCGTGCACCTCGCCGAGACCCTGATCGGCACCCCGATCCGGGCCGGCGACTCGCTCATGATCGAGCCCCGCTCGGCGTACGCGTACGAGCGGATCCCGAAGAGCGAGGTCGAGGAGCTCGTCCTGGAGGAGGTGCCCGATGTCGACTACGGGGACATCGGTGGCCTCCAGGCGCAGATCGAGCAGATCCGCGACGCGGTCGAGCTGCCCTTCCTGCACGCCGACCTGTTCCGCGAGCACCAGCTCCGGCCGCCGAAGGGCATCCTGCTCTACGGCCCGCCCGGCTGCGGCAAGACGCTGATCGCCAAGGCGGTCGCCAACTCGCTGGCCAAGAAGATCGCCGAGCGGCGCGGGGAGGAGAAGCACACCAGCTTCTTCCTCAACATCAAGGGCCCGGAGCTGCTCAACAAGTACGTCGGCGAGACCGAGCGGCACATCCGGCTGATCTTCCAGCGGGCGCGGGAGAAGGCCGGCGAGGGCACCCCGGTGATCGTGTTCTTCGACGAGATGGACTCCGTCTTCCGCACCCGCGGCTCCGGCGTCTCCTCGGACGTGGAGAACACCATCGTCCCGCAGCTGCTCAGCGAGATCGACGGCGTCGAGGGCCTGGAGAACGTCATCGTCATCGGCGCCTCCAACCGGGAGGACATGATCGACCCGGCGATCCTGCGCCCCGGCCGGCTCGACGTGAAGATCAAGATCGAGCGGCCGGACGCCGAGGCGGCCAAGGACATCTTCTCGAAGTACATCCTCTCCGGCCTTCCGTTGCACGCGGACGACCTGGCCGAGCACGGCGGCGACTCCCATGCCACCGTGGCGGCGATGATCGACGCGGTCGTGCTGCGGATGTACTCGGAGACCGAGGAGAACCGCTTCCTCGAGGTCACCTACGCCAACGGCGACAAGGAAGTCCTCTACTTCAAGGACTTCAACTCCGGCGCGATGATCCAGAACATCGTCGACCGGGGCAAGAAGATGGCCATCAAGGAGTTCCTCACCTCCGGGCGCAAGGGGCTGCGGCTGCAGCACCTCCTCGACGCCTGCGTCGACGAGTTCCGCGAGAACGAGGATCTGCCCAACACCACCAACCCGGATGACTGGGCGCGCATCTCCGGCAAGAAGGGCGAGCGGATCGTCTACATCCGTACGCTCGTCTCCGGCGGCAAGGGCGCGGAGGCCGGCAGGTCGATAGAGACCGCCAGCAACACCGGCCAGTACCTGTAGTCCGACGGCACGACGGAGGCCCGCGGCGCACCCCGCCGCGGGCCTCCGTCGTGCCCGCGCCCGAACCCGGCGCGATTCGCCACACCGTACGCCCCGAGGCCGCCGCGCCCCCTTCGCGCGTGACGACGACTACGCTCGACGTGACGAGGGGACCGGGACGGCGAGCGGGAGCGGGCAGGTCGATGAGCGTCAGACGGATCATGGGCACCGAGGTCGAGTACGGCATCTCCGTGCCCGGCCAGGCCGGGGCCAACCCGATGGTCACCTCCTCACAGGTGGTCAACGCCTACGGGGCGCGCCCGGAACTCAACCGGGGCGGCCGGGCCCGCTGGGACTACGAGGAGGAGTCGCCACTGCGCGACGCCCGGGGCTTCACCTACTCCGGGGCGGCGTACGACCCGGCCGAGGCGCTCGCCGACGAGGATCTCGGGCTGGCCAACGTCATACTCACCAACGGGGCCCGGCTCTACGTCGACCACGCCCACCCCGAATACTCCACCCCCGAGGTGACCAACCCCCTCGACCTGGTGCGCTGGGACAAGGCGGGGGAGCGGGTGATGGCCGAAGCGGCCCGGCGGGCCGCCACCATCCCGGGCACCCACCCCATCCACCTGTACAAGAACAACACCGACAACAAGGGCGCCAGCTACGGCGCCCACGAGAACTACCTGATGCGGCGGCAGACCCCGTTCGCCGACATCGTGGCGTTCCTGACGCCGTTTTTCGTCACCCGTCAGGTGGTCTGCGGCGCCGGCCGGGTCGGCATCGGCCAGGACGGCGGCCAGAGCGGCTTCCAGATCTCCCAGCGCGCCGACTTCTTCGAGGTCGAGGTGGGGCTGGAGACCACCCTCAAGCGGCCGATCATCAACACCCGCGACGAGCCGCACGCGGACGCCGACAAGTACCGCCGGCTGCACGTCATCATCGGGGACGCCAACCTGTCGGAGATCTCCACGTATCTCAAGCTCGGCACCACCGCGCTGATCCTCACCATGATCGAGGAGAAGGCGCTCGGGTCCGACCTCGGCATCGCCGACCCGGTCAGCGAGCTGCGCGCGGTCAGCCACGACCCGGGGCTCAAGCACCTCATGCGGCTGCGGGACGGCCGGAAGCTGACCGCCCTGGACGTGCAGTGGGCGTACCTGGAGCGGGCGCGATCCTTCGTGGACGACCGCTACGGCGCCGACGTCGACGAGCAGACCGCGGACGTCCTGGCCCGCTGGGAGAGCGTGCTGGACCGGCTCGGCCGGGACGCGTTCCTCTGCGCCGACGAGCTGGACTGGGTCGCCAAGCTTAGGCTGCTGGAGGGCTACCGGGAGCGGGAGAAGCTCGGCTGGGGCTCCCACAAGCTGCAGTTGGTCGACCTCCAGTACTCCGACGTCCGGCCGGAGAAGGGCCTCTACCACCGCCTGGTCTCCCGCGGCTCGATGAAGACCCTGCTCGACGACGAGGTGACCCGCACCGCGATGACCGAGCCGCCGGAGGACACCCGGGCCTACTTCCGCGGTCGCTGCCTGGCCCAGTACGCCTCGGAGGTCGTCGCCGCGAGCTGGGACTCGGTCATCTTCGACGTGGGCCGGGAGTCGCTGGTCCGGGTGCCGATGATGGAACCCGAGCGGGGCACCCGCAAGCACGTCGGGGAGCTCTTCGACCGGTGCGAGAGCGCCAAGGATCTGCTGGAGACGCTGACCGGCGGCTGAGCCGCCTCGCCGGAAAGCCCGTCCCGTGCTGGAACCCGGCGCGCGACGGGCTTTTCGTCGCTCACGCGAGGTAAGTTGATCGCAGGCGATCGTGGAGGAGGCAACCATGGCGACCCAAGAAGGCGGCCAGACCCAGTCCGGCAAGTCGCACGAAGAGATCGAGGAGGTCACCGCCCAGGCCAACCCCGAGGTTGCCGAGCGGCACGCCGAGATCACCGAGGACGTCGACGACCTGCTCGACGAGATCGACTCCGTCCTCGAGGAAAACGCAGAGGAATTTGTCAGGGGCTATGTGCAAAAAGGGGGCGAATAGGGCATAGTGGGGCAAGTCGGGCACGCCTCGAGCCCTCGATGATCGAGATGGACTCCGCCGTTGCCGAGACCGCAATGAGTGGAAGCCACTTGACGAGTTCTGTGCCAACAGCCGGCGGCTCGAAGGCCGCGGCAGCTATTGCAGATCGTGCTTCAACCGTCGTTCCAAGGCGAGCAATGCCAAGCGACCCGAAGGAGAGCACGGGCGCGAGGTGCGCAAGCTGCCGGTCGTGCCGGACGGCCACCGCCACTGTCCGGCATGCGGTGAGACCAAAGTGCTCGACGACTTCCCGCGTAACCGGTCGGGCCACGGCGGCTACGGCCGATACTGCAAACCGTGCCACAACGAGAAGGGCAAGGAGACCAAGCTGCGCCTGTACGGCGGTAGCCGCGAGTACCACCTGCGGCAGCGGTATGGCGTAGGGGAGAAAGAGTTTCAGGAACTCCTCGCTGAGCAAGGTGGGGTGTGCGCGATCTGTGGGACCCCTGACCCCCAACATCTGGACCACGATCATCGCACCGGATGGGTGCGCGGGATACTCTGCTTCAACTGCAACGGTGCTCTTGGCCAGTTCCGTGACAGTCCCGCGAGGCTGGCCAGGGCGATCACGTACCTGAGAGGAACCACGTGGCAGCGGGTTTTGATCCATCCGGGCGTCTACCAGATGTGTTCACCAACGCGGGGACGTCCTCCTTCACAGCGTTCCTGAGCAAGGTGGCCCCCGAGATGCTGCCCGGCCGTCGGCCGCTGCCGCCCGGCATGGCCGCCGACATGGCGCCGCACGCGACGACCATCGTGGCCATCTCGGCCGCCGGTGGCGTGGTGATGGCCGGCGACCGGCGCGCCACGATGGGCAACCTGATCGCCCAGCGGGACATCGAGAAGGTGCACCCGGCCGACGCGTACTCGCTGGTCGGCATCGCGGGCACCGCGGGCATCGGCATCGAGCTGATGCGACTGTTCCAGGTGGAGCTGGAGCACTACGAGAAGATCGAGGGCGCGATGCTCTCGCTCGACGGCAAGGCCAACCGGCTGGCGTCGATGATCCGGGGAAACCTGGGCGCGGCCATGCAGGGTCTCGCGGTGATCCCGCTCTTCGCCGGCTTCGACCTGGCCGCCGGCGACCCGGCGCGGGCCGGCCGGATCTTCAGCTTCGACGTTACCGGCGGCCCGTACGAGGAGACCGGCTACGACGCGATCGGTTCCGGCTCGCTGTTCGCCAAGTCCGCGCTGAAGAAGCGGTTCCGCGCGGGCCTGTCGATCGACGACGCTGCGCGGCTGGCCGTCGAGGCGCTCTACGACGCGGCCGACGACGACACCGCCACCGGCGGCCCGGACCTCACCCGCCGGATCTACCCGGTGGTGATGACCGCGACGGCGGAGGGCACCCACCGGCTCACCGAGGCCGAGACGGCGGCGATCGCGGAGAGCGTCGTGGCCGGCCGGATGGAGAACCCGGGCGGCTGACGCCGCTCCCACCTCACCCGTCAGCAGTCCCGCAGCACCGCGCCCGAAGGAGAACCGCCGCCGTGGCCATGCAGTTCTACGCCTCGCCCGAGCAGATCATGCGCGACCGCTCCGAGCTGGCCCGCAAGGGCATCGCCCGGGGCCGCAGCGCGGTGGTCCTGAGCTACGAGGGCGGGGTGCTCTTCGTCGCGGAGAACCTGTCCAGCACCCTGCACAAGGTCAGCGAGATCTACGACCGGATCGGCTTCGCCGCGGTGGGCCGGTACAACGAGTTCGAGAACCTGCGCCGCGCCGGGGTGCGGATGGCCGACTTCAACGGCCTGAGCTACGACCGGCGGGACGTGACCGGCCTGGCCCTGGCGAACGCGTACGCACAGACGCTGGGCGCGATCTTCACCGAGCAGTCGAAGCCGTTCGAGGTGGAGATCTGTGTGGCGGAGGTGGGCGCGACGCCGGACGACGACTCGCTCTACCGGGTGACCTACGACGGATCGGTCAACGACGAGCCGGGCCGGATGGCGATGGGCGGGCAGGCCGAGGCGATCACCGGGGTGCTGAAGAACGAGCACCGGCCGGACATGTCGCTGTCGGAGGCGATCCGGGCCGCGGTCAAGGCGCTGGGCAGCGTCGGCGGGGAGGGCGGGGCGGCCCGTACCATCGCCGCCAACCAGTTGGAGGTGGCGGTCCTGGACCGGCGCCGGGTCGGGCGGACGTTCCGGCGGGTGACCGGGGCGGCGCTGACCGCGCTGCTGGAGGGGGACGCGACCGCGGACACCGCGCCGGCGCCGGGCAAGGCGCAGACTCCGCCGGTGCCCACCGAGCAGGCGAAGAAGCCGATCACGTCGGCCGGCTCGGCGGACCTGGAGGGCCAGCAGGAGGAGCAGTCGGGGGAGTGACGTAACGGGCAGCGTCAGCGGCACGGCTTGAGCGGCTTCCGGTTGGTCAGTTCGGTGCCGCCGAGGTGGTGGACGCCGCAGGCGCGGCCGTGCGCCGGGGCGAGGGCGATGCCGTGGCGGTGGTCGTCGACGTGCAGCCATTCCCGGACGTTGCCGCCAGCGGTCCACGTGGGACTCGGCGGCGAAGTGCACGACGACGTCGTGGCCGGGCACGGTGGCCGACCGTACCGGGTGCGGGATGTGCGGGCGGTGGGATGCCCGGACGGCCCGCGACGGGAGCCACCGAGACGGCTGGGTTGAGCGCTGCCCATCTGTGGGTTCGGGCGGCTAATGTCACATCATGGAGCGGCGAATCTTCGGCATTGAGACCGAGTACGGCGTCACCTGCACCTATCGCGGGCAGCGCCGGCTGTCCCCCGACGAGGTCGCGCGGTACCTGTTCCGGCGGGTGGTGTCGTGGGGCCGGTCGAGCAACGTGTTCCTGCGCAACGGGGCCCGCCTCTATCTGGACGTGGGCTCGCACCCGGAGTACGCGACGCCGGAGTGCGACTCGGTGACCGACCTGGTGGCCCACGACCGGGCGGGCGAGCGGATCCTGGAGGGGCTGCTCGTCGACGCGGAGAAGCGCCTGCACGACGAGGGCATCGCGGGCGAGATCTACCTGTTCAAGAACAACACCGACTCGGCCGGCAACTCGTACGGCTGCCACGAGAACTACCTGGTGTCCCGGCACGGGGAGTTCGGCCGGCTCGCCGACGTGCTGATCCCGTTCCTGGTCACCCGGCAGCTGATCTGCGGCGCGGGGAAGGTGCTGCAGACGCCGCGCGGGGCGGTCTACTGCCTGTCGCAACGGGCCGAGCACATCTGGGAGGGTGTCTCCTCGGCGACCACCCGGAGCCGGCCGATCATCAACACCCGGGACGAGCCGCACGCGGACGCGGAGCGGTACCGCCGGCTGCACGTGATCGTCGGCGACTCGAACATGAACGAGGTCACCACGCTGCTGAAGGTCGGGAGCGCCGACATCGTGCTGCGGATGATCGAGGCCGGGGTGGTGATGCGGGACCTGACGCTGGAGAACCCGATCCGGGCGATCCGCGAGGTGTCGCACGACATCACTGGCCGGCGCAAGGTGCGGTTGGCCTCCGGCAAGGAGATCTCCGCGCTGGAGATCCAGCAGGAGTACCTGGCGCGGGCGACGGAGTTCGTGGAGCGCCGGGGCGGGGACCAGACCGCGAAGCGGGTGGTGGACCTGTGGGCCCGGGTGCTGCGCGCGGTGGAGACCGGTGACCTGGACCCGGTGGCCCGGGAGATCGACTGGGTGACCAAGCTGCGCCTGATCGAGCGGTACCAGCGCAAGCACGACCTGCCGCTGTCGCACCCGCGGGTGGCCCAGATGGATCTGGCGTACCACGACCTGCGACGCGGACGGGGCCTGTACGGGCTGCTGGAGCGACGCGGCGAGGTGGACCGGGTGGCCACCGACCCGGAGATCTTCGAGGCGAAGGAGACCCCGCCGCAGACCACCCGGGCGCGGCTGCGGGGGGAGTTCATCCGGCACGCGCAGGAGAAGCGGCGGGACTTCACGGTCGACTGGGTGCACCTGAAGCTGAACGACCAGGCGCAGCGGACCGTGCTGTGCAAGGACCCGTTCCGGGCGTACGACGAGCGGGTGGAGCGGCTGATCGCCAGCATGTGAGCAGCGGGCGCGGGCGGCCGGTGCTGCGGGCACCGGCCGCCCGCCTCACCGGTACGCTTGCGTCGCGATGAACACTTCCGAACCCTCCGACCGCGACAGCGGCACCGAGAAGCTCAACTGGATCGACCGGCGCCGGGAGAAGATCCGCGCCGAGATCGAGCGGAACCGCCGCGGCGAGTTCACGGTGCCGACCTGGGTGCTGGCGGCTGCCCTGATCGTCATCATCGGCGCCTGGCTCGCGTTGATCTTTTTCGCCGGCTGAGCCGACCGGCACCCGGGGCCGATCAGCACCTGGGCGCAGCTCAGCGCCTGAGCGGCGGTGCCGGGCCTGGTGCCCGGCTCAGCCGAGCAGTCCGGCCGCGTGGCGGCCGGCGGCGGCCGCGGCGAGGAAGTAGGCGTGGTCGGCGTCGAGGCCGCGGCCCATCGTCGACAGCCCCACCGGGCTGGCCCGCAGCGCCGCGTCCAGCCCGTCGCTGGCCACGGTGACGATCCGGTGTCGGGCCTCGAGGGGGGCCAGGCCCGTGGCGACGTCGGCGGCCAGCGCCGGGTCCAGGCCGTCCGGTACGACCAGCTCCGCGGCGGCCAGCGCCACCCGCCCGTACGCGGTGAGGCTGTGGTGGGAGACGCCGCGGTGCCGGGGGCGCGGGTCGGCGGCGGAGATGCGCAGCGAGCCGACGGCCCGTCCGCCGAGGGCGGCGACCGCGTTGACCGCCTCGCCGACCGCCACACCCGAGAAGCCCCAGCGGGTGCCGGTGCCGAGGTTGCCCGGCCCCTGGGCGACGATCGCGACATCGGCGCCCAGCACGTGCCGGGCGGCGAGCAGGCCGCTGTGCAGGGTGCTCGCCTCCAGGTCGCCGCCGAACGCCTGGCCGACGCTGACCGTGCCCACGAGGTGGTCGGCGAGCCCGGCGAGGGTGCGGGAGAACCAGGCCGGCAGCGCCCCGCCGTCGGTGAGCAGGTACGCCACCCGGGCGTCGGGGGCGTCGGCGTGCACCCCGGCGAGGATCGCCGGCAGGGCGGAGTGCAGGTCGGCGGTGATCACGGGCATCCCGTCGAGGCTTTCCGCGGCGGCCAGCAGCGCGTGGTGCGGGGAGGCCACCTCGTCGACGCCCAGCATGATCGGCTGCAGCGGGGTGTAGCGGGCCTTGACCAGGTGACCGGCGGCGCGGCTGTCGGCGGCCTGCGGCGGGTCGGCGGGGAGCCGGTCGGGCAGGGCGACGACCAGGGCGTACCCGCCGGTGCCGAGGCCCATCAGCAGGGCGCCGGCGTTGAGCAGCACCCGGTCGCCGGGCTCCGGATCACCGACCAGCGCCGGGTAGGCCAGCGCGCGCATTCGGGTGCCGTCGGACAGGTCGACGTCGAGTTCCGTCGCGCCGGCCCACCGCCGCCGCACCGCCGCCACCGTCCCGGACCGCCATCGCACCATGCCGGGCACGGTATCGGCCGTCGGCGGCGCGGGGCGCGGCCGGGTCGCCGACGCGCGGGTCACAGCTGGTCGGGGGCGGCCGGTCAGTCGGGCGCCTGCTCGTTCTCGTGCTGAGTGCGCTGGGCGCGGTCGGTGCCGGGCATCGAGCGGGTCGGGTCGAGGAAGACGTACCCGATCTCCGGGAAGCGTTCGGTCAGCCGGCGCTCGGCCTCGTCGGCGGCGGCCTCGATGTCGGCGCCGGTGGCGTCGTTGTGGAAGTCGACCTTGGCGGCGACCAGGATGTCGTCCGGGCCGAGCAGCATCGTCATCAGGGTGTCGACCCGGTCCACCGTCGGCAGCGCGGCCAGTTCGTGTTCGATCTGCCGGTGGACCCGCTCGGAGACGGCCCGGCCGACCAGCAGCGAGACGTTGCTCCGGGCCAGGATGGTGGCGACCGCCAGCAGCAGTATGCCGATGAGGATCGAGGCGATCCCGTCGTAGAGCTCGTCGCCGGTGAGCTCGGACAGCCCGAGCCCGACGCCGGCGATGAGCAGACCGATGAGGGCGGCGGTGTCCTCCATGAAGACCGCCTTGACGGTGGTGTCGGCGGTCAGGCGGAGGTAGCGGCGTGGGGTGGCCCGCCAGCGGCGCGACTCCCGGCGGATCTGCCGGACCGCCCGGCTCAGGGAGACCGACTCGATCGCGAAGGAGACCACCAGCACGACGTACGACACCAGGTAGTTGCCGGTGGGCTGGTGCACGAGGATGGTGGTCACGCCGTGGGTGATGGCGAAGCCGGCGCCCACCACGAACGTGAACAGCGCGGCGAGGAATGCCCAGACGTAGCTCTCCTTGCCGTACCCGAACGGGTGCCGGGTGTCGGCGGGGCGGGCCCCGCGGCGCAGCGCCAGGTAGAGCAGCACCTCGGTGGTGGTGTCGGCGACCGAGTGAACGGCCTCGGAGAGCATCGCCGCCGAGCCGGAGAGCAGGCCGGCGACGGCTTTGGCGGCCGCGATGGCGAGGTTCGCCGTGCCGGCCACCACGACGGTGCCGACGCTCTCGGTCTTGACTTCGGCTTCCGCCATGCGCTCACCCTATGGCTGGTGCCGGCGGTCCGCCGGGAAGCGGAACCACCCGGGGACGCCGGGAGCACGGACCGCCTCCGGCGGGCCTGCGCCGCGGCACGCCCGCGCGGGTGCACGCCCACGGCGCGAGGGCTGCTAGCGTTCACTCGTGTCGCGGAGCCGTACCGAACGCCTGGT
Organism: Micromonospora sp. SL4-19; assembly: GCF_047921475.1. Classification (NCBI taxonomy): domain Bacteria; kingdom Bacillati; phylum Actinomycetota; class Actinomycetes; order Micromonosporales; family Micromonosporaceae; genus Micromonospora; species Micromonospora sp. SL4-19. The sequence continues at coordinate 39,694 of NZ_JBLROB010000003.1, forward strand.
CAACCTGGTGATCTGTCTGCTGTCCACGCGACGGTTCCTCACCGCCGCGCAGATCGCCGCGACCGTGCCCGGCTACGAGCACGATCCGGACGACGCCAAGGACCACGAGGCGTTCCAGCGCAAGTTCGAGCGGGACAAGGCCGAGCTGCGGGAGCTCGGGGTGCCGTTGGAGACGGGGACGGCCAGCGTCTTCGACGCCGAGCCCGGCTACCGGATCGCCCCGCGCGAGTACGCGCTGCCCGACATTCCCCTCGAACCCGACGAGGCCGCCGCCGTCGGCATCGCGGCGCGGCTGTGGCAGCACGCCGGCCTGGCCGCCGCCGCCTCGTCGGGGCTGGCGAAGCTGCGCGCCGCCGGCATCGACGTCGACCCTCAGGCCACCCTGGGCCTGGAGCCGATGGTGACGGTCGACCCGGCGTTCGCACCGCTGACCGCCGCTGCCCGCGACCGCCGAGAGGTCAATTTCGACTACCGGGTGCCGGACCGGGACGCCCCGACCCGCCGCCGGCTGCAGCCGTGGGGCGTGGTCTGCTGGCGCGGCCGCTGGTACGTGGTCGGTCACGACCTGGACCGGGAGGCAGCCCGCTGCTTCCGGCTCTCCCGCGTGGTGGGCGCGGTACGGGTGACCGGCCAGCCCGGGGCGTACGAGCCGCCCGTCGGGGTGGACCTGATTAGCCACGTCGCCCGCTCGTCCGGGCCGGTGGAGCGGACCGGTCGGGCCACCGTGCTGGTCGCCCCGGGGCGGGCCGCCGGGCTGCGCCGCTGGGCGGTGGAGAGCACCTCCGGGTCGGAGGGCGACCGCCTGGTCCTGCCGTACGCCGACGCGGACTACCTGGCCGGCCAGATCGTCGGTTACGGCCCGGACGTGCGGGTGCTGGAGCCACCGGAGGTGCGGGAGGCGGTCATCCAGCGGTTGAAGGAGATCGCCGCCCGGCACGACGAGCTCGCGGTGGCCGGAGGTGCCCGGTGACTCGCCCGGCGGCCCGAGGTGGCCGCGCCTCGGCGGACCGGCTCGCCCGGCTGCTCAACCTGGTGCCCTACCTGCTCGCCCGCCCCGGCATCGAGATCGCCGAGGCGGCCGGGGACCTGGGAGTGACCGAGCGGCAGCTCCGCGAGGATCTGGAGCTGCTCTGGGTGTGCGGCCTGCCCGGCTACGGCCCGGGCGACCTGATCGACATGGCGTTCGACGGCGACCGGGTGACCATCACCTACGACGCCGGGATCGACCGGCCGTTGCGGCTCACCCCGGACGAGGCGCTCGCCCTGGTGGTGGCGCTTCGGATGCTCGCCGAGACGCCCGGGGTGGCCAACCGGGAGGCCGTGGAACGGGCCCTCGCCAAGATCGAGGGCGCGGCCGGGGACCTGGCCGGAGCCCCGGTGGAGGTGCGGCTGCCCGGCGACACCGCCCGCGTACGCGAGCTGCGGGCAGCCGTGGAGCGCGGCCGGGCGCTGCGGATCACCTACTACACCGCCGCCCGGGACGAGACCACCGAGCGGACCATCGACCCGTTGCGGATCCTGATGGTGGGCGCCCGGGCGTACGTGGAGGCCTGGTGCCGCCGCGCCGAGGCGGTCCGGCTGTTCCGGGCCGACCGGATCGACGCGGTCACCGAGTTGGAAGAGCCGGCGGCGGTGCCGCCGCAGGCCCGTCCGCACGACCTCACCGACGGGGTGTTCCGCCCGTCGCCCGATTTGCCGCTGATCACCCTGCGGATCGGCCGGGGCGAGCGGTGGATCACCGAGTACTACCCGTGCGAGCGGGTGGAGGCCGACGGCGAGCAGTGGCTGGTGTCGCTGCGGGTGACCGACCTCGGGTGGGCCCGCCGGTTCGTGCTCGGACTGGGCCCGGAGGCCACCGTGGTCGCCCCGGCCGAGCTGGCCGAGCAGGTCCGCGCCCAGGCGGTCGCCGCGCTCGACGCGTACGCGATGCCGGTGGGGCGCGCCGACCCGGCGGTGGCCGGTACCACCCAGTAGGCTGACCGCCGTGGTGACGTGGATCGTGCTCGGGGTCGTGCTGTTCGCGCTCGTCGTGCTGGCCCTGGCGGTCCGGCCGGTGCTGGCGCGACTGCCCAGGCTGAGCCGGGCGGCGGTGGCCCTGCAGCGTCGCCAGGCCGAGGCGGAGGCGCTGAAGTCCGCCGCCGAGGTGCTCCAGCAGCGGGCCGGGGCGTTGCAGGAGCGGGCGGCCGTCACGGAGGAACGGCTGGCGTTGATCAAGGTCAGGCGCGGAAAATGATCGACGGGGGTCGGTCCGGCATGCGCTAGCTGCGCGTTCCTGGGCTGTTGCGCGCAGAATCGCGCCACCGTAGGTGGTTGACGGGACACTTCGGCTTGGTCGAAACTTCACCCGACCGGGCCCGCACCGGCGGACCCGGTCGGGTGGCAACCCCCTTCGACCCACGTACGATGGGCTGCGACCACCCCGGACCGAACTTTGAGCGACTGGAGCTTTCCCATGGGCGCCCTCAAGCCGTGGCACATCGCCGTACTCGTGGTCGTGCTGATCCTGCTCTTCGGCGCGAAGCGGCTCCCCGACGCGGCCCGTTCGCTGGGCCGCTCGCTGCGGATCATCAAGGCCGAGACCAAGAGCCTGCACGACGACGACCGTGACCTGGCCGAGAAGGCCGACGCGCAGGCCGGCTACCAGCCGCTCCCGCCGAACACGGCCCAGCAGCAGCCTCCGCAGCAGCAGTACGCCCCGCAGCCGCAGCAGCCGGTCGACCCGGTGCAGCGCGTCCGCGACAACTGACCGGCGGGCCCACCACCGTGGCCTTCGCGTTGAAGAAGCGCGGCCCGAGCGACTTCGAGCGGGCCTCCGACGGCTCGATGACGCTCATCGAGCACATCCGTGAGCTGCGTAATCGGCTGTTCCGGGCGTCGTTGGGTATCCTCGGCGGCCTGATCGCCGGCTTCTGGCTGGCCGACCCGGTCTTCTTTTTGCTGAAGCGGCCGTACTGCCGGCTGCCCGGCACCACCGACGCACTGGGCCACTGCCAGAACCTGCTGGCCCTGGCACCGACGACCGCCTTCCTCATGAAGCTGAAGCTGGCCCTCTGGCTCGGCTTGATCATCGGCGGGCCGATCTGGCTCTACCAGCTCTGGGCGTTCATCGCCCCGGGTCTGCACCGGAGTGAGCGCAAGTGGGCGTACGTCTTCGTGGCGATCGCCGCACCGCTGTTCGCCGCCGGAGGGGTGCTGGCCTACTTCGTGGTGGACAAGGGCCTCGGGTTCCTGATGGACGCCGGGGTGGGCGGTCTGTCCAACCAGTTCGAGGTCACCGCGTACATCGCGTTCGTCACCAACATGATCCTGCTGTTCGGGGTGGCGTTCGAGTTCCCGCTGATCCTGCTCATGCTCAACTTCACCGGGGTGGCCAGCGCCCGGCGGCTGCTGAGCTGGTGGCGCGTGGTGATCTTCGTGTCGTTCGCGTTCGCCGCCATCGCCACGCCCGACCCGGGCCCGTTCGGCATGACGCTGCTGGCCAGCGCGCTCTCGCTGCTCTACTTCGTCGCGGTCGGCGTGGCCTTCCTCAACGACAAGCGGCGCGGGCGGGGCCGTGAGATGTACGCGGGCATCCCCGACGACGAGGTGTCGCCGTTGGACCTGTCCGCCGAGCCGGTGGGGGCCTCGGGGCGGGTCGAGTCGGCAAGCCCGATCGGGGCACCCGAACCGATCGAGGCACCGGCGCCGATCGAACGCCGCTACGACGACATGACCTGACCGGGTCCGCACAGCAGACAACCGGAACGCCGCCCCACCAGGGGCGGCGTTCCGCGTAGGGACCTCAGCCCCCAGCAGTCGCGGCGCGTGACCGCCACTCGTGGGCCAGGATGGCGAAGACGAGCTGGTCGGCCCATTCGTCCCGGAACAGGTAGCTCTCGACGTGGTGCGCCTCCTGGCGCATACCGAGCCGAGCCATCAGACGGGCCGACGCCTCATTCCGGCCGTGACACCGAGCGTAGATCCGGTGCAGCCCCACCTCGCCGAACCCCCAGTTCAGCAGAGCGGTGGCGGCTTCCGTGACCAGCCCGCGGCCCCCATGGTCGGGGTGGAAGACGAAACCGAGTTCGGCCGTGCGGTCGAGCTGGCTGTGCCAGACCAACTCCACGGTCCCGATCACCCCGGCGTCGGTGGCCACGGCCAGCGTCAGGCAGTCGCCCTCCGCGCGCAGCGCGTCCTCCCCCGCCATCGCGACCACCGACGCCCGCGACTGCTCGCGGGTACGCGGCCCGGCGCCGAGCATCCAGCGGACGACGTCGGGCCGGCGTTGGTACGCGTACACGTCGTCGAGATCGTCCAGCGTGACCGGGCGCAAGGTGAGTCGCGCGGTGCGAATCGGATACGTCGGCTGGAACACCCGGCGATCTTAAGGGCGCCGGCCCCGTCCATTCGGGCCGACCGCCCCTGTCGTGCCGGCCGGCTCGACGGCCCGCTTAGACTCACCTGGCTCTGCCGTGGGCATCCGGCGTCCCCCCGGAGGCGCTCACGGCACTGGTCCTGGTCAGCCTGCTGCCCGCGCTTGCTCCGGAGAGTCGATGAAGATCCGTACCGCCCTTGTCGTGGCCGCCGCGGCCTGCGCCGCCGCCCTCACCGCCTGCGGTGACGAGGAGGCCGCTCCGACCGGTGGCGAGGTGGCGCTCACCGCCACCGACACCACCTGCGAGGTGGCCACGACCAGCTTCGCCCCGGGCCCGATCACCTTCACGGTGACCAACCGCGGGCAGCAGACCACCGAGGTGTACATCTACGGCCAGGAGGGCGACGCGTTCACCAAGGTGGTCGCCGAGGTGGAGAACGTCGGACCGGGGCTCAGCCGCAACCTGCGGGCCACCCTCTCCGGCGGCCGGTACGAGATCGCCTGCAAGCCCGGCCAGAAGGGCGACGGCGTCCGGACCCGGATCACCGTCTCCGACGACGGGAGCGGGGCCACCGCGGACACCGAACCGGCGTACGACCGAGAGGTCGAGATCGAGGTGACCGAGGCGGGGATCAAGGGCGCGGACGGACTGTTGGCCGAACCCGGTGACAAGATCGAGTTCAAGCTGACGAACAAGACGTCCGGGGCCCGGACGTTGAAGATCGGCGACCCGTCCGGGAAGACGGTCGCCGAGATCACGGCGGACCCGAACGGCGAGGCCCAGAAGATCGTTCCGCTCGGCGGCGAGGGGGACTGGACGCTGACCATCGAGGGCCAGGACGGCACCAAGGTGACCAAGAAACTCACCGTCGGCTGATCGGTCGGTCGCCCGCCACCCACCTCCCGGAGGACACCCCACATGCGCGCCACCGTGATCTACGGTCCGAACGACATCCGGGTCGAGGAGGTGCCGGACGCAAGCGTCCGTACCCCCACCGACGCCGTGGTCCGCGTCGTGCTCGCCTGCATCTGCGGCAGCGACCTGTGGGCGTACCGGGGGGTGGCCGCACGGCAACCGGGGCAGCGGATCGGGCACGAGTTCCTCGGTGTGGTGGAGGCGGTCGGCGCCGAGGTCGGCTCGGTGCGGGTGGGCGACCTCGTGGTGGCGCCGTTCGTCTGGTCCGACGGGGTCTGCGACTTCTGCCGGGAAGGGCGGCACACCTCCTGCCCGCACGGCGGCTTCTGGGGCTCGCCCGGCTCCGACGGCGGCCAGGGCGAGGTCGTCCGCGTCCCGTACGCCGACGGCACCCTGGTCAAGCTGCCCGCCGAGGCGGCCGGCGACGAGCGGCTGCTCACCGCGATGCTGGCCCTGTCCGACGTGATGTCCACCGGCCACCACGCCGCCCTCGCCGCCCGGGTCCGCCCGGGGACCACCGTGGCGGTCGTCGGTGACGGCGCGGTCGGCCTGTGCGGGGTGCTGGCCGCGAAGCGGCTCGGCGCCGAGCAGATCATCGCGCTGGGCCGGCACACCGCCCGCACCGACATCGCCCGCTCCTTCGGCGCCACCGACGTCGTCGCCGAGCGGGGCGAGGCGGCGGTGGCCGCGGTCCGGGAGCTGACCAAGGGGCAGGGCGCGCACGCCGTGCTGGAGGCGGTGGGCACCGCCGAGTCGATGCGGACCGCGATCTCGATCGCCCGGGACGGCGGCGCGGTCGGCTATGTCGGCGTCCCGCACGGCGGCAGCGCCGGGGTCGACCTCGGCCAGATGTTCGACCGTAACGTGGCCCTGGGCGGCGGCGTCGCGCCGGCCCGGGCGTACATTCCGGAGCTGCTCGCGGACGTCCTGGCCGGCACCATCGACCCGTCCCCGGTCTTCGACCGCTCGGTGACCCTCGACGGGGTGCCCGACGGCTACCGGGCGATGGACGAGCGTACCGCCCTCAAGGTCCGCATCACGTTCTGAGATCCGCCGCCGGTCCGGGCCGGTCTCAGGTGACCCGGGACGGATCGCCGGACAACCGCTCGTACGACCGCCGCGCGACGATGTCGCGGAGCCGATCCATGGCGTCCCAGACGTCGACGAAGCGGGTGTAGAGCGGGGCCGGTCCGAGGCGCAGCCGGTCCGGGGCGCGGTAGTCACCGACCACCCGGCCCTCGGCGGCCAGCGATCGGGAGATCCGCAGCGCCTCCGGGTGGTGCAGCGAGACGTGGCCGCCCCGCCGGTCCGGGTCGCGGGGCGAGGCCAGGCTGAAGCCGTACGGGGTGAGCCAGGCATCGGCGAGGGTCACGATCGCTTCCCCGAGGCGGCGACCCTTGTCGCGGACCCGGTCGATGCCCGCCTCGGCGAGCACGTCGAGGGCCGGGTCGAGGGCGGCCATGCCGAGGATCGGCGGGGTGCCCACCTGGAACCGGTCCAGGTCGGGCACCGGGTCGTACGCGGGGCCCATCCGGAACTGGTCCCGCTGGCCGAACCAGCCCCAGATCGGCTGGCGCAGTCGCTCCTGCAGCTCCCGCCGGACGTAGAGGAAGGCCGGCGCGCCGGGTCCACCGTTGAGGTACTTGTAGGTGCAGCCGACGGCCAGGTCCGCGCCGGTGGCGGTCAGCTCGACCGGCACCGACCCGGCGGCGTGCGACAGGTCCCACAGCACGTGTGCCCCGACCTGCCGGACGGCGTCGTTCACCGCGGCCATGTCGAGCAGGGCCCCGCAGCGGTAGGAGACCGCCGAGAGCACCACCAGGGCGACGTCCTCGTCGAGGGCCGCCCGCAGCGTCGCCAGGTCCAGCCCTTCGTCGAGGTCGGTGGGGAGCATCCGCAGCGTGAGCCCGCGTGCCTCGGCGAGGCCCTGGAGGATGTACCGGTCGGTGGGGAAGTCCTCGGCGTCGACGAGGACGGTGCGCCGGCCCCCGGCCGCGTCCAGCGCGGCTGCGGCCAGCTTGTACAGGTTCACCGAGGTCGAGTCGGAGACCACCACCTCACCGGGGCGGGCGCCCAGGGCGTGCGCGGCCAGCCGGTCGCCGATCCGCCGCGCCCACTCGATCCAGCTCGGCCAGCCCTGGACGAGCTGCCCGCCCCAGCCCTCGCGGACCAGCCGGGCGAGGTGGTCCGGGGTGGCCGCCGGCAGCCGGCCGAGCGAGTTGCCGTCGAGGTAGATCAGGTCCTCGTCGCCGACGACGAAGCGGTCGCGCAGGCCGGCGAGCGCATCGGCCGCGTCCAGCTCCTTGAACCGGTAGCGGGGGAACTCCTCAGACACGCGTCACTCCTCACCTCGTCGCCGGCCGGGCCGGGGCCAGGGTAGGAGGCGGTCCGAAGGCGGCGCCGGGCGCCGTCGATGCCTCTCACGGGCTGGGCATCGGTGCGGACACCGCGCTGGGCGTTGCCCGGCGCTGCCCCGTCACCGCCCGCCGCTGCGCCGGCGCCGCGCCCGCTCGTAGTCCTGGAAGCGGGCCTTGGCGATCACCGACCGGTCGGCGGTCCGCAGCACCAGACCCTCCGCGCGCCCGGGCGGGCCGTCCAGCGCGACCAGGGTGTGCGGCAGGAGATCGGTCAGGACCGCATACGTCTTGTCCAGGTCCCGCGGGAGCTCGCCGGCGTCCACCCCGGCGAGCCGGGGCACGGTGGCCAGGCCGTGCCGGGCCGCCCGGTCCGTCAGCGCCTCCTCGTCCAGCCAGCGCTGGCCGCCGCCGTCGCGCCAGTCGGCGATCCGCCCGACGGGCAGGTCCAGCAGGTCGGCGTACCCGTCCAGCTCGGCGACGTCGAAGAGACGGTGGCCGACCTGACGTTCGGCGGTGTAGTGCTTCGATCCGGCGGTCACCTTGCCGCCGTACACCTCCAGGTACCAGACGGTGATCCGGTCGCCGGGGACGGCCTCGGCCCGCAGGCGTTCGGCCAGGTCGCGCAGCGCGTCCACGATGCCCAGCGCCGGGTTGCCGATCAGGTCGCCGCGGGCGTACAGCAGCTCCTCGCGGCTGCCGATCAGGTACTCGCCGTCCGGCGTGAGGATGATCCGGCTGTTCGTGCCGTCGACCTTCTCGGTGAGGGTGACCGTGCCGGTAAACGGCACGACCTCCCCACGCAGCCCGCCGTCGCGGGGGTCGAGCGCGTGGTAGGTCGGGATCGACGGGTATTTGGTGAGCGAGTTGACCGCCCGTAGGTCGGCGGCGCGGATGTCGAAGTCGGTCATGACGTGGTCCTCCCCGTGTCACCGCCGGTGCGGCGGCGGGGCGGAGCGTATCCCGGTGGGACCGTGGGCGTCGTCGATTTCCGCCGGCGTGGTTCCGCCGTCATCCGGCGCGGTGGAGCCCCGCACGTCGCCGATCCGAGCCGCGGTCCGTCTCCCCTGGTGAGCGGCGTCGGTCGTGCCGTACGGTGCTCGCCGTGACCGCGCACGACCTTGTCCCGCCCGGCCCCGTCGCCGTGCTCGCCAACCCGACCGCCGGCCGGGGACGGCACCGTGGCCTGCTGCCCCGGCTGCTGGACCGGCTGGAGGATGCCGGCCGGCCGGTCCGGCTGCTCGCGGCGGGCACCCCGGAGGAGGCGGAGGCGGCCTGCCACGCGGCGGTCGCCGACGGTGCCGGCGCGCTGGTCGCGGTCGGCGGGGACGGCACGATCCACCGTGCGTTGCAGGCCGTCGCCGGTACGGCCGTGCCGTTCGGCCCGATCCCCGCCGGCACCGGCAACGACTTCGCGGTCGACACCGGTTTCCCGGCCGACCCGCTCGCGGCCGTCGAGGTGATCGCCGACGCGTTGCGGGCGGGCCGGACCCGTCCCGTCGACCTGGCCCGGCTGACCACCGCCGGCGGCACCGACCGTTGGTACGGGGCGGTGCTGGCGGCCGGCTTCGACGCGATCGTCAACGAGCGGGCCAACCGGATGCGCTGGCCGCGCGGCCCCCGCCGCTACGACCTGGCCATCCTGGTCGAGCTGGCCCGGCTGCGGCCGCGCAGCTACCGGCTGCGTCTCGACGGCGAGGAGCAGGAGGTCGATGCCGTCCTCGTCGCGGTCGGCAACTGCGCCAGCTACGGCGGTGGCATGCGGATCTGCCCGGACGCAGACCCCACCGACGGGCTGCTGGACGTGGTGGTGGGCGGACGCTTCGACCGGCGTACCCTGATGCGGGTCAAGCCCCGGATCTACCAGGGCACGCACGTCGCGCACCCGCTCGTGCGCACCTACCGGGCCCGGACCGTGGAGTTGGACGCCGCCGGCATCACCACCTACGCCGACGGTGAGCGGGCGTCCGATCTGCCGGTGCGGATCACCGCCGTGCCGGCGGCGGTGCGGCTGCTGCGCTGACAGCGCGCCGGTGAACGGTCCCGGCCGGCCGCCGAGCGATCGCCGGCGGCGCGGTCAGGCGGGTGGGACGGCGAGGTCGAGCACCGCGCCCAGACCGTTGGGGCGGCCGGCGTCGGCGCAGGGCAGCACCAGCACCGCGCAGCCGGCCCCGACGGCACCCGCGTCGGCGGGCGTGTCACCCACCATCAGCGCCTGTTCCGGGTCGACGCCGAGCATCCCGCAGGCGCGCAGGAAGATCCCCGGGTCCGGCTTGCACCGGCCGACCTCGTACGACAGGGCGTACGCGTCGATCAGCTCGTCGAGCCCCCAGGCGGCGAAGAGCGGCCGGATGTCGAAGCCGATGTTGCTGACCACCGCCAGCTTCAGCCCTGCCTGGCGCAGCGCCTTGAGCACCGCCTCGGTGTCCGGGTACGGCACCCAACCGTCGGGGATCAGCACCCGCTCGTAGAGCGCGTCGGCGAACCCGTCGATGCCCGTGTCGACCGTCTCCGCCAGCCCCGTGTACGCGCCCCGGTGGGCGTGCGGGTAGAGATCGCGGTCGGCCCACAGCTCGGCGAGTCGGGGCGGTACGCGGGCCGGCAGCGGCCCGCCCGCCCGGCCCGCGGTGAGCAGCCGGTCGGCCAGTGCGGTGGCGCGAACCCGGTCCAGCTCCACCCCGCACGCCGTCGCGGCGGCGAGCACCCACTCGCGGGGCTCCTCGACCTGGGCGAGGGTGCCGTGGAAGTCGAAGAGCACGGCCTCCACGGGACGACGGGACGGGCTCGGGCGGACGACGTCGTCGGCGCCGCTCGAGGCGTGGGACGGTTCGGCATGATCCGGCACGTCGTGCACCCTACCGACCCGCTCCGGCCCGGTTGCCGGATGGCCTTGGCCGGTGGTCGTCGGACGGACCGATTAATCTTGAAGGCATGTCGAGCCCCGCCGAGCGGTACGCCGCGGCGCGCCGCCGGGCCGCGCAGGCCTCCGCCTTCCCGGCCCTGGACGAATTCGCCCGCGACCTCGGGTTCGACCTCGACGACTTCCAGCGCGAGGCGTGCGAGGCCCTGGAACGGGGCAGCGGCGTCCTGGTCTGCGCCCCGACCGGGGCCGGCAAGACCGTGGTCGGCGAGTTCGCCGTACACCTGGCGCTGCGGGGCACGCCCGGGAAGCCGACGGCGGCCGACGGTGGCCCGGGGCCGGCCACCCGGCGCAAGTGCTTCTACACCACGCCGATCAAGGCGCTGTCGAACCAGAAGTACCACGACCTGGTCGACCGCTACGGCGCCGAGCAGGTCGGCCTGCTCACCGGCGACAACGCGATCAACGGCGACGCGCCGGTGGTGGTGATGACCACCGAGGTGCTGCGCAACATGCTCTACGCCGGCTCGGCGACCCTCGAGGGCCTGGCCTACGTGGTGATGGACGAGGTGCACTACCTCGCCGACCGGTTCCGGGGCGGGGTCTGGGAAGAGGTGATCATCCACCTGCCCGCCTCGGTCACCCTGGTCTCCCTGTCGGCCACCGTCTCCAACGCGGAGGAGTTCGCCGACTGGCTGGTCACCGTGCGTGGCGAGACCGCTGTGGTGGTCAGCGAGCACCGGCCCGTGCCGCTGTGGCAGCACATGCTGGTCGGCCGGCGGATGTTCGACCTGTTCCACGACGCCGACGCGGCCCGCAAGCACGATGTGCACCCGGAGCTGCTGCGCTACACCCGGGACACGATGCGCCGGCTCGAGCTGGGGGAGGGGCGCAGCGCCGGCCCCGGCGGCGGGCGCCGCGGCCCCCGCTGGCGCGGCCCGATGCGCCCCGACATCGTCGACCGGCTCGACCGGGAGGGACTGCTCCCGGCGATCCTGTTCATCTTCAGCCGGGCCGGCTGCGACGCGGCCGTGCAGCAGTGCCTCGCCGCCGGGCTGCGGCTGACCTCCCCGGAGGAACGCGCCGAGATCCGTCGGGTGGTCGAGTCGCGGGTCACCGCCATTCCCGGCGAGGACCTCTCCGTGCTCGGCTACTGGGAGTGGCTCGACGGCCTGGAGCGCGGCCTCGCCGCCCACCACGCCGGCATGCTGCCCGCGTTCAAGGAGGTCGTCGAGGAGTTGTTCGTCCGCGGCCTGGTCAAGGCGGTCTTCGCCACCGAGACCCTGGCCCTGGGCATCAACATGCCGGCCCGCTGCGTCGTGCTCGAACGCCTGGTCAAGTTCAACGGCGAGGCGCACGTCGACCTCACCCCCGGGGAATACACCCAGCTCACCGGGCGGGCCGGCCGCCGGGGCATCGACGTGGAGGGGCACGCGGTCGTGGTCTGGTCGCCGGAGACCGACCCCCGGCACGTCGCCGGCCTCGCCTCCACGCGGACCTATCCGCTGCGGTCCAGCTTCCGGCCGTCCTACAACATGGCCGTCAACCTGGTCGGCACGGTCGGCGCCGAGCCGGCCCGGGCGCTGCTGGAGTCCTCGTTCGCGCAGTTCCAGGCGGACCGGTCGGTGGTCGGCCTGGCCCGGCAGGTGCAGCGCAACACCGAGACCATCGAGGCGTACGGCGCGGAGGCGGCCTGCCACCACGGCGACTTCGACGAGTACTTCGCCCTGCGGGTGGCCATCGCGGACCGGGAACGCGCCATCGCCCGGCAGGGGCAGACCCAGCGCAAGGCCGCCGCCGTCGCCTCGCTGGAGCGGCTGCGGGTCGGTGACGTGATCCGGGTGCCGTCCGGCCGCCGGGCCGGCCTGGCGGTGGTGCTCGACCCGGCCACCGGCGGCTTCGGCGAGCCGCGCCCGCTGGTGCTCACCCAGGACCGGTGGGCCGGCCGGGTCAGCCCGGGCGACTTCACCACGCCGGCCGAGGTGCTCGCCCGGATCCGGGTGCCCAAGCACTTCAACCATCGCTCGCCGGCCGCTCGGCGTGATCTGGCCGCCGAGATCAGCGGCACCGGGCTGGACCGGCACGGCCGCCGCGGCGGGCGGTCCCGGCAGGCCGCCGGCGAGGACCACCGGCTCAGCCAGCTCCGCGCGGAGCTGCGTCGACATCCCTGCCATGCCTGCTCCGACCGGGAGGAGCACGCCCGCTGGGCGGAGCGGCGCCGCCGCCTGGAACGCGACACCGAGGAGCTGCGCCAGCGGGTGGCCGGCCGGACGGGCTCCCTCGCCCGCACCTTCGACCGGATCGTGGCGCTGCTGACCGCGCGGGGTTACCTCTCCACGGAGGGTGAGGTCACCGACGCCGGGCGGATGCTCGGCCGGATCTGGACCGAGGCCGACCTGCTGGTCGCCGAGTGCCTGCGCCGCAAGATCTGGGACGGTCTGTCGCCGGCCGAGCTGGCCGCCGCCGTGTCCGTGGTGGTCTTCGAGGCGCGCCGGGACGTCGACGAGCGGGCGTCCCTGCCGCGCGGAGCAGTGGCCGACGCGGTCGACGAGACGTTCAAGCTGTGGAGCGACATCGAGGCGGACGAGGCCGCCCGGGGTCTCGCCGTCACCCGGGAGCCGGACCTCGGCTTCGCCTGGCCGATCTACCGCTGGGCGCGGGGCGAGGCGCTCGCCAAGGTGCTCGCCAGCGGCCACCAGATCGACGGGGAGATGCCCGCCGGGGACTTCGTCCGCTGGGCCCGGCAGGTGGTCGACCTGCTCGGCCAGGTCGCCGACTCCGGCGGCGCCTCCGCCGAGCTGCGCGGCACCGCGCGGCAGGCCATCGCCGCGGTCAACCGCGGCGTGCTGGCCTACCACGCCGCCGGCTGATCGTCACCGCCGGTCAGGAACCGGCGGCGAGCGCGTCCACCAGGCGTCGGCACGAGCCGGCGAGGTTCCACCGCTGCGCCAGCTCCAGCAGCCGGTCCGGGTCCGCGGGCGCGGTCGGCAACGCCGTGGCCAGCTCCGGCAGCGGTACGTCGGTGGCGACCTGCACCACCTTCGGCGCGACCGCCAGGTAGTCCCGGGCTGCCTCCAGCTTGGTCCGCAGCCCGGGGGCGAAGCCGGAGGTCTTGTCGTCCAGCGCGGCGAGGATGCCGGGCAGCCCGTCGTACCGGTCGATGAGCCGGGCGGCCGTCTTCTCGCCCACGCCGGGCACGCCGGGCAGCCCGTCGCTCGGGTCGCCGCGCAGGGCGGCGAAGTCGGCGTACCGGTTGGCGGGGACGCCGTAGCGGGTACGCACGGCCGCGTCGTCGCAGTCCTCCAGCTTGGCCACGCCGCGCCCGACGTAGAGCAGCCGCACCTGGCGGGCGTCGTCGACCAGCTGGAACAGGTCGCGGTCGCCGGAGACCACCTCCACCGGGCCGGGCTGGGTCACCGAGAGGGTGCCGAGCACGTCGTCGGCCTCGTAGCCGGTGGCACCGACCGCGGTGATGCCGAGCGCGTCGAGGACCTCCAGGATCATCGGCACCTGCGGGGAGAGGGTGTCCGGAACCACCTCGCCGCCCGCCGGCGCGACCCGGTGCGCCTTGTACGACGGCAGCAGCTCCACCCGCCACGCCGGCCGCCAGTCGTGGTCGAGCGCGCAGACCATCCGGTCTGGCCGGCGGGTGCGAACCAGCTGGGCGAGCATGTCGAGGAAGCCGCGGACGGCGTTGACCGGTTGGCCGTCGTCGGTCTTCGCCGCCGACTCGGGGATGCCGAAGTAGGCGCGGAAGTAGAGGCTGGGGGAGTCGATCAGCAGGATCGGGGGTTGGTGTGCCACGCCGACAGCCTGGCACAACGGTGTGACGAGGTGGGGGAGCGAGGCCTGGCGGGTGGCCGGTCGATGCCCTCCGGCTCGGCGTCAGCCGCCGTCGTGGCGATACAGGGTCTCCCGGCGGGCCATCCGCTGCAGCGCGTAGCTCGCGATGAGGAGGACGATCGCCACCGCCACCTCGACCCAGGCCAGGGTGCCGCGGGCGACGATGAGGCCGAGCAGGAGCAGCGCCAGCCCGACCACGGCGAGGATGCCGGCCCACAACAGCCGGCGACGCCGCGTAGCTGCTCGTTCCCGACCGCGGTCCGATTCCACCCGCCCTCCCTGCATCTCCCCTCCACGCTATCGGCGTGGACCGGCCGGTGGACCGATATCCGCTCGGTGGCCCGGCACGCGGCCGGCAGACTGAGGACATGGCGTTCGTTCCCGGCCTGACGCTCTGCCGGCGCTTCCACGACGAGATCCTCGCCCCGTTGCTGGCCCGCCGCCTGCCCCGCCTCCGGTACGCCGCCGGGCTGCTCGACGGCGGCTCGGAACTGCTCGGCCTGGACACCCCGCGCTCCACGGACCACGACTGGGGGCCCCGCGGCCAGCTCTTCCTCGCCGATCCCGCCGACGTCGCGCCGGTGCGGGCGGTCCTGGACGCGGAGCTGCCGGGAGACTTCCTCGGCTGGCCGACCCGGTTCGCCGGTGGCCCGGACGTCCGCCTCGGCGTGGTGCGGGCCGACGGCGACCGGCACGGGGTGACCGTCGACGAGCTGGGCGGGTGGCTGCGCGGGCGGCTCGGCTGCGACCCTCGCGCCGGGATGGGGGTGGCGGACTGGCTCTCGGTGCCCACCCAGCGGCTCGCCGAGCTGACCGGCGGGGCGGTCTTCCACGACGGGCTCGACGGGGCACTGACCTCCGCCCGCGCTAGGCTGGCCTGGTATCCGGACGACGTCTGGCGGTACGTGCTGGCGGCCGGCTGGCAGCGTATCGGCCAGGCCGAGCACCTGGCCGGCCGGTGCGCCGAGGTCGGCGACGAGTTGGGCAGCCGGGTGGTGACCGGTGGGCTGGCCCGGGACCTGATGCGCCTCGGTCTGCTGCTGCACCGCCGCTGGCCCCCGTACGCGAAATGGCTGGGCACGGTCTTCGCCGCGCTGCCGGCGGCGGATCCCGTGTTGGACGCGCTGGCCGCCGCCCTCGGGCCCGGCGACTGGCCGGAGCGGCAGGCGGGGCTGGTCCGGGCGCTGGAGACCGTCGCGACCTGGACCAACGACACCGGGCTGGCCGCACCGGTCGACCCGGCCGCCCGGCCGTTTCATGACCGGCCCTTCCTGGTCCTGGACGCGAACCGGTTCGTCGCCGTGCTGTGCGCCGCGGTCGAGGACCCGGCGCTCCGGGGCCGCCGGCCGATCGGGTCCGTCGACCAGTACGTCGACAACGTCGACGTGCTCACCCACCCCGAGCGGGTTCGCCGGGTCGCCGCGGCCGTCCTGCCCGGCTGACCGCCAGGCGTCATCCGGTCGGGGCGGCGGCGGTCCAGCCGGTGAGGGCGATCTCGGTGGCCCGGCGCAGGGCGGCCTGCACGGTCGCCGGGTCGGCGGCCTGGTCCGGGTCGTCGAGGAGCACCTGGAGCGCGCCGGCCACCGCCCCGACGAACGCCCCGACCAGCGCCCCCGCCGTCACCGGGTCGAGCTGTTCCGGGTACGTGGCGGCCAGGTGCTGGGCGATCTCCCGCTGGGCGTCGAGTTGGAGCTGCAGGGCACGCCCGCGTACGACCGGCACCTCGCGGATCAGGCGCAGCCGCAGTGCGGCGAGCCGGCTGCCCAGCTCCTCGCTGTCGGCGGTCACGGTGCGCAGCGCCCGCAGCAGCACCTCGGCCGGCCCCTCGTCCGGCCCGCGACCGGCGATCGCCTCGACGGCAGCCCGGATGCGGTCGTCGCTCTCGGGGAAGAGCAGCGCCTCCTTGCTAGGGAAGTACCGGAAGAAGGTCCGGGTGCCGACCTCGGCGGCCGCGGCGATGTCGGCGACGCTGGTGCGGTCGTAGCCGTGCCGTTCGAAGAGGTCGACGGCGGCGTCGATGAGCGCCTGCCGGGTCCGGGCCCGCTTCCGGTCACGTAGCGACGACATGCCGGCGATGATACGGCACTGAAAGCCGAATGGCAGTCATTGCAAAGTGGCAGTGAATGCCAGTAGCGTCGTTCGCATGCGGACGGTGCTCATCTCCGGTGGCGGCATCGCGGGCAACACGCTCGCCTGGTGGCTCGCCCGGCACGGATTCCGACCGACCGTCGTGGAACGCGCCGCCGGTCAACGGTCCAGCGGCGCGCCGGTCGACGTGCGCGGACCCGCCCTCCCGGTGGTCGAGGCGATGGGGCTGCTGAAGCGCCTACGCGCGGCCACCACCTCGGTGACCGGCGCGCGGTTGGTGAACGCCGCCGGGGCGACCGTCGCCCGGTTCCCGATGGGCGGCAACCGCCCCGCCGGCCGCACCGAGCTGGAGATCCCCCGCGCCGACCTGGCCGCGATCCTGCACCGGGCCGCCGCCGACGAGGTCGAGTTCCGGTATGACGACACGATCACTGGGTTGACCGAGGACGCGGGCGGGGCCGACGTGACCTTCGCCCGGGGCGGGCCGCGTCGCTTCGACCTGGTCGTCGGGGCGGACGGCCTGCACTCGACGGTGCGCCGCCTCGCCTTCGGGTCAGAGGCGGAGTACGTCCGCCATCTCGGCGTGTGGGTGGCCGGCCTGCCGCTGGGCGGGCCCGCCGAAGACCCGCAGGACGTGCTGCTGTACAACACGCCGGGACGGCTCGCCTCGGTGCACCCGGCCCGGGGCGACGCCATGGCAGCGTTCATCTTCCGGGGTCCGATGGTCGACGGCTTCGACCACCGCGACCTCGCGCGGCACAAGCGGCTCGTCGTCGAGGCGTACCAGGGTGAGCGGGGCTGGCGGGTGCCGGAACTGCTCGACCGGGTGCGCGCCGCCGCCGACCTCTACTTCGACAGCGTGAGCCGGGTGCACCTGCCCTGCTGGTCGCGGGGACGGATCGTGCTCGTGGGTGACGCCGCCTCCTGCGTCTCGCTCTTCGGCGAGGGCTCCAGCCTCGCCGTCGCCGGTGCGCACACCCTCGCCGAGGCGCTGTCGGGCGGCGAGCACGGCGCGGCGTTCCGCCGCTACGAGGCGGTGCACCGCCGCCGCACCGAGCCGAAACGGCGGGCCGCCCGCTATGTGGCCGGGCTGCTCGTGCCCCGTACCCGGATCGGCCTGGCGACCCGCAATGCCGCCGCCCGCGTGCTCACCCCCTGGTCGGGGCTGATCGTCAGCCGATCGGCGCGACGTGGCGCGGCTCGGCCGGGTCGCCGATCCGCAGGTCGGTGAGGTCGCGCAGCCCGCGTACGGGGGAGAGGAACAGGGCGAGGGGCGCCAGCACCGATGCCGCGGCGAACACGAACAGGGTGGTCCGCGCCCCGGCCAGACCGGCCAGCGCGCCGGCGACCACCCCGCCGACCGGGATCGCTCCCCACGAGACGAAGCGGACGGTGGCCATCACCCGGGAGAGCAGGTCGGGCGGGCTCGCGGTCTGCCGGTAGGTGCGGGTGGTCACGCTGAGCACCACCACGCCCCCGGCGAAGATCACGTTGCCGGCGGCGAACGCCAGGTAGGCCGGCCAGCCGGCACCCACCGGCACCAGGACCGCGCCGCCGACCGCGACCAGGCAGCCGACCACGACGGAGCGGGCGGTGCCCCACCGCCCGGTGATCCACGGAGTCAGGGCCGCGCCCACCAGTGACCCGACCCCCTCGACCGCGAGCAGCACACCGACCAGCGCGGCCGGGGCGTGCAGCTCCCGGACCAGGTAGAGCGGGTAGACCGCGAGCTGCGCCCCGCAGACGAAGTTCACCGCCGTGGCCGTCCACATCGTCGGGCCCATCACCGGGTGGCGGGTGACGTACCGCCAGCCCTCGGCGATCATCGCGCGTACCGGTGGCCAGCGGTCCGGGACGTCCACCCGGCGCGCCGGCAGGGACCACAGGAGCGCGGCGGAGACCAGGTAGCTGGCCGCGTCGACCAGCACCGTCGGCACCGCGCCGAGGGCCTGCACCGCCAGGCCGCCGAAGGTCGGGCCGCTGAGCTGGGTGCCGGCATGGGTGGCCGAGGTGAGGCTGTTGCGGGCGTGCAGCTGCTCCCGGCTGACGATGGCCGGCAGGAAGGTGGCGTTGGCGACGTCGAAGAGCACGTTGGCGAAGCTGACCACCAGCGCGACCACGACCAGTTGGGCGACGGTCAGCCAGCCCCACCACCAGGCCAGCGGGACGGACGCCACGGCCGCCGCGCGGGCCAGGTCCGCACCGACCTGGGCGCCGCGCAGCGGCAGCCGTTGCACGATCACCCCGGCGGGCAGCCCGACCACCAGCCAGGCCACGTAGCTCGCGGCGGCGATCAGCCCCATCTCGAACGCGGACGCGTCCAGCACGGTCAGCGCGGTCAGCGGCAGCGCCACCGCGCCGACCGCCGACCCCACCGAGCTGGTCGTGCCGGCGGTCCACCAGCGCCAGAACACCCCGGCCCCCTGCCTGACGGACATGCCGCCAACCCCCGATCCGAGCCAGTGAGTTCCAAACTGAAACGGACTATAGTCGAGTCGGCCGGTCGAGCGGGAGGTGGGATGTGAGGCGCGCGGACCTCGGCGACGCCGACTGCGGCATCGCCCAGGCGCTCGGCGTGCTCGGCGACTGGTGGACCTTCCTGATCGTTCGCGAGATCGCCGGCGGCACCACCCGCTTCGACGCGATGCAGCGGGAGCTGGGCGTCAGCCGGCGGGCCCTCACCGAGCGGCTCGCCGGCCTGGTCGAGCACGGGGTGCTGCACCGCCGGCCGTACTCCGTGCACCCGCCGCGCCACGACTACCTGCTGACCGGCAAGGGAGAGGCCCTGCTGCCGGTCCTGGTCGCGTTGCAGGACTGGGGCACCCGGCACGTGATGGGCGACGGCGCGCTGACCGCCACCGCCGACGCCGACTCCGCCGAGACGCGCCGGGTTCACCGGCTGGTCGGTCGCCGCGTGCCGGAGCTGGTGCTGCGCCGGCACGACGGCGGCGAGGAACCGCCGGCCGCGCCCGGCCGGTGGACCGTCCTCTACCTCTTCCCGGGGGCGTTCGCGCCGGGCAGCCAGGGCCTTCCGCCGACCTGGGGGGAGATCCCCGGCGCCGCCGGGTGCACCCTCGAGTCCCGGACGTACGCCGACCGGCACGACCACTTTCGCGCCGCCGGTGCGGAGGTGCGTGGTGTGAGCACCCAGCGCCAGGACCAGTTGTGCGCCTTCGCCGAGCATGCTCGGCTGCCGTATCCGCTGCTGTCCGACGAGGACGGTCGGCTCGCCGCCGGCCTGCTGCTGCCGACCTTCCGGGCCGGTGGGGCTGTGCGGTTCAAGCGGCTGACCCTGCTGGTCGATCCGGAGTCGGTGGTGCGGGCGGTGCAGTTCCCGGTGACCGACCCGGCCGGCTCCGTCGACGAGATGCTCGACCAGGTGCGCCGGCGCGCGACCCGATAGTGGTCCCGCAAACCGGTCCGCAAGATGGACGCCGGTTGTTGGAATGCGCTCGCGGCTCGTAAACTGCACTCCAACCGCCTGATAGGCGGTTGTCTATCTCGTCTCCGAGGGTCCGGGCCGCCCGCGATGGCGCCTCGCCGGCGAGCACGCCGCTTGCGCACCTGCACCTGTGCGGCGTCCCCACCACCTGAGGAGATCGCATGCTCAAAAGAAGGATCAATCTGCTCGGCGCGGCCCTGCTCGCCGCCGGGTTGGCCGCCGTGGGAGCGGTCACCGCCGCGGCTCCCGCCTCGGCGGCCGCCCTGACCGAGGTGACGAACTTCGGCGCGAACCCGAGCAACCTGCGGATGTACCTGTACGTACCGGACCGCGTCGCGCCCCAGCCGGCGCTGGTGGTGGCGATCCACTACTGCACCGGCTCGGGGCCGGCGATGTACTCCGGCACCCAGTTCGCGTCCCTGGCCGACCGGTACGGCTACATCGTGGTCTACCCGTCGGTCACCCGGAGCAGTCAGTGCTTCGACGTCTCCTCGCCGCAGGCGCTGCGCCGCGACGGCGGCAGTGATCCGGTGGGCATCATGTCGATGGTCAACTACGTCCGGCAGCGCTACGCCGTCGACCCGAGCCGCATCTTCGCCACCGGCATCTCGTCCGGGGCCATGATGACCAACGTCATGCTGGGCCTCTACCCCGACGTGTTCAGCGCCGGGGCGGCGTTCGCCGGCGTGCCGTTCGGCTGTTTCGCCACCACCAACGGTGCGGAGTGGAACAGCGAGTGCGCCAACGGCCAGATCGTCAAGACCGCCCAGCAGTGGGGCGACCTGGTCCGCAACGCGTACCCGGGACACACCGGCAGGCGGCCGCGGATGCAGCTGTGGCACGGCACCAACGACGAGACCCTGCGCTACCCGAACTTCGGCGAAGAGATCAAGCAGTGGACCAACCTGAACGGGTTGAGCCAGACCCCGACCTACACCGACAGCCCACAGTCGGGCTACACCCGCACCCGCTACGGCAGTAGTGGTGGCACCGCGCCGGTCGAGGCGATCAGCATGCAGGGGGTGTCGCACAACCTCCCGGTCGACGCAGCCCAGGCGATCCGCTTCTTCGGCCTGGACACCGGCACGCCGCCGAGCAGCCCGCCGCCCACTACCGCGCCGCCCACGACGCCGCCGCCGTCCGGCGGATGCCGCGTCGGGTACGACGTCAACGCCTGGAACACCGGGCTGACCACGTCGGTGACCATCACCAACACCGGCACCGTGGCGGTCAACGGCTGGAGCCTCGTGTTCACCCTGCCGGGCGGGCAGACCATCACCAACGGCTGGAACGCCACGTACGCACCGTCCAGCGGCACGGTGACCGCCCGCAACGTCGCCTACAACGCGACCATCCCGCCCAACGCGTCGGTCAACATCGGCTTCCAGGCCAACCACACCGGCAACACCGGAAAACCCACCTCGTTCACGCTCAACGGCGCCGCCTGCGCGGTCGCCTGACGGCCGGTGCCGCCGGACGCCTTCCGCAACGGCGTCCGGCGGCGCCGCGTCGGCCCCGGTCGGGCTGCCGACCTGGTTGCCGGCAGGCCGTCATCGCTGCCGCGTTCGGGCTGAGCCGGTCGGCGCCGCGCTCGCCGTGGCCCGAATCGGTCTCCGTCAACCCCGCGAACACCCTGGAGGCAATCGGTGAGCACGACACCCCCTCCGTCCGGCGGGACGCCGGCCGGCGATACCGCTGTCGCCCTGGACGCCGATCCGGCACCGCCCGGACTGCTCCTGCGCGACGTGTCCCTGCGGCACGGGGACCACCCCGACGTGGTCCGGGCGCTCGACGAGGTCAGCCTGGCCGTCGCGCCCGGTGAACTCGCCGCCGTCGTGGGTCCGTCCGGTGCCGGAAAGTCGAGCCTGCTCGCCGTCGCGGGCGGCCTGACCCGCCCGACCTCCGGGACGGTCCTGGTCGCCGGTCACGACCTGACGGTGGACAGCCAGCGGGTCCGGGCCGCGCTGCGCCGCGAGCACGTCGGGTTCGTCTTCCAGTCCGGCAACCTGCTGCCCGCCCTGACCGCCCGCGACCAGGTGCGGCTGCCGCTGCAGTTCGCCTCCTGTCGCCGTCGGGCGCGCCGGGATCCCCTGGAACTGCTCGCCGAGGTCGGCCTGGCGGACCGGGCCGACCGACGCCCGCACCAGCTCTCCGGTGGGGAGCGCCAGCGGGTGGGCATCGCGCGTGCGCTGGTCACCGAACCCGACGTGCTGCTCGTCGACGAACCCACCGCGGCCTTCGACCGGGACTGCGGCCACGACGTGGTGCGACTGCTCGCCGGCGAGGCGAAACAGCGCTTGGTCGCCGTGGTCATGGTCACCCACGACCACGACGTCCTCGAGCACTGTGACACCGCGTACGAGATGATCGACGGTCGGCTGAGCCGGCTCGGCCGAATCGAGGCGAAGTCGCCAGGGACCGGCTCGCCGACGCATGGGCGTGCCGTCGTCGGGTACGCGGAGCGGACAACCGAGGACCGGCGCGAACGGGGGTGACCCGGAATGAAGGTGCGCAGCTCCCTCCGCGGGCTGAAGCGGAAGGTGAACTCGATCGTGGTACGCCGTCGGGGCAAGCTCTACGTGATCAACAAGGCGGACCGCCGGCAGAAGGCCCGGCAGGGCTGACCGACCGGGCGCCGTGGCCGGCGCCTTCCGGGGTGGGCGGAAGTGACAGCTCAGAGGGTTGTTCTTCGTCTTTTCACAAGACGCGAAAAAAGGCGGGAAGAGTAGCCTAAGGCATTGACAGGTGCCACTGCGTCGGGGAATCTCCAGCCGACCGGGCGGGGGTCCGCAACACCGCGGAGCCCGTACGCCATCCCGGCTCCCGACCCCCACGGAGAGGCCCATGTCACCGGTCCCACGGCACCTCAGCCCACCCCGGAGCCCGGCGCGGCGGCTGCTCGCCGCCCTGGCGTCGCTGCTCGCGGCGACCGCGCTGGTCGCCCCGCCGTCCACGGCCCGCGCGGCCGACCCGCTGCTCTCGCAGGGCCGGCCGACGACCGCGTCGTCGGTGGAGAACGCCGGAACCGCGGCGGCGAACGCCACCGACGGCAACACCGGCAGCCGCTGGTCCAGCGCCTTCAGCGATCCACAGTGGCTTCAGGTGGACCTCGGCGCCACCGCCACCGTCTCCCGGGTCGTGCTGACCTGGGAGGCCGCGTACGCCCGGGCGTACCAGATCCAGACCTCGACCGACGGCACCACCTGGACCACGCTCTGGTCCACCACGGCGGGCGCCGGCGGCACCGTCGACCTGACCGTCAGTGGCACCGGCAGGTACGTGCGCATGTACGGCACCGCGCGGGCCACCGGGTACGGCTACTCGTTGTGGGAGTTCCAGGTCTACGGCAGCACCGGCGGGGGCACCGGGTGCGACACCGCGACCAACGCCGCGCAGGGCCGGCCCGCGACCGCCTCCTCCACCGAGAACGCGGGCACGCCCGCCACCGCGGCGGTCGACGGCAACCCGGGCACCCGCTGGTCCAGCGCCGCCAGCGACCCGCAGTGGCTGCGGGTCGACCTGGGCAGCGTCCAGGCCCTCTGCCGGGTCGTGCTGACCTGGGAGGCCGCGTACGCGCGGGCGTACCAGATCCAGACCTCGACCGACGGCACCAGCTGGGCCACCGTCTACTCCACCACCACGGGCATCGGTGGCACCGAGACCCTCACCGTGACCGGCAGCGGCCGCTACGTGCGCATGTACGGCACCGCGCGGGCCACCGGGTACGGCTACTCACTCTGGGAGTTCGCCGTGAACACCACCGGAGGAGGCGGGGGCATTCCGGGAGGCGGGTCGCTCGGGCCCAACGTGATCACCTTCGACCCGTCGATGTCCAGCGCCACCATCCAGAGCCAGCTCGACACCGTCTTCCGGACCCAGGAGTCGAACCAGTTCGGCACGCAGCGGTACGCGCTGATGTTCAAGCCCGGGGACTACACCGGGATCAACGCGCAGATCGGCTTCTACACCTCGATCATTGGTCTCGGCCGGAACCCCGACGACGTCCGCATCCACGGCGACGTCACCGTGGACGCCGGGTGGTTCAACGGCAACGCCACCCAGAACTTCTGGCGCTCCGCGTCCAACATGGAGGTCTTCCCGTCCGCCGGATTCACCCGGTGGGCCGTCTCCCAGGCCGCACCGTTCCGCCGGATGGACATCCAGGGGAACCTGAACCTGGCCCCCAACGGCTACGGCTGGGCCAGCGGCGGGTACATCGCCGACAGCCGGGTCACCGGCACCGTGCAGCCGTACTCGCAGCAGCAGTGGTACACCCGGGACAGCAATGTCGGGGGCTACCAGAACGCGGTGTGGAACATGGTCCAGTCCGGCGTCGCGGGTGCGCCGGCCACCAGCTTCCCCAACCCGCCCTACACCACCCTCGCCCAGACCCCGGTCAGCCGGGACGTGCCGTACCTCTACCTCGACGCGGCCGGCGCCTACCAGGTCTTCGTCCCGTCGACCCGGACGAACGCCTCCGGGGCGTCCTGGCTGGGCGGCGCCACCCCCGGCAGCTCCATCCCGCTGAGCCAGTTCTACGTGGCGCGCCCCGGCGACTCCACCGCCACCATCAACGCCGCCCTGGCGCAGGGCCTGAACCTGCTGTTCACCCCCGGGGTCTACCAGGTCACCCAGGCCATCACGGTGAACCGGCCGGGCACCGTGGTCCTCGGCATCGGCTTCCCGACGCTGGTCCCGCAGAACGGCGTCACCGCCATGTCGGTGGCCGACGTCGACGGAGTCCGGCTGGCCGGGATGCTCTTCGACGCCGGGCCGGTCAACTCGCCGGTCCTGCTCCAGGTCGGGCCCAGCGGCGCGACCGCCCGCCACACCGCCAACCCCACCTCCGTCCAGGACGTCTTCTTCCGGATCGGCGGTGCCGGCGCGGGCAAGGCCACCACCAGCCTGATCGTCAACCAGCACGACACGCTGATCGACCACATCTGGGCCTGGCGGGCCGACCACGGCACCGGGGTGGGCTGGACCGTCAACACGGCCGACACCGGCCTGATCGTCAACGGGAACTACGTCACCGCCCTCGGCCTGTTCGTCGAGCATTACCAGAAGTACGAGGTGGTCTGGAACGGCAGCAACGGCCGGACCATCTTCTTCCAGAACGAGTTGCCGTACGACCCACCCAACGCGGGCGCCTGGATGAACGGCGGGATGGTCGGCTACGCCGCCTTCAAGGTGGCGAACACGGTCACCTCGTTCGAGGGATGGGGGATGGGCAGCTACTGCTACTTCAACGTCGACCCGACCATCGCCGCCTACCACGGGTTCGAGGCGCCGAACGCGGCCGGCGTCCGGTTCCACGACCTGCTCACCGTCTCGTTGGGCGGCAACGGGTCGATCACCCATGTCATCAACGACACCGGCGCCGCGGCGCAGGGCACCAGCACCGTCCCGGTGAACCTGGTCAGCTATCCCTGACCGGTCCACGTCCGGCGGCGGCCCGCACCAGGCCGCCGCCGGACCCGGCGGTCAGCTGGTGGGGAAGTTGTCCGGGGTACGGATGCGGCTGCGCAGGTAGTTCCCCGACGCGGTCAGGTTCGCGGTGCCGGCGTACTGGCCGCCGGCGCAGGTGCCCGGCCGGAAGGCGGCGCTGCCCTCGTTCGCGTCGGAGTACGTCCAGTTCGCGTAGCTGATCTTCAGTCGGTCGAGCAGGTCGAGCCAGGCGTTGCTGCTGGCCGTGTCGACCGCCCCGTCACCGGTGTAGGTCACCGTGCCGAACTCGGTGACGAACAGCGGGATCCGGCTCGCGGCCCGCTGCACCTCGTTCCGGTAGCTGTCCTTGTGCGACGCGGCGTAGAAGTGGAACGTGTACATGATGTTGCTGGCCCGGACCGGGTTGTTGGCGACCTCGTCGGAGTTGCCGCCCTCGGAGACGCCCAGGGACGACCAGCCGCGGGTGCCGACGAGGACGACGGCGTCCGGGTGGTTGGCCCGGATGACCGGGATGACCTGCTCGGCGTAGTTCTTGATGGTGGACCAGCTGACGCCGTTCGGCTCGTTGGTGATCTCGTAGATCACGTTCTTCTTGCCGGCGTTGCGGGCCGAGACCGCGGCGAAGAAGGTCTTGGCCCGGTCCAGGTTGTACATCGGGTCGCCGGGCGTGAGGGTGTGGAAGTCGATCAGCGCGTACATGCCGCGGGCCGTCGCCTTGTCCACCAGGTTGTTGACCTGGTTGGTGAACCCGGTCGGGTTGGTCTCGTAACCCTGCTCCTGCACGTACATGGAGATCCGCAGCAGGTCGGCCTGCCAGTCGTTGGCGAGCGCGTCGAGCGAGGCGTCGTTGTAGCAGTTGGCGAACCACTGCAACCCGTGGGTGCTCATGCCGCGCAGCTGGATCGGCTTGCCGTACTGGTTGCAGAGGTTGACCCCGCAGACGCGGAGCTGGCCATTGATGGCCGCGGGGGTGGTGCCGGTCGGCGGCGGCGTGGTCGTCGGCGGGGGCGTGGTCGGCGGGGGAGCGGTGGTCGGCGGCGCGCTGGTCGGCGGCGTGGTGCCGCCGGTGCAGGTCGTGCCGTTGAGGGTGAACGAGGTCGGGGACGGGTTGGCGGCGGTCCACGAGCCGTTGAAGCCGATCGTGGTGCTCGCCCCGGTGGCGAGGGAACCGTTGTAGTCCAGGTTCTTGGCGGTGACCGCTTTGCCACTCTGCTGGTAGGTCGCCGACCAGCCCTGGACCACCTTCTGCCCGGCGTCCGGGAAGGTGAACCCGAGGGTCCAGGCGTTCACCGGGTCGCCCAGGTTCTGGATGGTGATGTTGGCGGTGAAACCGCCCTGCCAGGAGTTGGTGGTGTAGGTGACGGCACAGCCGGTCGCGGCCATGGCGTTCGTCGACGGCAGCAGGGCTGCCGCGGCCAGGGCGAGCACGCCGACGGCGCCTGCCGCGAGGAGTGAGCGCCGGGGCGGGCGCGAAATCGAGGTCATGCGGGATCGTCCCCTCTGGTGGGTGGTGGTGGATGACGGCCGTGCCGTCGCGAACTCGCCCGGACAGTTCGACGCGACACCGCTTCGGGAGCGCTCCCACCGAGAGGGTAGAGGGGTCCGTGGCGCGGTGCAACCATCGACGGTCATGTGCCGGGGGCCGCCGAAATCGGTTGCCGCGGTGGGTGCCGCCGGCAAGGCTGGCCGGAATGACGCGACAGGACGAGGCTCCGGGCACGGTGCCGGTACGGCCCGCCGTCCCCCCGATCGACGTGGCGCTGGTCCGCCGGCTGATCGCCGCGCAGTTCCCGCGCTGGGCCGACCTGCCGGTCCGGCCGGTCGCGGTCGACGGCTGGGACAACCGCACCTTCCACCTGGGCGACGAGCTGACCGTGCGCCTGCCCAGCGCCGAGGGGTACGTGCCGCAGGTGGCGAAGGAGGACCGCTGGCTGCCGGTCCTCGCGCCACGGCTGCCGCTGGCGGTGCCGAGCCCGCTGGGCCGGGGAGAACCCGGCGAGGGCTACCCGTTCCCGTGGTCGGTCCGGCGCTGGATCGAGGGCGAGACCGCCACCCCGGAGCGGATCGGCGATCCGATCCGGTTCGCCACCACCCTCGCCGGCTTCCTCACGGCGCTACACCGCAGCGAGCCGGTGAACGGTCCGCTCGCCGGTGCGCACAGCGCCTTCCGGGGCGCTCCGCTGGCCACCTACGACGGAGAGACCCGACGGGCGATCGAGTCGCTCGGTGACCGGATCCCCACCGACACCGTCGCCGAGATCTGGGCCGTGGCGTTGCGGTCCACCTGGACGGGTCCGCCGGTCTGGTTCCACGGCGACGTCGCCTGGGGAAACCTGCTGGTGCGGGACGGCCGGCTCGTCGCGGTCATCGACTTCGGCTGCTGCGGGATGGGCGATCCGGCCTGTGATCTGGCCATCGCCTGGACGCTGCTGTCCGGTCCGAGCCGGGCGGCGTTCCGGGCCGCGCTCGGCGTGGACGACGCGACCTGGTCCCGGGGGCGGGGCTGGGTGCTCTGGAAGGCCCTGATCACGCTCGGCAACCCCGACCCGGTCCGCGCCGCGGAAGCCCGTCACATGCTCGACGCCGTCCTCACCGACTACGCGGAGTGGTCGGCCCGCCCGGAGTGATCGGGAAGGCCGAGCAGTCGGCGGGCGATCCGGGTGCCGCTGCTCGTCGCGCGCCGACCCGGACGGTGGGGGCAGCCAGCCCGGCCAGGGCAGTACTAGGTTGACCGGATGCATCCGATCGCCTGTGTCCTGCTGGTCGACCGTGCCGGTCGGCTGCTGCTCCAGCTCCGCGACGAGTACGCGACGTACCACCCGAACGTGTGGTGCCTGCCCGGCGGGCACTGGGAGCCGGGGGAGACGATCGAGGAGACGGCGTTGCGTGAGTTGTGGGAGGAGACCGGGCTGCGCCCGGACGGCCCGCTGCGGTTCTTCACCAAGCAGGAGATCCCGGAGGCCGGCCGGGTCAAGCACTACTTCTGCGGCACGACCACCGCCCGACAGGAGGACGTGGTGCTCGGCGAGGGCGCCGCGCTCGTCTTCACCGCCCCTGCTGAGGTGCTGGACAGCCGGCCGTACACCCCGGGCACCGCGGACGTGCTCGCCCGCTTCCTGTCCTCCCCCGAGTACGCCCGGCACCCCACCTGATCGCACCACGCCGCCACGACGAGCAGCGGTTTCCCGGAGGGTGACCCCGGCCGCTGCCGTGCGGCGGGCCGCGGCGCACCATGGTGGGGTCCGGGCGGGCGACGGGAGGCGACGATGGCGCGGTGGGACAGGTCCCGGCCACTCCGGCGCGGCGGCTCTGACGCCGCGCCGCGACCCGGAGCAGTCGCCCGGGAGGCCGTCGGGCGGCTGCGTCGGGGCTGGTTGCCGGTGGTGGAGGCGACCCTCGCGGCCACCGTCGCCTGGGTCCTCGCCACCCGGCTGGTCGGCCACCCGCAGCCGTTCTTCGCCCCGGCCGCCGCGCTGATCGTGCTCGGCCAGGCCCGTGGCCAGCGGATGCGCCGGGCGGTCGAGGTGGTGCTCGGGGTGGCCGCCGGCGTGCTCGTCGCCGACCTGGTCGTGCAGGCGCTCGGGCCGCGTACCACCTGGACGGTCTTCACGGTCATCCTCCTCACCGTGGCCCTCGCGGTGGCGGTCGGGGCCAGCTCGGTCACCGTCGTGCAGGCCGCCGTCTCCGCGCTCTATCTGGTGGTGGTCGCGCCGCCGACCGAGACGCTGGTCCCGTTCCGGTTCGTCGACGCGCTGATCGGCGGCGCGGTGGCGGTCGTGGCGAGCCAGCTCGTCGACGCCCGCCGGCCGCTGGCCCCGCTGGTCACCGAGTTCCGGCACACCTTCGAGGAGCTGGCCGGGGTGCTCGACGAGATCGCCGCGGCGCTGGACGAGGGCGACGACGAGGCGGCCCTGGCCGCGCTGGAACGCGCGCGGCAGGCCGACGCCGGGGTGGAGCGGCTGCGCGGCGCGGTGCAGGCCGCGGGCGAGGCGCTCCGGCTCAACCTGCGCCGCCGCGAGCACCTCGGGCGGCTGCGTTCGGTGGAGGGCTCGATCCGGCAGATCGACTACGCGGTCCGCAACATCCGGGTGCTGGCCCGCGCCGCGGTCACCCTCACCCGGGGCCCGGTGCCGGTGCCGCCCGACCTGGGCGCCGCCGTCCGTACCCTGGCCGAGGCGGTCCGCTCGGCCGGGGACGCGCTCGCCGCCGACCTCAACGGGCAGGACCGGATCGCCGACACGCACGCCGAGCGGGCGGACGTGGCCGCGCTGGAGGCGGTGCGGGCCGCCGGACGGCTCTTCACCCCGGGCCAGACCCTGCCGCTCGCGATGATCATCGGGCAGGTCCGGGCCACCGCGATCGACCTGCTGCGCGGCGTCGGCGTCGACGACGACGCGTCGGTGCTCAGCCGGGTCGACGCG
This sequence comes from Micromonospora sp. SL4-19, assembly GCF_047921475.1. Lineage (NCBI taxonomy): Bacteria > Bacillati > Actinomycetota > Actinomycetes > Micromonosporales > Micromonosporaceae > Micromonospora > Micromonospora sp. SL4-19. The sequence continues at coordinate 69,420 of NZ_JBLROB010000003.1, forward strand.
GCGGTCGCCGGGCCGGCTTACTGATCCCGTCCGCCGGCCAGCCAGTCCACCGCGCGCTGTCGGATCGATGCCGGCACCTCGTGGCCGCCGGCGAACTCCGCGTACTCCACCGGGTAGCCGAGGGTGTGCAGGCGGGGGACCAGCCGCCGGCTGCACACGTCCACCGGCAGCACCCGGTCGTCGGTGCCGTGCGAGACGAAGACGCGCGGCCGGCCGTGGCTGACCAGGGGCGCGGCGAAACCGGGGGAGAAGGCCAGCACCGCGTCGACCAGGTCGCCGTTGGTCAGGCCCAGGGAGAGGGCGTACGACGCGCCGTCGGAGAAGCCGCCGAGCGCCACCCCGGCCACCGGGTACGCCCCGAACGCCGCACCAAGCAGCGAATCGATCCGGCGTACGTCCGGGCCGTACCCCTCGGCGATCAGGTCCCAGCTGCTCGCGTCGGCCTGCGGGGCGAGCAGCAGCAGCCGGTGCGCGTCGGCGAGGGGCAGCAACAGGTCCAGCCCCTGCCGGGCCGAGCCGCCGGCGCCGTGCAGCAGCACCACCAGCCGGTACGGCCCGGCGCCGTCGGTCGGGACGTACCGCAGCGCCGGCGTCCCGCCCTCCGGGTCGAGGATCGACGTCAGCCCGGGCGGGCCGGGCGTGGCCACGGCGACCGGGCGGGTGGCCAGCCGGCCGTGCCGGTGCCCCTCCTCGGGCTGCCGGTGTGGCGGCGCCGGCTCGGTCACCTCTGATCGCCCCTCTGTCGTGGGTGGGTCGGCCGGCGCATACCCGGCTCCCGGCCGCCCAACCGCCCGGTCAGGCGCTTTCCCGGGTGACCAGGGTCGAGGGGAACGCGGTGACCGGCGGCACCCGACGCCCCTGCAGCACGGCCGTGGCCGCCGCCGTGGCGATCGGGCCGACCGGGTGGGTGGCGGTGGTCAGGGTCGGGCTGCTGACCGCGGCGTACGGGATGTCGTCGAAGCCGGCGACCGCCACGTCGTGCGGCACCTGGAATCCGCGCCCGCGCAGCGCGGCGATCGCGCCCAGCGCGCTGGCGTCGCTCGCCGCGTAGATCGCGTCGGTGTCCGGCCAGCGGGTGAGGACCTCCAGCGCCGCCCGGCCGCCCCGCTCGGCCGTGAAGTCGCCGGTCACCAGGCGCACCGGCAGCCCGGCGGCCCGCATCAGCGCCTGGTACGCGGTCACCGACCGCTCGGCGCAGGCGAGCCAGCGCAACCCGGTGACCATGGCGATCCGACGGCGGCCCCCGGCGTAGAGGTGGCGCAGCACCGCGTCGGCGCCGGCGGCGTTGTCCACGTCGAAGGAGGGGACGACGGGCGAGCCGGTGCCGATCGAGGCGACCCGCCCGCGCAGCCCGGCAGGTACCGCGGCGAGCACCGCCGCGGTGGTGTTGACCAGCAGCACTCCGCAGACGCTCCGGTCCTCGCCCAGCCGGCGCAGGCCGGTCGGGGCGGCCAGCGAGAGCCACTCCAGGGCCACGCCGACCCCCAGCGGCCCGCACACCCGGGCCGCCGCGGACACCACCCGATCCACGTACGGGTCGTCGAGGACCGTGGCGTCCGCGCCGGAGACGGCGACCACCAGCCGTACTCCGGCGCCGCGGACCAGCGCGCGGGCGGCGGTGTTCGGCACGTAACCGAGGTGGTCGGCGGCGGCGGTGACCCGGTCCCGGGCGGCCGGCGAGGCGAACCCGTAGCCGCCCAGCACCCGGGAGGCGGTGGCCCGCGACACGCCGGCCGCCCGGGCCACGTCGTCGAGGGTGGCCGGGCGTGTCGTCGGCGTACCCATGTCGTCCTCCCCGCATGCCGGCCCCTTCCGGCATCATGCCCGGTCCGGGCCGCGCGCGGTATGGCGTGGGAAGCGGTTGTGGTGGTAGCGCTCTCAGGTGTGCGATGGTCGTCGGGCCGCCACGGGAGAGGAAGACACAACAGTGAGCAGCACCATCGATGCGGCCGTCGACCGGCACGCGGTGCCGCGGGCGGTCCTGGCCGCCCGGACCGGAGTGGCGGTCGTGTTCGCCCTCAACGGGCTCGCGGTCGGCACCTGGTTCTCCCGGGTGCCCGCGGCCCGCGAGGCGCTCGGGCTCAGCGCCGGGCGGCTCGGCCTGCTGCTGCTGGCCATGTCGGCCGGCGCGTTGCTGGCGATGCCCACCGCCGGGCTGGTCACCCAGCGGCTCGGGCCGGCCCGCACGGTGGTAGCGGCGGTCCTGTTCGTCTCGTTCGGCATCACCGTCGCCGGTCTCGCCGCCAGCCTGGCCGGCTCGCTGGTCGGCGTCGCGGCGGGGCTGTTCGCCTTCGGCTACGGCTCGGGCACCTGCGACGTGGCGATGAACGTCGAGGGCGCGGCGGTGGAGAAGCGCCTCGGCCGGACCATCCTGCCCCGGTTCCACGCGGCGTGGAGCCTCGGCTCGGTGGCCGGGGCCGGGATCGGCGCCGGGGCGGCCCGGCTGGGCGTACCGGTCGGGGTGCACCTGCCCGTGCTCGCGGCCGTGGTCCTGGTCGGCACGCTGCTCGGCGCCCGCGCGTTCCTGCCGGCCCCCGCGGAGGCGGAGGGTACGGCGGACCCGGCGGCCCGGCGGCGGGCGCTGCTGGCCACCTGGCGGGAGCCGCGCACCCTGCTCATCGGCCTGCTGGTGCTGGTGATGGCGTTCACCGAGGGCAGCGCCAACGACTGGCTGGCGGTGGCGTTCGTCGACGGTTACGGCGTCAGCGAGGCGGTCGGCGCCGCCGTGTTCGGCGTCTTCGTGGTCGGCATGACCCTCGGCCGGACCGCCGGCACCGTCGCCATCGACCGCTGGGGGCGGGTGCCAGTGCTGTTCGGCACCATCGGGCTGGCCGCCGCCGGCGCCGCCCTGGCCGTGCTGGCCGGCTCCGGGCCCCTCGCCGTGGTCGGCGTGGCGTGCTGGGGGATCGGAGCCTCGCTCGGCTTCCCGGTCGGGATGAGCGCCGCGGCCGACGACGAGGACCGCGCGGCGGCCCGGGTCAGCGTGGTCGCCGTGATCGGCTACACCGCCTTCCTCGGCGGCCCGCCGCTGCTCGGCTTCCTCGGCGACCACCTGGGCACGCTGCACGCCCTGGGCCTCGTGCCGCTCCTGCTGCTGCCCGCCCTCGCCCTGGTCCCGGCGCTGCGCCCGCCGGCTCGCTGACTCCGCCTGTCCAGCGTCCTCGCACGGCGCTCCCAGCCACCTGTCAGGTAACGGTGCTGCACTGGGGCGGACCCGACGAGAGGAGGCTGGCATGCGCTGGTTCAGCCGACGGTCCGCCGACCCGACCACCCCGACCAAGCTCGACCGCGAGGCGACCCGGGACGACCTGGCCGCGCTGGAAGCCTTCGTGACCAGCCGGCGCGGAGTGGAGTTCTATCTGGAGCCGGAGACGACGGCCACGGACACCACCGTGGTCGCCATCGCCCACGACGGTGAGTGGATCCGTCGCCGGACCGGCTCGCCCCGGGCAGCCGCCAAGATCGCCCACCGGCATGCGGTCCCGCTGTACGAGGCGGCGCGCACCGGCTACCCCGAGCGGATGCGGGCCTGGAACCGGGCTCACCCGGAGCGCCGCGCCCGCTGACGGCCGGTCAGCCGGCCAGTGCGGCGCGTGCCTCGGCCAGCCGGGTCGGCTCCTCGTGGGCGGACACGTACCACTCGACGTCGTCGCTGAGCAGGCCGCGTGCCATCGCCAGGTCGGGTTCGTCCGACGGTGTCCGCAGGTGGATCGGGGGCGGGTACCAGCAGTCGCCGAGCAGCAGCACCCCGGAGTCCGGCACCAGCACCACCGACGAGTCCGGGGCGTGCCGACCCCCCACGTGCCGGACGACCACGCCGGTCGGCAGGATCAGCTCGTCGGTGAAGGTACGCGCCGGCGGGAGGACCGCGAAGCCGTCCCAGGAGTCCACGGCGAGGGCCCGGGCCCGGAAGCTGGGTCCGAGTCGGGGATCGTCGCGTACCTGCTCGCGCAGGTAGCGGTGGCTCCACGGCCGGGCCGCCTCGGCGCGCAGCGGTGCGGCGCCGGCCTCGTGCCCGACGATCTCGACGCCCGGCCAGGCGCAGGCACCCCAGACATGGTCCCAGTGGTGGTGGGTGTAGACCAGCCAGCGGGGCTCCGGCAGGCCGGCGGCGCGCAATCCGGCCTGGATCTCGCGCGCGTGGGCGGGGCTCTGCCCCGCGTCGACGAGCACACTTCCGCGGTCGTCGGCGACGACCGCCACGGTCGGCCGGATCGCGTACGGGTCGGGATCGCCGGGGAACAACCAGACCCGGCCGGCGAGCTGTCGAGGCACGAGGGTGTCGATGGCGGCAGCCCCTCCCCTCCGTGTGATCCGGTCCGCAGGCGAGCGATGCTATCGCTCCGGCTCGCATCCGGCTGACCGGCGGGCCGGCCGGCCCGGCTCCCCAGTCCGGGCCGGCCGCCCCCGAAGCGGGCGGGCGGCGCGCGGCGGCCCACCCGCGGTGCCCGCCGATGATCCACACCCACCCGTGCAGCCGCCTTGCAACCGGCTTGCAGCCGGTCCGCAGCGAACCGGCATACTCCCGCACCGGGGAGGTTCGTCGTGGAGTTCCGGATCCTGGGCGCGGTGGAGGTGTGGTCCGACGGGGCCCGCGTCGACGTGGGCGGGCAACAGCCGCGACTCGTCCTCGCGGCGCTGCTGCTGGAGCCGGACCGGGTGATCCCGGTGGACCGGCTGATCGACCTGGTCTGGCCGCAGTCTCCGCCGCGCAGCGCCCGGGCCACGGTGCAGGCGCTGGTCTCCCGGTTGCGTGCCGCGTTCCGCCGGCTCGACGCGCCGGTCGAGATCGTGAGCCGTGGTGCCGGCTACCTTCTGCGGGTCGATCCCGACCTGGTGGACGCGCACCGGTTCACCGCGCTGGCCGCGCGGGCCCGGGCCGCCGGGGACCAGGCCGCGGTCGACCTCCTCGACCGGGCGCTGGGGCTGTGGCGGGGAGAGCCGCTCGCCGACGTGGCCGACGAGGACGTGCGCCACCGGCTCGGCACCGGGCTGCGGGAGGCCCGGTGGACGGCGGTGGAGGACCGGGCGGAGGCGCTGCTGCGGCTGGGGCACGCCCGGCAGGTGGTCGGCGAGTTGACCGATCAGGTGGCCCGTCATCCGGGCCGCCAGCGGCTGGTCGGGCAGCTCATGCTCGCCCTGCACCGGGAGGGCCGCGCCGACCAGGCCCTGGCCACCTACCGACGGGTCCGCGACCTGCTCGCCGACGAGTTCGGGCTCGACCCCGCACCCGACCTGCGTCGGCTCGAGCAGCTCATCCTCCGGGCCGACCCGGCGCTGGACCCGCCCGACAGCACCGGCCAGCGGAGCCCGGTCCGCCCCGCCGAACTGCCCTACGACATCCCCGGCTTCACCGGTCGGGCCGCCGACCTGGCCCGGCTCGACGCGGCCCTGCACGAACAGTCCACGGGCACCCGGATCTGGGTGGTCAGCGGCACCGCCGGGGTGGGCAAGACCGCCCTGGCCGTGTGGTGGGCGCACCGGGTGCGCGACGCGTTCCCCGACGGCCAGCTCTTCCTCGACCTGCGCGGCTTCGACGCCGAACGCGAGCCGGTCCCGCCGGGCGTCGCGCTCGCCCACCTGCTGGGTGGGCTCGGGGTCGACCCCCGGGCCGTTCCCGACGGGCTGGACGCCCGGGCGGCGCTGTTCCGCTCCCTGCTGGCCGGGCGCGACATCCTGCTGGTGCTGGACAATGCCCGCGACGCCGGGCAGGTGCTGCCGCTGATCCCGTCCGCGGGCACCGTGCTGGTCACCAGCCGGCACCGGCTCGGCGAACTGGTGGTCCGGGCCGGCGCCCGGACGCTGCCGCTGGACGTGCTCACCCCGGCGGACTCGGCCGGCCTGCTGGCCACCCTGCTCGGGCACGGTTCCGTCCGGGCGGAGGCGGAGGCGGTGGCGCGGCTTGCCCGGCTCTGCGGGCACCTCCCGCTGGCGCTGCGGATCGCGGCCGCAAATCTCCAGGCCGCCGGTGAGCCGGAGATCGCCGGGCTGGCCCGGGAACTCGCCGAGGGGGACCCGCTGGCCGGGCTGACCATCGACGGGGCCGACGAGTCGGCGGTGACCAAGGCGTTCGCGCTGTCGTACCGGGCGCTGTCGGCGGAGCAGCGGCGGATGTTCCGCCGGCTCGGGCTGGTGCCCGGAGCGAGCTTCGCGAAGGATGCGGCGGGCGCGCTCGTCGGCACGTCGCCGGCCACGGCCGAACGGCTGCTCCGGGCGCTGGCCGCCGCCCATCTGGTGGAGCGGCACGCCGGCGGGCGGTACCGGTTCCACGACCTGCTGCGCCGGTACGCGGTGGACCGGATCACCACCGAGGAGGACGCCGCGCAGCGGGACGCGGCCCGACAGCGCCTTCTCGACCACTACCTGGACACCGCGGACGCGGCGGGCCGCCGGCTCATTCCGCACTTCGTCCGGCTGCCGCGTCCGGCACCGGTGGACCCGTTCGGCTCCACCGAGGCGGCCCAGGCCTGGCTGGACGCCGAGTGGACGAACCTCACCGCGGCGGTGGAGCAGGCTGCCCGGCAGGGCCCCCGCCGCTACGCCTGGCAGCTCACCGACGCGCTGCGGGCCTACTTCCACCAGCGGGGACGGCGCGCGGAGTGGCTGGCGGCGGCGACGGTCGCGCTGGCGGCCGCCCGGGCCGAGGACGACCCCCGGGCGCAGGCCGCCATGCATCAGAGCATCGCCCTGGTCCAGGTCACCAGCGGACAGTACGAGGACGCCCGCCGGCACCTGCTCGACGGGCTGCGCATCGACGCCGGGGACGGCTGGCCGGAGGGGCGCACCGGGATGCTGAACAACCTCAGCGCGGTGCACCAGCGCCTGGGCGATCCGCAGGCGGCGATCGCCTGCGCCCGCCGCTCGCTGGAGCTCAACCGGCAGCTTGGCAACGAGGGCGGGGAGGCGATGTCCCTGGCCAACCTCGGTTTCGCGTACTGGCAGCTGGGGGCGCTGGCCGAGGCGTACGAACACGTCCAGGCGGCGCTGGAGCGGGGCGAGCACGCCGGGGCGCGGTACAACGTGGCCGTCCTCCTGGTCGACCTGGCGAACGTATGCCGGGATCTCGGCGACCACCACGCGGCCGAGGAGCTGTACACCCGGGCGGTCGCCGCCAACCGCGACCTCGGCTACCGGTACGGCGAAGCGACCGCCCTCGCCGGCCGGGCGGTGCTCTGGTGTGCGACGGGCCGGGCGGAGGCGGCCCACCCGGACGCGGAGCGGGCGGTGGCGCTCACCCGGGAGATCGGTGACACCGGTACCGAGGCGTGGGCGCTGGACGCGCTCGGCCGGGTCCTGCTGGCACGTGATCGACCGGCCGAGGCCGCGCAGGAGCACCGCCGGGCTCTGGAGCTGGCGCGGCGGACGCGGTTCTGCTGGGGCGAGGCGACCGCGCTGGCCGGCCTCGCCGCGGCCCGGCTGGCCGCCGGGGAACCGGCCGCGGCCCGGGAGCACGGCCGTGCCGCGTCAGCCCTGGCGGCCCAGGCCGGCTACCGGCCGATCGAGATCCGGGCCGCCCGCGTCCTCGCCCGCGCCGCCCAGGTGTCCGGGGATGCGGCGGAGGCGGCTCGGATGGACGACCGGGCCGCGCACCTGGCCCGGGAGACGGGGTACGTGGCGCCGTCGGGTGAGGCGCGGTGGTGCCGCCGGTAGCGGTCAGCCGGTGACCGCGCGGGCGAGCACATACCCCAGGGACGCCGCGGCCAGCCCGGCGACCAGGCTGACCAGCACGTTCGCCAGCGCATGCCGGCGGGCGCCCTCGCGAGCCAGCCGCAGCGTCTCGTAGCTGAGCGTGGACCAGGTGGTCAGTGCGCCGCAGAAGCCGGTGCCGACCAGCGCGGTCGCCGCCGGGGTGGCCGGGATCGCGATCACCGCGCCGAGCAGCAGCGATCCGGCAACGTTGACGGCCAGGGTGCCCCAGGGGAAGACGGAGTCGTGCCGGGCCTGCACCGCCCGGTCGGTGAGGTAGCGCAGTGGCGCCCCCAGCGCGGCCCCGACCGCGATCAGCAGGACCGTCACCGGGTCGCCCCACCGGCCCGGGCCAGCAGCCGGGCGGCCACTGTGTCCCCGGTCCACACCGCCAGCAGCGCCCCGACCAGGGTCGCCGCCAGGTACGCCAACGCCGTCCCCGGCGCCCCGGCCAGCACCGCCCGGTGCACCTCCACGGCGTACGTGGAGAAGGTCGTGAAGCCGCCGAGCACGCCGACGCCGAGGAACGGGCGGACCAGCGGGCCGGCCGGGCGGGCGGTGATCACCGCCATCAGCACGCCGATCAGCAGGCTGCCGGCGACGTTGATGCCGAAGGTGGCCCACGGGAAACCGGTGGGCGGGTGGGGGAAGGACGCCTGGAGGCCGGCCCGGGCCAGCGCGCCGAGCACGCCGCCGGCGGCGATTGCCGCGAGCACCGCTGCCGGGTGCCTGGTCAGCTCCCCTCGGTCGGCGGGGACGTGCAGGTCGACGTCGGGGTCGACGGGGAGGTCGGGTGGTGGTGTCACGGTGCCTCCCTACCAGGACGGGCATCACTGGCAGGGACCGTTGGCGACGGTGTCGCGGTTCTCCCGGTGCGGGCCGGGACGGCGGGCCCCACCGCCGGTCTGCGCCGAGGATAACCCGTCGGCGGCCGGGCCGATGGTGGCGACCCGGCGACGCGATGCCCTGACCTGGCAGGACCAGCGGTACGGGCGTACGGTGTGCGGCATCGCCCGGCCCGACGCGGCGTCGGGGACGTCGCCCAGGAGGTAACCGTGCAGGAGCGCGCCCCTCGTCCTGAGGAGCTGGAACCCGTCGAGCGGGCGTCCGTGGACGAGCTGCGGGCGCTGCAACTGGACCGGCTGCGCTGGTCGCTGCGGCACGCGTACGACAACGTGCCGCACTACCGCCGCGCCTTCGAGGCGGCGGGCGTCCACCCGGACGACCTGCGCGAGCTGGCCGACCTGGCCCGCTTCCCGTTCACCGGCAAGGCCGAGCTGCGGGAGAACTACCCGTTCGGGATGTTCGCCGTGCCCCGGGAGCGGGTCGCCCGGCTGCACGCCTCCTCCGGCACCACCGGCCGCCCCACGGTGGTCGGCTACACCAGGGACGACCTGGCCACCTGGGCGAAGCTGATGGCCCGCTCCATCCGGGCCGCCGGCGGCCGCCCCGGCGACCGGGTCCATGTCGCGTACGGCTACGGCCTCTTCACCGGCGGCCTCGGCGCCCACTACGGCGCCGAGGAACTGGGCTGCACGGTCATCCCGGTCTCCGGCGGCATGACCGAGCGGCAGGTGATGCTGATCCGCGACTTCGAGCCGGACGTCATCATGGTCACCCCCAGCTACATGCTGGCCATCGTCGACGAGCTGGAACGCCAGGGCGTCGACCCGACGTCGACCTCGCTGAAGGTCGGCATCTTCGGCGCCGAGCCGTGGACCGAGGACATGCGCCGCGAGGTGGAGCGGCGCCTCGACATGCACGCGGTGGACATCTACGGGCTGTCCGAGGTGATGGGTCCCGGGGTGGCCGTCGAGTGCGTGGAGACCAAGGACGGCCTGCACCTGTGGGAGGACCACTTCTACCCGGAGATCATCGATCCGGTCACCGGCGAGGTGCTGCCCGACGGCGAACGGGGTGAGCTGGTGCTCACCTCGCTCACCAAGGAGGCCATGCCGGTGGTCCGCTACCGCACCCGTGACCTGACCCGGTTGCTGCCGGGCACCGCCCGGACGATGCGGCGGATCGAGAAGATCACCGGCCGGACCGACGACATGATGATCGTCCGCGGGGTGAACGTCTTTCCCACCCAGATCGAGGAGCTGATCCTGCGTACGCCCGAGTTGTCGCCGCACTTCCAGTGCGTGTTGGACCGGCAGGGCCGGATGGACACCCTCACCGTCAAGGTGGAGCGGCGGGCCGGGGTGGCCGCCGACGAGGCGGAGCGGGCCGGGGCGGCCCTGGTCGCGCAGGTCAAGAACACCATCGGCGTCAGCGTGGCGGTGCAGGTCATCGAGCCGGACGGAGTGGAAAGGTCGATGGGAAAGATGCGGCGGATCGTGGACCAGCGGCGGGGGCACTGACGTGGCGGACCGCGGCGGCCGCACCGCGGCCCACGAGATGTTCGACGCCGACGTGGCATCCAAGGGGCTCGGCATCGAGCTGGTCTCGGCCGGCGCCGGCGCGGCGGTGGCCCGGATGCGGGTCACCGCGGCCATGCTCAACGGCCACGCCATCGGCCATGGCGGTTTCGTCTTCCTGCTCGCCGACACCGCGTTCGCGCTGGCCTGCAACAGTCACGGCCCGGCCACCGTGGCCGCCGGCGGCGAGATCAGCTTCCTGCGTCCGGTCCGTGAGGGCGACCTGCTGGAGGCCCGGGCCACCGAGCGGGTCCGCTACGGCCGCAGCGGCATCTACGACGTCACCGTCTGGCGGGACGACGAGGTGGTCGCCGAGTTCCGCGGCCGTAGCCGCACCATCGCCCGAGGCTGAGCCGGCGCGCCCGAGCTCTCCGGTCGGCGGGGTGCAGCAGGATGGCCCAATGGCACACATCCTGCTCCTGCACTCCGTCTACGGGCTGCGGCCCGCCGTGCTGGCCGCCGCCGACCGGTTGCGGGCTGCCGGGCATCAGGTGACCACCCCCGACCTCTACGGGCAACCGGCTGTGGACACCGTCGAGGAGGGCTTCGCGCTGCTCGACAAGGTCGGCCGGGACGTCGTGCTCGACCGGGCCCGAGCGGCGGCGCGCGAGCTGCCCGGCGAGGCGGTGCTGGCCGGCTTCTCGATGGGCGCCGGGGTGGCCGGGGCGCTGCTCGCCGAGCGGCCCGGGGCCGCGGCACTGCTGCTGCTGCACGGCACCGGTGGCGCCCCGGATTCGGTCCGGCCCGGGCTGCCGGTGCAGCTGCACCTCGCCGACCCCGACGAGTACGAGCCGCAGGCCGAGGTGGACGAGTGGCTGCGGGCGATGACCGCCGCCGGTGCCGACGTGTCCGTGCACCGCTATCCGGGCCCCGGGCACCTCTTCACCGACCCCGGCGTACCCGACCACGACGCGTCGGCGGCGGCGCTGACCTGGGACCGGGCGCTGGCGTTCCTCGCCGATCGCTGAGCGCCGTCGCCGGCTGCCCAGGCCCACCATGGGACGACGTCCGGGTGGGAGCAGCCCCGTGCCCGCTCCCACCCGGACGCCGGGCTCAGGCCGCGGCGACGGCCGGCGCGCCGGCGGTTCGCCGTGGTCGCATCCGAGCCGGGGCGGCGGCCGTTCGATCGGCGGCATCGGACGTACGGCCGGCGCCGGGCACCGGCTCGTGTACCGCGCCCGAGGGACAGCCCGGCGGGCGACCGGCGGACGGTCCGGCGCGGCCCTTCGGGGCGGCCGGCTCCGCGCCGGACGCGAGGCCGAGCGGCGGCCGTAGTCGCCCGCCTGCTCCGGCCGGGGCGCGTGGGTCGGCGATGGCCGGGCGCGGCACGGTACCGCCGGTGAGCGTGCTGACCGTCGACACCGTGGCGGCGGTGGGTGCGACCACCGGCACACCGCGGAGGATCGTGTGGCGGGCGGCCCCCGGGACCACCCCCGGGCGCATCTCGGCCCGGACCGGCCCGGGCACCGTGGTCTGTGCCCGCCGGGCGAATGCCGCCCGGAGCGCGCGGGGCAGCCGGTGCTGTGCCACCCAGGCCACGATCGGGTCGGCGACGGCGTACCCACCGACGGCCCGGCGCAGCAGACCGGCCCCGACCAGGGTCCGCAGCACCGGCTCGGCGCGGCCCGCCGACCAACCGAGCAGCCGGTCGACCACGCCGGCGCTGACGTCCGCACCGCGGGCCGCACCCACCATCAGCACCGCCCGCTGGTCCCCGTCCAGCCTGTCCAGGCGGGCGTCGACCATGCGGCGTACCGCGTCCGGCACCCCGGCGGGGACACCGTCCTCGCCGAGCGCCCGGACGTACGCCCGTGCGGCGGCCGGGTTGCCGCCGACCAGTGGCAGCAGTTCGGCGGCAAGCGCGGCGGGCCGGCCGGCCCGGTCCAGCAGGTGCCGCAGCAGCCGCCCGGTGTCGACCGCGCCCAGCGCGGCCAGCGGCACCCGGCGCCGCCGGCCGGCGGCCCCGGGCAGCAGGTCGGCCCAGCCAGGACCGTGCGTGGCCACCACGGCGAGGGGCAGCCGCCGCTCGCTCGCCGCGGCGAAGAGCCGGTGCAGGAACCGGCTCAGCGCCGGGGTGGCACGGTCCAGGTCGTCCACCGCCACCACCACCGGCTGGCCGGCGGCCAGGGCGAGGAGGACCTCCCGCCAGACCTCGGCGCCACGGCTCGCCGCCCCCGTGTCCTGCGGCGTCGCGACGAAGTCGGCCAGCGCGTGCGCCGCCGTGTCGCGCCGGGCCGGCGGCAGCAGCCCGTCCAGCGCCGCGGCCAGCCGCCGGCGTACGGTTCCGGTGGGGTCCGCGTCGCGGGCCCCGGCGAAGGCACGGACCATGTCGGCCAGCGGCGCCAGCTCCTCCTGGGGGTACGGCGGGCAGTGCGTCACGCACCAGTGGACCGGCCTGCCGTCCACTGTCGACATGGTTCGGGTCAGCTCGTGCAGCAGCCGGGTGCGCCCGCTGCCGGCCGGCCCGATCAGGGAGATCCAGCGCGGTTGCCGGTCCCGGAACGCCCGGGTGATCTCGTCGCCGGCGGTGGCCAGCTCCCGCCGTCGGCCGATCAGCGGGCCGTGGTGGCAGGCCGGTGCCGGCCGGGCCGGCCCGGTCACCCGCCAGACGTCCAGTGGCAACGCCTTGCCGGCGACTGTCATCGCGCCCAGCGGGCGCTGCTCGACAAGGCCGGCGGTGGCCCGGTGAGTGGCCGCGCAGACGACCACCCCGCCCGGCGGGGCGTACTCCTGCAGGCGGGCGGCGGTGGTGATCACCGCGCCGCTGGCCGTGCCGTGTGCGCCGTCGCGGGTGGCGGCGAGGTCTACCAGGACCTCGCCGGTCGCCACGCCGACCCGGACCCGCAGCCGGGTGCCGGCCGGGGCCCGCCGGTCCAGCGCGTCCTGGATCTCCAGCCCGGCCCGTACCGCCCGGTAAGCGTCGAACCCGTCGGAGCCGTGCGCCCCGAACAGCGCCATCACCGCGTCGCCGATGTACTTCTCCACCACGCCGTTCCACCGGCGCAGCACCCCGGTGACCGCGCCGAAGTACGCCCGCTGCAGGTCCCGGACGTCCTCCGGGTCGAGCTGCTCGACCAGACCGGTCGAGCCGACGAGGTCGGCGAAGAGCACGGTGACCGTGCGCCTCTCCTCGGGCACCGGCCAGCGCGCGGCGGTGGCGGCTTCCCGACTCCCCACGATCGTGGCCATTGGCATCGCACCCACCCTTTCGCCCCGTCGGGCGCCTGACGACCTCCGGAGACTTTCACCACCGGGTCGTCGGGGGATCGGTAGGACGACGTATGTCGACCACCCGCAACCTTTAGTCGCAATGTCGACGCGAGATGTACCACTGGCACCCTGAGCCCGTAGAACGGTGCGGGGGCCTGTGATTAGGCTGCGAGCCATGGGCAGCGATGTGGACACCGCACCGCTCGTCGGCCGCGCCGACACCCTGGCGGCGACCCGGTCGGCACTGCTCGACGACGTCGCGCCCGGGCACACCGCGGCGGTCTTCCTCACCGGTGAGAGCGGGGTGGGCAAGACCCGACTGCTGGCAGAGGTCAGCGAGGGGCTACGGGACGCGGGCGCGCTGGTCCTCACCGGCTCCTGCCTGGACATCGGCGACGCCTCGCCGCTGCACCCGTTGCGGCAGGCGTTGCGCCGCTTCGACGCCGAGCTCACCGAGGCACGCACCTCCTCGGCGGTGCGCGGCCTGCTCCAGGTCTTCGACGAGGAGACCCCGGGCCCGGACGGCGCGGGCGCGCTGCTGGAGCGAGTCTCCCGCGGGCTGCACGTGGTTGCCGGCGGTCGCCCGCTGGTCCTCGTCCTGGACGACCTCCAGTGGGTCGACCGGAGCACCCGCCAGCTGCTGCTCTATCTGCTCGCCGGTCTCGGCGACCTGCACCTGTCGGTGCTCGCCGCGATCCGGGCCGAGGCGTTGCAGGGCGCGCACCCGCTGCGGCGGGTCCTCACCGAGCTGCGCCGGTTGCGGTCGGTCCGGGTGGTCGACCTGGCGCCGCTGGACCGTGCCGGCACCGACGAGTTGGCCGCCGCGATCGTCGGCGCGCCGCTGCCCCCGGACGCCGCCGACCAGATGTGGCAGCGCAGCGGCGGCAACCCGTTCGTCGTCGAGGAGCTGTCCCGCGACCTGCGCGACGGCCGCGACGGGCTCTCCGACACGGTGCGCGAGGTGTTCCTGGCCCGGGTCGACGCGCTGCCGCAACACGCGCACGCGGTGGTGCACGCGGTCGCCGCGGGCGTCGAACCGGTGGAGCACTGGATGCTGGCCCAGGTGGTCGGGCTGCCGGAAATGGAGCTGATCGAGGCGGTCCGGGCCGCGGTGGCGCACCGGCTGCTGGTCGGCGCCGACGACGGGTACCGGCTGCGGCACCGGCTGGTCGCCGAGGTGCTGGCTCACGAGCTGCTGCCCGCCGAGCGTGCCTCGCTGCACCGGCGCTACGCCGAGGCGCTGACCTCGGCCACCGCCGAGCTGCACCAGGCCCGCCTGGCCCATCACTGGCGGCTGGCCGGCGAGCCCGGTCGGGCACTGCCGGCCGCGATGGCCGCGGCCCGCGAGGCCGAGCGGCTGCACGGGTACGCCGAAGCGCACCGGCACTGGTCGGCGGCGTTGCAGCTGGCGACCGCCCCGGCGGTGGTCCCGCCCGACGCCGCCCGGCCCGACCGCGTCGAGCTGCTCAAGCATGCCGCCGAGACGGCGCACCACTGCGGCGAGCACGCCCGGGCGCTGACCCTGCTGGAGGAGTTGGCCGAGGATCCGGCCGGCCCGCCGACCTGTGCCCTGCACATCCGGCGGGCCCGCTACCTGGCCGCGGCCGGCCGGTCGGCGCCCGCCGAGGCCGAATACCGGCGGGCCCTGGAGTCCGCCGACTGCACGCCCCACGAGCGGGCCACGGCCGCCGCGCGCCTGGCCGAGCTGCTGCTGCACCTCGGCCGGTACGCCGAGGCCGGTGACCAGGCGCGGGAGGCGTTGCAGTTCGCCGCCGAGGTGGCGGGGTCCACATCGGAGGTGGTGCTGGCCAGCGCCGCGCTCGGCTTCAGCGAGGCGTACCTGGAGGACCCGGAGGCCGGGCTGGCCGTCATGCGACAGGCCCTGGAGACCGCCGAGCGGTCCGGCCGGCCGGAGGACGTGGCGTGCGCGTACCTGCACCTGGCCGAGCTGCTGACCGGGCCGCTGAACATCCTCGAGGAGGGCGTGGTGGTGGCCCGCCGGGGCGCCGAGCGGGTCGCCGAGCTGGGGCTCGGCCGCACCTGGGAGACCCGGCTGCTGGCCATCGCCACCAACGGGCTGTTCCGGGTGGGGCAGTGGGCCGAGGCGGAGAAGGTGGTCGCGGCCGCGTTGCGGCACCGCCCGTCCGGCGCCGACGCGGTGGAGCTGCTGCTCGCCCGCTGCCGGCTCTCCGTCGGGTACGGCGACATCGCGGCCTCCGACCGGGATCTGGAGGCGGTGGCCACGGTGCTCGCCGGCGGTGGCGCCCGGCACGTGCTGCCGATGCTCATCCTGCGCGCGGGCCTGGCCATGTGGCAGGGCCGGCACGACCTGGCCCGGCAGTCCGTCCAGCGTGGCCTGACCGAGAGCCGTTCCGACGACGTGATCGTGCTGGCCACCCTCGCCTGGCACGGCCTGCGGGCGGAGGCCGAGGCGCACGCCAGCCGGACCGTCGAGGTGGACCCCACCGCCGTACGCCGGCTCCGCGAGGTGGCTGACCGGGTGGCCGCCAAGAGCGAGAAGGCCGGCGCCCCGGTGCGCTACGTCGTGGACGGGTTCCTGGCGCTCTGCGACGCCGAGGTGAGCCGGCTCGACGGCAAGGGCGACCCGGAGCTGTGGGCCCGGTCGGTGATCGAGTGGGACCGGCGCAACCACCCCTACCCGGCGGCGTACTCGCGGCTGCGGCAGGCGGAGGCGCTGCTGGCCCGGCGCAGCAGGGTGGCCACCGCCGGCAAGCTGCTGCGGCAGGCGTACCAGATGGCGCAGGGGTTGGGTGCGATGCCACTGAGCTCGGAGATCCGGACGCTGGCCGGGCGGGCGCGGGTGACCCTGGAGGAGCGGCCGACCGCCCCTCCCGTGCCCCGGCCCCGTGCGGCACCGGCCGCCCCGCCGGCTGTGGACGACCTGGCGGTGCTCACCGCCCGGGAGAGCGAGGTGCTCGCCGCCGTCGCCGAGGGACTGACCAACCGGGAGATCGGCCAGCGGCTGTTCATCAGCGAACGGACCATCGGGGTGCACGTGTCGCACATCTTCGACAAGCTCCAGGTCCGCACCCGGGTGCAGGCCAGCGCGATCTTCCTGCGCAACCGCCCCGAGTGACGAGCGGCGAATACGTCGTTCTACCGATCCGGGCGGCCTGAGCCGGCTGGCAGGCTGTCCAGCGTCACCGGTGACGCCAGCACGCGTCGGCCACAGTGGAGGAGAGATGACCGAACCGGTCTGGGGTCCTGTGCACCAGGACATCGTCGGGCTGCTCGCCGACCGCCCTGCCGACGTGCCGGCGGTCGTCGATCACCTCACCAAGCTCCAGGATCTGCTGGTGCGGCTGCCCCCGCTGGAGGAGAGCTGCCCCCTGGCGGACTTCAACAAGCTCTATCTGACCATCACCACGAGCGTCCTGGACGGCCTGTACGACGACCGGTTCACCGATCCGGTCTTCCTGGCCCGGTTGGACGTGGAGTTCGCCGCCCGCTACTTCGACGCGATGCGGTTCTGGACCGAGTCCAGCCCGAACACCCCGAAGGCGTGGGCGTGCCTGTTCGAGCGGATGCGCGGCCCGGATGCCCGACCGCTGCCGTCCGCCGCGGCCGGGGTGAACGCGCACATCAACTACGACCTGCCGTTCGCGCTGGTGACCACGTTCGACAGCCTGGAGTCCGAGCCGGTTGACGGTAGCGAGCAGCACCGCGACTACCTGGAGATCAACAGAATCTTCGCCGAGCGGATCCCGGGGCTGCGCCGCGGCTACCTGGACAACTGGCAGCTGATGATCGACATGCTGAACGGCGACATCGACGACTGGTACCAGGGCGAACTGGTGGAGTACACCCGGAACGTTGCCTGGCGCAACGCACAGAAGATCTGGCGCTGCCGGCACGATCCGGAGGCCCGCGAGTGTGAGCGGACGCGGCTGGACGACAACGCCGCGCTGCTCGGTCGGTTGCTGCTCTCGCCGCTCGGCGCGTTCCTCCAGTAGCCGACCCGCACCTCGGCTGTGGGAGCTGGCGTGTGCGGCGCATAGCATGACCGGAATGCGCCCGGACCGGCGGTGGATCACCGGCCTGGCCTGATCTTTCAGGTGCGCCGGGACCGGCTGCGGTACGCCGCCGCGGCGGCCCGGTTGTTGCACAGCTCACAGCAGTATCGCTGCCGGCCCGCCCGGGTGCGGTCGAGGTAGGGCGCCCGGCAGGGGTCGGCGGCGCAGACTCCGAACCGGTCCGTCCCGCCGGTCGCCGCGGCCCGGGCCAGAGCCCCGCTGACCAGGGCGGCGAACGGTCCGACCGGGCCGGGCCGGGGCAGCGGGGTCAGCCGGAGCGTCCCGTCCGGGGCCGACTCGACCGCCGTGCCCGCGCTGAACTCGGCCAGCACCTCGTTGAGGGTGGCCACCCGGGCGGCCGAGTCGGGCGCGGCGAAGACCTGGTAGAGCTGGTCCCGCAGGTCCCGCAGCCGGGGCAGGTCGGCTTCGCCGAGCGGGTCGGTGACCTCGGCGAGGCCGAGTTCCCGGCCGGCGGCCCGGAGTCGGGCCACGGAGAGCTGGTCGACCGGGTCCTGGAGCACCCAGTAGCTGTGCAGCAGCGCGACGGCCAGCCGCAGCGCCGGTTCGAGGGGCGGCACCGCGCTCATCCGCGCCCGCTTCGCCGTCCGGTTGCCGACACGCCGTCCCTCCGCCCCTTGACCGACCGCCGTTCGCCATCTTAACGTCATCAGCCGTAAAACTTGTTTAAAAACTTACGGAGGTGACCCCGTGCGTCGTCTATCCGCACTTCTGTCCACGGCACTGCTCCTGGTCACCGGCGCGCTCGCCGGTGCGGCCGGGGCGTCCGCCAAGGCGCCCGCCGAGGCGGCACCGCCCGTCACCGGGCATGGTGACCCGGTGCTGGTCCGGGACATCGAGATCCCGGTGCCGGGGCAGCCGGCCGTCCGGGCGTACCTGGTGCGACCGCAGCGACCGGGCAGCGGGCTGGCCGGGGTGTTGAACCTGCACTGGTTCGAACCGGGCCGGGCCAGCCAGGACCGGACCGAGTTCCTCGCCGAAGCGACCGCCCTGGCCGGGCGCGGGGTGGTGTCCCTGCTGCCCCAGCTCACCTTCCCGTGGGCGGGCGACCCGGTGGGGGACGCCCGGGACCGGGCCACGGTCACCGCCCAGCTCGACGCCGTGCAGCGCGCCTACCGGCGGCTGCTCGCCGAGCCCGGAGTGGTTCCGACCCGGACCGCTGTCGTCGGCCACGACTACGGCGCGATGTACGCCGCCGGCCTCGCCGCCCGGGAACCGGGGCTGCGGACGGCGGTCCTGCTCGCGCCCGACGCCACCTGGGCGAACTGGTTCGACCTGTACTGGCTCCAGCTGCCCGAGGGGGAGAAGGCGGCGTACCGGAAGGTCTTCGCCGGGCTGGACCCGGTGGACCTGGTGGGGCGGCTCGGCTCCGGGGCGTACCTCCAGTTCGCCGAGGCGGACCGGTTCGTCGGAGCGCAGACCCGGGCGGCCTTCAGCGCGGCAGCGCCGGAGGCCCGGGTGTCGCTCTACCCGGGTGAGGAGCATGACCTCGGTGCGACCCGCGTCCGCGACGACCGGCTCGCCTGGCTGGCCGGCCGGCTGGGCCTGCGCGGCTGACCGACGGGAGAGGGGACCGGCCGGCCCGGGGGGTGCCGGCCGGTCCCGGCCGTCCAACCGCCCGCACCCTGATGATCTTTGCCGGTTGTCGGGTTCCGACGGGCGGCGCCGCCGGTAGCGCCTACGGTCGATTCAGGGCTGAAGGGGTGCACATGGCGGAGGGATGGGACGGGGCGGCGCAGCCCCGGCGTCCGCGGGGGCGACGCAACCAGGCGCGGCCTGCCGCGGAGGATCGCGCGCTGCGCGCGGCCCGCGACCCGGACCACGGTGACCGCGCCGGCCGCGGGTCGAACCGGATCCCCGCCTGCATGGAGAGCCCCGTCCGGCCGCGTGAGCCGGCCAGCCCGCTGAGCCGGTGGCTGTTCCAGCACCGGGTGCAGCCGGTCGGCCCGGAGACCCGGGAGCATCAGGCGCCCGCACACCCCTGGTGGCAGGTGATGTGCCTGACCGGCGTCGACTACTTCTCCAGCCTCTCCTACGTGCCCGGTATCGCCGCATTGGCGGCCGGGGCGCTTTCTCCGCTGGCCACCCTGCTGATCGTGGCGCTGACCCTGTTCGGGATGCTGCCCATGTACCGACGGGTGGCCGGGGAGAGCCCGCACGGCCAGGGCTCGGTGGCCATGCTGGAGCGGCTGCTGCCGTTCTGGCGTGGCAAGATCTTCGTGCTGGTGCTGCTCGGCTTCGTGGCCACCTCGTGGATCGTCACGATCACGCTGTCGTCCGCCGACGCCACGGTGCACCTGCTGGAGAACCCGTACCTGCCGAAGTCGTTTCCGCACGGCGACACTGCCCCGGTGGTGGTGACCGGGGTACTGCTGCTCATCCTCGGTGGCGTGTTCCTGATGGGGTTCCGGGAGGCGGTGCGCGTCGCCATCCCCCTCGTCGCGGTCTTCCTCGTGCTGAACGCGGTGATCGTGGTCGTGAGCCTGTCCCACATTCTCGCCGACCCGGCGGTGGTCAGTGGCTGGACGCAGCGGTTGACCACCACCACCGGTGGGATCGGCGGCCTGGTTCGCACGTCCGTGCTGGCCTTCCCACTGCTGGTGCTGGGACTCTCCGGTTTCGAGACCGGGGTCAGCATGATGCCGCTGATCAAGGGACACGGCGGGGACACCGAGGCGCGGCTGGAGGCGCGGATCCGCAACGCCCGCAAGCTGCTCGCCGCTGCGGCGTTGATCATGACGGTCTATCTGATCACCACCACGTTCGTCACCACGGTGCTGATCCCGCCGCAGGAGTTCCAGCCCGGTGGGGCGGCCAACGGGCGGGCGTTGGCCTTCGTCGCGCACGAGCACCTGGGCGAGGTCTTCGGCACGATCTACGACATCAGCAGCATCCTCATCCTCTGGTTCGCGGGCGCCTCGGCGATGGCCGGTCTGATCAACATCGTGCCCCGCTACCTGCCCGCGTACGGCATGGCGCCGGAGTGGGGGCGGGCCATCCGCCCCGTGGTGCTGGTCTACACGGCGATCAGCATCGCCATCACGGTCGCCTTCCGGGCGGACGTCAACGCCCAGGCCGGCGCGTACGCCACCGGGATCCTGGCGATGATGGTCTCCGGCGCGATCGCGGTGACCATCTCGGCCTACCGGGCGCGGCACCCCTTCGCCGGGCTCGGCTTCACGGCGCTCAGCGCGGTGCTGCTCTACGCCCTCACCGAGAATGTGATCACGAAACCGGACGGTATCGCCATCTCCGGCCTGTTCATCGCCGGCATCATCGCCGTCTCGCTGATCTCCCGGGTGTCCCGGACCACCGAGCTGCGTGCCGAGCGGATCGAGTTCGACGAGGCGGCCCGGCGGTTCATCGACGACTCGGTCGCCCACGACGGCCGGCTGCACCTGATCGCGAACAAGCGGCAGAGCGGATCGCTCAAGGAGTACCGGGTCAAGGAGCGCGCCCAGCGCGGGATGAACCCGGTGCCGGGCGCCGCCGACGTGCTGTTCCTGGAGATCGACGTCACCGACCCGTCGCAGTTCAGCCAGGTCCTGCGAGTGCACGGGGTGGAGGTCGGGGGCTACCGGATCCTGCGGGCCGGCAGCCCAGCCGCACCGAACGCGATCGCCGCCATCCTGCTGGCGCTCCGCGACGCCACCGGGGTCCGCCCGCACTGCCACTTCGAATGGTCCGAGGGGAATCCCATCGCCCACCTGCTGCGCTACCTGATCCTCGGCCGCGGCGACACCCCACCCGTGGTCCGGGAGATCATCCGCAAGTCCGAGCCGGACCCCGCGCGCCGTCCCGGCATCCACGTCGGCGGCTGATGTCATGTCCGGTCGAGACGGCTCCCCTCTCAAGAGCCCCGCAGGCGGGTCCGGAACCGACGAGGCCCGCGCCTCGGGGGAGCGGGCGCGGGCCGAAGGGTGCGGTGGCCTACTTGGACGGTTCGGGGAGCTTGCAGTCCACCTTGGGGTTGGCGCCGATGTAGTTCAGCGGGCCGGCCACGATGGTGACCAGGATCGTGCCCGCATGGGCACAGTTGGTGTCCTCGTTGGCGTAGTAGCCGCGCTGTCCGGCGGCGATCGCGCCGATGATGAGCCAGATGACGACCAGGACGCCGGCTATCGAGGTGCCACGCATGAGTTGCCTCCACGGGGGTTGTGGTGGATCCGAGGTGGAGGCCATGTACCCAGATCGGGTGAGCGGTCAAACAGCGCCCGGGTGACGACGCGGCCGATTTCGATTATCAGCGGGCTGGCTCAGTGCGGCGGGGACGGGTCCTCCGGCGGGCGGCCTCGGCTGCGTAGGTAGTCGGCGACGGCCACGCCGGCCAGCACCAGCATGGCCCCGAACGCGGCGAAGAATGGCGGCACGAAGAGGACGGCCGGCGCGATGGTCAGCAGGGCCAGCAGCCCACCGGGGCGGGAGAGCGACACCCGACTGAACACCTCGTACTCGAAGGCGGCGCGACCGGCCAGGAAGATCGTCGGCCCGCCGAGGATGATCGCCGCCCAGGCCGGCGGCGTACGCCCGGTCGGCTCGTGCAGCACCAGGTCGAAGCCGGCGGCGGTGGTCACCACGCCGGCCACCATCAGCAGATGGGTGTACGGCGCGGTGACCAGGAACCGGCTCGGGCGCCTCGCCCGGGAGATGGCGCTCGGCAGCAGTTCGCCGGACTTGTGCACGTAGATCCGCCAGAGCAGCAGGGTGCTGACGAAGGCGACCGCGAACGCGCCGATGTTCTCCCCCTCGGAGTGGTGGAGACTGAACATGGTGCCGGTGACCAGGATGGCGTCGCCCAGGGCGACGATGAAGAACTGCTGGTAGCGCTCGGACAGGTGCTCGGCGGTGACCGTCCGCTGGGCCTCGGGCACCACCCCGAGCCCGGGCACCGGGTAGGCGAGCCGGAAGCCGAGATAGTCGATGCCCAGCGCCAGCGCCCAGAGTGTCTCCCGGGCGTAGCCGTGCACCACGCCGCCGATCAGCCAGGGGATGGCGGAGACCGAGAACCAGAGGAAGATTCGGGCCGCCCGGCGCTGGGCCTGTGGCCGGTGCCGGGCCGTGGGCATGAGGAACAGTCCGCGTCCGAGATGGATCGCGACGTATGTCCCGGCGAAGACCAGGCCCCGGGCCTCGAACGCCTCCGGGATGGCGGTGGTCATCAGCAGCGCGCCGAACATCACCACGGCGATGAGCAGCTTGATCTCGGGGCGCTGCGGGTCGTACATGTCGGTGACCAGGGTGGTGATCGCCCAGGTCCACCAGATCGCCATCAACAGGAGCAGGGACTGGAAGGCCCGCTCCCAGGACACCTCAGTGATCAGGTGGCGCGAGATGAGGGCGAGCGCCACCACGTACACCAGGTCGAAGAAGAGTTCCAGCAGGGTCACCCGGCGGGGTGCGTCAGGATCGCGGACCAGGGCCGGCCGGTCGGCGGATGGCTCCGGCGTGGCGAAGGGCACGAACTGCTCCTGCGGTGGCGGGATCGGCGCGGCGGGCCGTCCGGCCCGTCACCGACGGTAGCGACGGCCGCGACGACTCGTGTCCGGATTCGTGCTTTCCATCGACGGGGAGGTGGGCCCGGGCCGGCGGTGACGGTCGGTCACCACCGGCCCGGGGACGGGTTCAGACGTTCCCGCCGGCTCCCGCCGGGAGCACCCGGTCAGCCCTCGGCACCGGCAGCGGCCAGCACCTTCGCCTGCTGCGACCAGGTCGCCAGGCTCGGCGCGGCGCGCAGGCCGGCGGCCTTGATGGTGTCGCGCAGCGTTGCCTCGTCCAGCTCGGCGAGCTGCTGGTAGGTGCGGATGCCGGCGCCCTGGAGGGCGGCGGCCATCTTCGGCCCGATGCCCTGGATCCGTCGGAAGTCGTCAGCGGCCTCGTCGGTCGCGGCCGGGGCGACGCCGCCGTCCACCTCGGCGGGAGCGCCGTCCTCGACAGCGGCACGCGGCGCGGGGACCACAGGCTGCTCCGGCGCCGCGGACGGCGCGGCCTCGGCGACGGGCTCAGGCTCGACGGGGGCGACCGGCTCGGTGCTGGCCGTGACGGCAGCCGGCTCGGCGGGGGCGGGTGGAGTGGTGGGTTCGGCGGGCGGGGGAACTTCGTCGACGACGGCCTCCGGCCGCTCCTGGTCAACGGTGGCGGTCGCCGGGGCGTTCGCCTCGGCGGCTCGGGGGTCAGCCTCCACGGTGGGCGTCGCCGGGCCGGTGGCGGTCCGGCGACCGCTAACCACCCGCCAGGCCACCTGCAGCCATTGCCCGAAACTCGACGGCACGGTCAACTCCTCCTAGGTACGTACGTGAACGACAATCGCGAGGAAACTCGGGGCAGCTTCGCACACGTACGTCGGAGAAGACAGCGAGGTCGGCGGCTTCCGCCGCTGGTGGGACGGGTCGTGCCGGTGACGTGACCGAGCGTGTGTACGGCCCGGTGATTCGTGGGCGGGCGTTCACGTGTCGTACTCGCCGCTGTCCCAGGGCTTGGTGAAGGCCATGTAGTTGCCCGGGTGCAGCTCGACCCACCAGGAGTCGTCCTCGTCCTCGGGCGGGCGGGGGATCAGGCCGAAGGTGGTGCCGAACCGCTCCACCGCGAACGGCGCCACCTCGATCCGGCCGTAGGTCACCGGGCCGAGCTGAGCCAGCCGCTCCTCGTACGTCTGCCGCCGGGCGTCGCGGTCCATCAGGTGCCGCGGGCCGAACGCGTCGATCGCGGCGTCGAGCAGCCGACCCGTGGCGTCGAACAGGAAGCGGGCGACGAACTCTGCACCCCCGCCGGTCTCCGCGTCACCGGGCTCGAACGGCGTGGTGAGGAAGAACTGCCGGCCGTCGGCGGTGTGCCCCACGTGTTCGGCGTGGTAGTCGTCGTGGTCGATCGCGATGAGCTGCGGCGGCCCGTCGGTCATCGGTGCGCTCCCTGCTGCCGTCGGCGGGCGCCGAGCGGCGTGCGGAGGGTACCAACCGGCACCGACGTTCGAGCCGGTCAGGACGCCGCGGAGCGCGAACCCGGCGCCGGCCCGCCTGATGATCAAGGCGGGCAGCAGCCCGTCGCGACGGTGGGCGGCGGGTCACCTCGGCGCGCGAGGTGCTGGCGTCGCGGCGAAGAAGGTGGCGATCGGGTCGACGAGCCTCGGCGGCGCGATGGCGATCGCGTTGTGGGCGCAGCGCGGAACCCGCAGCGCCCGAGCCCGGGGCAGGACGCCGGCCAGGATCTCGTCGACCTCGGCGTAGTAGGCCGCCGCCTTGGCCCCGCAGGCCAGCAGGACCTCGGCCGTGATCCCCGCGTACTCTTCCGCCGGTCCGTCGTGCTCCTGAATCTGCCGGGTTTCGCGGAGCGTCATGGACAGCAGGTCGCCCATCGTCCGCCCGATCGGCGTGCGGAGGAACACCCGGCAGACCGCGGTCTGCACGCCGATTGGCAGCTTCGACGCCCCGGACTGCGGGTTGACGCCCGCTCCCACGATGGCCATCGCCCGGGGGATGTCCCCGGCCCGGATCGCCTCCTCGGCCGGGTCGAGGAACGCCGTCGGCAGTCCGTGGCCGGCGAGGCAGATGGGCGCGTCGTAGGTCACGACCTGGTCCAGCGGCAGCTGTAGCGCGGCCCGCAGGACGACGAACGCGCCGTAGCTGTGCCCGATCACCCGGCGGGCGCCGGTGTGCGAGAGCACCGCGCCGAGGTCCTCGATCTCCTGCTCGACCGTGTACGGCTCGCGCCTCGGCGCGGCGTCGGCCCGGCCGCGCCGGTTGTACAGATGGACCGTGAACCGATCGGCGAGGCGCATGGCCAGCCGGCGGTACTCGTTGATGGTCACCCCGCCCCCGTGCACCAGCACGATGCCCGGTCCGTCGCCTGTGGAGTGCAGGACGATGCCTGCGCCGTCCGGTGCCGTGATCCGCTCCATGGCTGCTCCCCTCGCCCCCATCGAAACCGCGAACGGTGTTTGCAGTTTACAGTTGTCTGGTGAGTGGCGCACCTACGAATTCCAGCGACGACGATTCCGCCGGCCGGTCGATCTGGACGCGGCCGCACCGGGGCACCCGTGGCCCCGCCCCGATCCACGGCAGGGACGCCATCGTCGCCGCGGCAGTGGAACTGGCGGATGCCGGAGGGCTGGGGGCGGTATCGATGCGTGCCGTCGCGACCGCGCTCGGGATGGCCGCCGGATCGCTCTACCGGCAGCTGTCCTCCCGCGAGGATCTGCTGGACCTCATGGTCGACCGGGCCGTGGGCGAGTTGGCGCCGTATCCGGAGGCCCTCGGGAGCTGGCTGGACGAGTTGCTGCTGGTGGCCCGCCGCCAACTGGCGCTGTACCGGCGGCACCCGTGGCTGTCCGACGCGATCGGGCGCCGAACGGCGCCCGGACCGAACACCCTCGCCTACTTCGACAACTGCCTACGCATCCTGCAACCGCTGCGCTGCGGCGCCGCCGCGAAGTTCGAAGCGATCGCCATGGTCACGGGTTTGGTCTCGCTCTTCGCCCGCAGCGAGGCGGCTTCCGGGTCGCTCGCCTTCGACCACGTCGACTTCGCGGCGTATCCGCACCTCACCGCCGCGTTCGCCGCCCCGGCGTCGCCCGCACCCCGTGACGACCTGTTCGACAGAGCCGTACGTGGCGTCCTGACCGCGCTCCTCGACCCCAACCCCGCCTGACCCATTTCGGCCGGGTCGGTGGCGGGTGGAGAGGGCCGGCACGGCCTGCGGATTCGCGGCGACAATGGCGGGATGCGGGTGCAGGTGGCGGTGTGCGGGCCGGCGGAGGCGACGCCGGCCGAGACGGCGTGGGCCCGGCGGGTGGGGGAGTTGCTGGGCGAGCGGGGAGTCACCGTCCTCTGCGGCGCGGGCGGCGGGGTGATGGCCGCGGTCGCCGCCGGCGCCCGCTCCTGCGGCGGCCTGGTCATCGGGGTACGCCCCGACGACGGCACCGATCCCGGCCCCGCCGAGGCGTCCGTGTCCGTGGTGACGAACATGGGCCAGGCCCGCAACGCGATCCTGGTGTGGAGCGCCGACGCGGTGATCGCGGTCGGCGGCTCGTGGGGGACCCTGAGCGAGGTGGCGCTGGGCATGCGGCGCGGTGGGGTCCCGGTGGTCGTGCTCGGCGGCTGGCGGGTCATCGACGTCCACGGCGACCCGGTGCCGGGGCCGATCCCGGTCGACAGCCCGGAGGACGCGGTCCGGGTCGCGCTCGGGGAACCGCGCTGACCGCGCCGATCAGCAGAGCAGCGACAGCAGGTCCCGGGGACGGCCGGCGCTGAGATCCGCCGCCTCGCCGGGGTCGTACTGGTGGCCCCAGCCGGCCGCCACCGCCACCGCGCCGCTGCCCCGCGCCGCCCGCAGGTCGAGCGGTGAGTCGCCGACGTACGCGGCGCGGCCGGGGGCGAGGCCCAGCAGGCGGCAGGCCAACTCGACGCCGTCCGGGGCCGGCTTGGGACGCGGGACCTCGTCCCCGCCGAGGACGACCCGGAAGTGCCCGAGCAGGCCGACCCGATCGAGCAGGATCTCGGCCGCGCGGTGGCTGGCACCCGTGAACAGGCCGACCGGCACCCGGGCCGCGACGTCCGCGAGCACGTCGGCCACACCGGGATAGACGGTCACCCGCTCCGCGAGCGCGGCCAGGTGGGCGTGGTAGCTGGCCAGGTCCGCGTCGGTGGCCGGACGCCGGAGCAGGTGCGCCAGCAGCGCGGACGGGGGGCCGAGCGGATACCCGGAGATGATCTCGGCGTCTGAGGGCGCCGGCCCGCCGCCGTCCAGGACGGCCGCTCGGTAGGCCGCGGGCACCACCGCGTGCGACTCGATCAGGGTGCCGTCCATGTCGAAGACGATCCCGTCCACCCGCGTGTGCCCCTGGTGGGTCGTCGGGGTCCGATCCGGCGTACCGGGACGCGGGGGCGCGCTCACCGGGTCTCCGCCCGGTGCGCGGCGGCGAGGCGCTTCGGGGCGCGGGCGTACCACGCCTCGGCGACCAACTCGGTCAGCTCCTCGACGTCGATCCGGTCGAGCCGGACCAGCACGGCCGGGTAGCCGTCGAAGTGCGGGGTGGTGAAGTAGATCGTCGGGTCGTCGGCGAGCAGCGCCTCCTTGGCGCCCAGATCGGGCGTCCGGACGCCGAGGATCGGTCCGTCGGGGGCGGCGGTGCCCAGGGCCTCGAGATCGGCGCGGCGCAGCGGACGTTCCCAGACGAAGGGCTTGTCCCGCACCCGCCAGGCGGGCAGGTCGTCGTGGGAGCCGCGCTCGGTCGTCTCGGGCAGGGCGAGCGCGATTCGGCGTACGTCATCCCAGGTCGCCATGGGTCGACCATAGTGGGCTCAAGCGGTGTGGCACAGGGGTTCCGTGCCCGAGCGGCCGCACGTGCCGACGCCGCACCAGCGGCGCATCCCGCTGTCCCGCCACCACCCGTGTGCCTGGGCCCGGAAGAGACCGTAGATAATGGACGAATGGCTGCCTGGGAGTACGCGTTGCTGGTCCGCCGCTATCAGGGGCAGGGCCGCAATTTCCACGTCTCGTTCGTCTGGTACGCCCCGGACGGGTCGCGAACCGACGTGACCCCGTACGGCGACACCGCGATCGCGCACCTCAACCGGGTCGGCCGGGACGGCTGGGAGTTGGTCTCCGCCGCCGAGGACGTGAACAACGTCCAGGGCAGCACCGAGGTGCACCGCTACCACCTCAAGCGCCCGCTCCCGGTGCGCTGACGACCGGCGAGCCCCACCGACGACGCGCGACGCCCCGCCCGGCGGGGCCGGGCGGGGCGTCGGGAGGCCAGGATCAGCCGAGGTCGACGGCGGGGTAGAGCGGGAAACCGGTCAGCAGCTCGCTGGCCTGCCCGCTCACCTTGTCGGCCAAGGCCGGGTCGAGCACATACTTCGCCTTCGACGGGGTGCCGTCCGGGTTCGACCCGGGGGTGGTCTGGGTGAGCACGTTGTGGATCAGCTCGGCGGTGGCGTCCATCTCGGCGGTGCCCAGGCCCCGGCTGGTCAGGGCGGGGGTGCCGATCCGGATGCCGGAGGTGTACCAGGCGCCGTTCGGGTCCTGCGGGACGGAGTTGCGGTTGGTTACGATGCCCGAGTCGAGCAGCGCCTGCTCGGCCTGCCGGCCGGTGAGGCCGTAACCGGAGACGTCGATCAGCACCAGGTGGTTGTCGGTGCCGCCGGTGACCAGCTTCGCGCCGCGGCGCAGCAGCCCGTCGGCGAGCGCCTGGGCGTTGTCGACGATCCGCTGCGCGTAGTCGGCGAAGTCGGGGCGACGGGCCTCGGCGAGGGCGACCGCCTTGGCGGCCATCACGTGCGGCAACGGGCCGCCGAGCACCATCGGGCAGCCGCGGTCGACCTGGTCGGCCAGCTCCGGGCCGCAGAGCACCATGCCACCGCGCGGGCCGCGCAGCGACTTGTGGGTGGTGGTGGTGACGATGTGCGCGTGCGGCACCGGGTCGAAGTCGCCGGTGAAGACCTTGCCGGCGACCAGGCCGGCGAAGTGCGCCATGTCGACCATGAAGGTTGCCCCGACCTCGTCGGCGATCTCCCGCATGATCCGGAAGTTGACCTTCCGGGGGTACGCCGAGTAGCCGGCGACCAGGATCAGCGGCTTGAACTCGCGGGCCGCCTCGGCGACCTTGTCGTAGTCGACCAGCCCGGTCGCCGGGTCGGTGCCGTAGCTGCGCTGGTCGAACATCTTGCCGGAGATGTTCGGGCGGAAGCCGTGGGTCAGGTGGCCGCCGGCGTCCAGCGACATGCCGAGCATCCGCTGGTTGCCCAGTTCCCGGCGCAGCGCGAACCAGTCCGCCTCGGTCAGTTCGTTTACCTGGCGTACCTGGGCCTTCTTCAGGGCGGGGGACTCCACCCGGTCGGCCAGGATCGCCCAGAACGCGACCAGGTTGGCGTCGATGCCCGAGTGCGGCTGCACGTACGCGTGGGCCGCGCCGAACAGCTCCCGGGCGTGCTCGGCGGCCAGCGCCTCGACGGTGTCCACGTTCTGGCAGCCGGCGTAGAAGCGACGGCCGACGGTGCCCTCGGCGTACTTGTCGCTGAACCAGTTGCCCATGGCCAGCAGGGTGGCCGGGGAGGCGTAGTTCTCGCTGGCGATGAGCTTGAGCGACTCGCGCTGGTCGGCCAGCTCCGCCCCGATGGCGTCCGCCACCCGCGGCTCGACGGCGCGGATCACCTCCAGCGCGCTGCGGAAGGCGGTGGATTCGGCGTTCAGCGACATGCGACCTCCTGATGACGTGCGGAAGGCCCAGGCGCTCGGCGTGCGTCCTCGTGACGGGACCGCTCCCCGATGGTGATCCATCCCCACGCGCCAGTAACGGCCCGCGCCGATCCTACCGGGTACGCCGTCGCCCGCCCGGCCCACCTCCGGCCGACCGGGCTGGTCACGTCAGGTTCCTCAGGCCGTCACGGCGTCCAGCGACTTCTTGAGCGCCTTCGGCGCGGCGGGGTTCTTCGGCGCCTTCCGGCGCAGCTCGATCATGCGCTCGCCGATCTCCTGCAACTGGTTGCGCCCGAGCGCCTCGCGCACCTTCGGGAACCACTCCTCCTCTTCCTCCTGGACGTGGTGCAGCACGTTCTCGATCAGCACGGTCGTCTTGGCGTTGTAGCGCTCGTCGTCCGGACCCATGGCGAAAAGCTCGAAGCAGAGCACGTCCGCCACGTGGTGCTCCTCGTACGACTCGAGGATGTCGTCCTCGATGTCCGGCACGAGCCGGCGGACCTCGGGGTACATCACCTCGTTCTCCAGGTAGGTGTGCGCCGTGAGCGCCTCGAGGATCTGCTTCACCAACTTCTGCCGCTCGCTCGCCGGCGCCTCCTCAGCGTCCTGGAACGCCTTGAACAGGCGGCGCATCTCCTTGTGGTCTTCCTTGAGCAGGACGATGGCATCAGTGGACACCGGGTGACCTCCTAGAGTCGGCTGATGCCGCCCCCGGTACCCGTGCTCCGGCCAGCGCAAACAGCAGGACGGGGCCCGGCGTTGCCGCCGGACCCCGTCGCTGGTGGTGCGGGTGTTACTTCACCACGTTGTAGGCGTCGACCATGCCGAAGCCGTAGAACCCGTTACGCGCGCCGCCGGAGCAGGTCGCCTCGTAGGTGTTCGCGTTGTTCGGCCACAGCGGCGTCGGGTTGTAGACGCCCTGCGGGCAGGACATCCCGACCGCCGTGCGCTCCAGGAACGACGACAGCTGGCCCGGGGTCATCCCCGGGTGCGCCGAGAGGGCCAGCGCCGCGACACCGGTGGCGTGCGGGCCGGACATCGACGTGCCCTGCTTGTAGCCCCAACCGTTGGTCTTCGTCGCCGTGTTGAAGGTGGTCGACAGAATCGCGTCGGTGGAGGTGGAGCGGAGGCCCTGCGTCCGGATCCGGGAGTCGCCACCCGGCGCCGTCACGTCGATGGTCCCCTGGCCGTACGAGGAGTAGTAGCTCTTCTCCCCGGTCGGGCCCACCGCACCGACGGTCACCACGCCCGGCGCCTCGGCCGGCAGGTCGAGGCAGGCGTTGGTGAGGTTCTCGCGGTTCTCCGGCGTCCCGTTGTTCGGGCTGCCGGTGTCGGTGATCTTGTGCGCGAGGTCGTAGTTCGAGTTACCCGCGGACGCGATGTTCAGCACGCCCTTGCTCTGCGAGTAACGGATGGCCCGCTGCACGGCCTGCCACACCGGACGCTGGCGCGCGTCGTTGCGGCAGTTGAGCTCCCACGGGTCGATGTAGTAGCTGTTGTTGGTCAGCTGCATCCCGTGGTCGGCGGCCCACAAGAACCCGCAGACCGCAGCCTCCGGGTAGATGTAGCCGTCGTCGTTGACCACCTTGACGGCGGCGACCTTGACGCCCGGCGCGATACCGGTCACGCCGACGCCGTTGACGGCGGCGGCGATGGTGCCGGCCACGTGGGTGCCGTGGTCGCTGGTGGTCGGGTTCCACGCCGCCTCGGCGGTGTTGGTGACACCACCGATGCAGGAGGTGCTCTTGTCCTTGGCGATCTGGGTCGCCAGGTCGGGGTGAGTGCTGGAGATACCGCTGTCCAGCACGCCGACCACGACGTTCGAGCTGCCCGTGTTGACGGCGTGGGCCTGCGGGACGTGGATCATGTTCATGTCCCACTGCTGGCCGTACATCGGCTCCTTGGTCGGGTCGCCGGTAGCGTTGGCGACCTCTTCCGCGGAGACCTCGACGGTCTCGCCCTCTTCGAGGGCGGTGCCCAGCCCGGCGGTGGACGCGACCGAGTCGACGCCCACGCCCGCCACCTGGGTGACGAAGTTCGGGTTGGTCGACCGGACGACGAGCACGCCGATCTGGTCGTAGCTGGCCACCACGGTACCGTTGGCGGCCGCCACGCGGGCGGCGGCCTTGTCGGTCTTGCCGTTCGGCGGCGCGAGGACCAGGAACGTGTTGTCCGGTCCGGTTGCCGCCGCAGGCGACAGCCCGCCGGTGATGGCGAGGCCGACGCCGAGCGTCACGACGGACGCCGCGGCCAGTGTCTTGTGACGGAGGTTCTTCACACAAACTCCCTGGGGGCCGTTCCAGCCGAGCCCCACTGCCTGGCGGGAAGCGGGCCGGCGGAAAGCGAGCGGGGGTGCTCGCTTTCGAAGGGATCAGCGTAGACACCCCTTGTGGCGTTACACACAGCCGTTCGGTCAGACCAGAAGTGTCAGATGTCTGGCTTGGGCCGAATGGGCATTGACCTGGTCATCTGTGGTATGCGGCGGCCGGCCGGTGCAGGTGGGCCACGTCGTTGAACACGTCCGGGGTCAACCGGCCGGTGGCGTCGGCGGACCAGCCGGTGATCGAGCAGTTGGCGATGACCTGTTCCCGGGCGAGCACCATCAGCTCGGCCTCGGTGAGCCCCTCCACCAGATACCGGAGCACGAAGACCAGGGCGTCGTGGCCGAAGAGCAGCACCCGCCCACCCTCGTGGTCCCGGCGCAGGTCGCCGAGGAGGGCGCGCAGCCGCAGCGCCACGTCGGGCCAGGACTCGCCGCCGGGCGGCCGGTAGTAGAACTTGCCGAGCCGACTGCGCCGCGCCGCCTCGGCCGGGTACCGCCGCCGCACGCCGTGCCCGGTCAGCCCGTCGAGGATGCCCAGGTCCCGGTCGCGCAGCCGCTCGTCCCGGATCACCGGCACGTCGGTGCCCGCCAGAGCCAGCTCGGCGGTCTGCACCGCCCGCAGGTACGGCGACACCACGGCCAGCTCCGGCCGGCGCGCCTCGGGCAGCCCCGCCAGCCAGCGGCCGGTGGTCCGGGCCTGCTCCCGCCCGGTGGGGGACAGCGGCACGTCCGCGTCCCGCTGGGGCGGCTCGACCAGCTCGGCGCCGGACGCCTCCGCCGCCGTGGCCGCCACGTTCGCCGTGCTCTCGCCGTGCCGGACGATCCAGAGCGCCGCCAGTTCCGCCATGCGCCCTCCGGTACCCGGGGCCACCCGGGGTAACCGTGCCGGCCGGCGGCGCACCCGGTGGGCGTGAAGGGGACGTAGCCGGGTAAGCGGGCTGTCCACGGAAGGGCGACACAGGGGAGGTGTGCCGTGGCAACCATGGTCCGAGAGCCGATGAGCCCGGTGAAGGACAAGAACTACGACCTGATCCACGAGGTGCAGCTGTCACTCAAGCACATCTTTCAGCTGGAGACGTACATCGCCGACGCCGAGGATCGGGGCGACAAGGAGCTCGCGACCTGGTTCCGGAAGATCCAGGAGAACAATCGGAAGGCCAGCGATCAGGGCAAGAAGATGCTCATGGACAGGCTCCAGCGGGAAGGCGGCTGACCGGTACGCCACGGCCGGGGTGGGTGCGACCACCCCGGCCGGCGCGTACGGATTCCGTTGTCCGGCGCTCGGCGGGGCAGCGCCCGATGGCATCGACCGGACAGAATGTCGTCCAACGTACCGGGGTGGGCCCGGTCGGGGGAGGGCGACTCATGTCGACGGTCATCAGGGGCCTGCGGGAAGCACTGGTGCTCTTCCTGGTCGCGGTGGTCGCGATCGGGGCCATGGTGGGGATCTGGGTCGCGGTCAGCGGCGGTGACTTCACCCACCGGCTCGGGGTGGCGTTCATGCTGGTCGGCGCGGTGATCGGGATGACCGGTGACCTGACCCTGAGCCGGATCGGCATGCTGGACGCCCGGTCCGCCTTCGGGCTCGCCCCCGAGCGGGAGGACGCCGGCGGGGGCCGGGTGCTCACCGGCGTCGGCATCTTCCTCTTCGTCTCCGTGCCGCTGATCGCGCTCGGGGTCCTGCTCGTCGCCTGACGACCTCCCCGCATGGCGGCGGTCGGCGTCGTACGGTGTGGGGCGTGGCGACCACGGCGGCCGAGGAGATCCGGGTGGGGGAGCGGCTGGTGCGCGTCTCCAGCCCCGACAAGCCCTACTTCCCCGAGCGGGGCCTGACCAAGCTGGACGTGGTCCGCTATTTCCTCGCCGTCGGCGACGGCATCCTGCGCGCCCTGCGGGACCGGCCGACGATGCTGGAACGCTGGCCGCGCGGCGTTTTCGAGGGCGCCAAGATCGCCACCCGACAGGACAACCGCGGCGACGCGTTCTACCAGAAGCGGCTGCCGGCGGGGGCGCCCGACTGGGTGCGGACCGCGCACATCACCTTCCCCAGCGGCCGGACCGCCGACGAGGTCGCCCCGAGCGAGCTGGCCGTGGTGGCCTGGGCGGTCAACCTGGGCACCCTGCGCTTCCACCCCTGGCCGGTCTCGGCGAGCGACGTGGAGCACCCGGACCAGCTCCGCATCGACCTGGATCCGATGCCCGGCGTCGAATTCGCCCAGGTCGTCCCGGTCGCCCACGAGGTACGGGCGTTCCTCGACGAGCTGGGGCTGGTCGGCTACCCGAAGACCACCGGCGGCCGGGGGCTGCACGTCTATCTGTCCATCGAGCCGCGGTGGAGCTTCGGCGACTGCCGACGGGCGGTGCTGGCGCTGGGCCGGGAGATGCAGCGGCGGCTGCCCGACCTGGTCACCACCACGTGGTGGCGGGAGCAGCGGGACCGGCCGGTCTTCGTCGACTACAACCAGATGGCCCGCGACCACACCGTGACGTCGGCGTACTCGATCCGGCCCACCCCGCGGGCCCTGGTCTCCGCGCCGCTTGACTGGTCGGAGCTGGACGACGCGCGGCCGGAGGATTTCGACGTGGTGAGCCTGCCGGCCCGGTTCGCGCAGCGGGGCGACCCGCACGCGGGCCTGGACGACCGCCGGTTCTCCCTGGAGCCGCTGCTGGAGCTGGCCGACCGGGAGGGCCTGGCGGCGCCGCCGGAACGCTGACCGCCTACGACCAGGGGCTCTGCGTCCCGTCGAACTCGCCGAAGACCAGCCAGGTCCGCGTCGACAGCACCCCGGCGATGCTCTGGACCCGCTCCAGCACCACGTCCCGCAGGGTGGCATTGTCCGGCGCCCGGACCAGGGCCAGCACGTCGTGCTCGCCGCTGAGCAGCGCCGCGTGCTCGATGTAGCGGACCTGGGCCAGCTCGGCCGACACCTCCCGCCAGGTGTTCTGCTCGATGGTCAGCGCGATGTACGCCGACGTGCCCAGCCCGGCCGGTTCCGGCGCCACCCGCGCCTGGAAACCGGTGATCACCCCGTCCCGCATCAGCCGCTCCACCCGGGCGTACGCGTTGGTGCGCGAGACGTGCACCCGTTCGGCCAGGGTCCGGATGGAGAGCCGGCCGTCGCGGGCCAGTTCGTGCAGGATCCGCCGGTCGACCTCGTCCAGCGGCCCGGCCGAACGTCCCGTTCCGCCCGCCACGCCCGGTGCGGGGGTGGTCTCCTGGCTCATGAGTCGCTCCTTGTCATGCCATTCGTCCCACGTTCAACCGGCAACTTGAGTCAATCATCCGACGGCGGAAGCATAGGTCCACCACACGTCCAGGAGGTCCCCGTCGTGACGACCACACCCCAGGCGGTCCGCAGGGCATCCCCCCGCACCCGCCGGAAGGCCACCCCGGCCGTCCCCGATCCGTCGGCCGGCCTGCTGCCGCGCACCGAGCCGGTCCAGCTGTTGAACCCGGACGGCGCCCTGCTGCCCGCCCGGGACGACTACCCGGAGCCGCCCGTCGAGGCGCTGCGCGAGATGTACCGCCGGATGGTGGTCGGTCGCCGCTTCGACGTGCAGGCCACCGCGCTCACCAAGCAGGGCCGGCTCGCCGTCTACCCGTCCTCGCGTGGTCAGGAGGCGTGCCAGGTCGGCGGAATCCTCGCGCTGCGAGACACCGACTGGGTCTTCCCGACCTACCGCGAGTCGATGGCGCTGACCGCCCGGGGCATCGACCCGGTCGAGGTGCTCACCCTGCTGCGTGGCGACTGGCACTGCGGGTACGACCCGGCCGCCCGGCACACCGCGCCGCAGTGCACCCCGCTCGCCACCCAGTGCGTGCACGCCGCCGGCCTGGCCTACGGCGAGTCGTACCAGGGGCGGGACACCGTGGCGCTGGCCTTCATCGGCGACGGCGCCACCAGCGAGGGCGACTTCCACGAGGGGATCAACTTCGCCGCCGTGTTCAAGGCGCCGGTCGTCTACTTCGTGCAGAACAACAAGTACGCGATCAGCGTGCCGCTGTCCCGGCAGACCGCCGCGCCGAGCCTGGCCTACAAGGGCGTCGGGTACGGGGTGCCCAGCGAGCAGGTCGACGGGAACGACCCGGTGGCCGTCCTCGCCGTGCTCACCCGCGCGGTGGAGCACGCCCGGTCCGGCAAGGGGCCGTTCCTGGTCGAGGCGCACACCTACCGGATGGAGCCGCACACCAACGCGGACGACCAGACCCGCTACCGGGACGCCGAGGAGGTCGAGGCGTGGCGGGACCGTGACCCGATCGCCCGGCTGGAGGCGTACCTGCGCGACCGGGACGCGCTGGACGACGACGCCGTCGCGGCCATCGCCGACGAGGCCGAGGCGTACGCCGCCGCGCTGCGCGAGCGGATGAACGCCCAGCCCACGGTCGACCCGCTCAGCCTCTTCGACCACGTGTACGCGGAGCCGACCCCGCAGCTGGTCGAGCAGCGCGAGCAGGTCCGTGCCGAGCTGGCCGCCGCCCGCGACGAGGAGGGGGACGCCTGATGGCCACCATGACCATGGCGAAGGCGCTCAACGCCGCGCTCGCCGACGCGCTGCTGGACGACGAGCGGGTGGTCGTCTTCGGCGAGGACGTCGGGCAGCTCGGCGGCGTCTTCCGGATCACCGACGGGCTCCAGGCCCGGTTCGGCGACAAGCGCTGCTTCGACACTCCACTCGCGGAGGCCGGCATCGTCGGCTTCGCCGTCGGTCTGGCCATGTCCGGGCTGCGGCCGGTGGTGGAGATGCAGTTCGACGCGTTCGCGTACCCGGCGTTCGAGCAGATCGCCTCGCACGTGGCGAAGCTGCGCAACCGCACCCGCGGGGCGCTGAGCGTGCCGATCGTCATCCGGGTGCCGTACGCCGGCGGCATCGGCGGCGTCGAGCACCACTGCGACTCCTCCGAGGCGTACTACGCGCACACCCCCGGCCTGAAGGTGGTCACCCCGGCCACCGTCGAGGACGCGTACTCGCTGCTGCGCGAGGCGATCGACGACCCGGACCCGGTCGTGTTCATGGAGCCGAAGAAGCTCTACTTCTCCAGCGCCGAGGCGGAGCTGCCCGCCCGTACCGCGCCGTTCGGCAAGGCCGTCGTACGCCGGGCCGGCACCGACGCCACCCTGGTCGCGTACGGCCCGGCGGTGCCGGTCGCGCTGGAGGCCGCCGAGGCCGCCCGCGAGGAGGGCTGGGACTTGGAGGTCGTCGACCTGCGCACCATCGTGCCGTTCGACGATGCGACCGTCACCGCCTCGGTCCGCAAGACCGGCCGGTGCGTGGTGATCCAGGAGGCGCAGGGCTTCGCCGGCGTCGGCGCGGAGATCGCCGCAAGGGTGCAGGAGCGTTGTTTCCACGCCCTGCACGCCCCGGTGCTGCGGGTGTCCGGTCTCGACATCCCCTACCCGGCGCCGATGCTGGAGCACACCCACCTGCCCTCGGTGGACCGGGTGCTGGACACGGTGGCCCGCCTGCAGTGGGACGACCAGCCGGACACGAAGTGGGTGGCCGCATGACCACCACGACCGGGACCCGCGACTTCCTCCTGCCCGATCTCGGGGAGGGACTGAGCGAGGCCGAGATCGTCGAGTGGCGGGTCGCCGTCGGCGACGTGGTCACCGTGGACCAGACCGTGGTCGAGGTGGAGACCGCCAAGGCGGTCGTCGACGTGCCCTGCCCGTACGCCGGCCGGGTCGTCGCCCTGCACGGCGCGGCGGGTGAGGTCCGTCCGGTCGGCCAGCCGTTGATCACCATCGCCCCGCTCGACGGCGACGGCGCCGACGAGCCCGCCGGGCACGCCACCTACCGCGAGGAGGAACGTGCCGGCTCCGGCAACGTCCTGATCGGGTACGGCACCGGCCACGGCGGCTCCGGCCGGCGGCGCAGTCGGCCGCGCCTCGCGCTGGCCCCGGAGCCCGCGGTCGCCGCGCCGGCCCCGACCGGCTCGGCCGCGGCCGGTGCCCCCGGTCCGGACGCCGCGCCGGCCCCGTCCGGCGCTCTCGTCATCTCGCCGATCGTTCGACGGCTGGCGAAGGAGCGCGGTGTCGACCTGGCGTCGCTGCGCGGCACCGGGCCCGGCGGGGTGATTCGCCGCGCCGACGTGGAGGCCGCGCTGGCCGCCCCGACGGCGCGTGTCACCGCCGCGCCGGTAGCGCCCGAGGCGCACGTCGAGCTCGCGCCGACCGGCGCCGGGGACGTGGTCATCCCGCTGACCGGCATCCGCAAGGCGATCGCCGACAAGCTCTCCCGCAGCCGGCGGGAGATCCCCGAGGTCACCATCTGGGTGGACGTGGACGCCACCGGGCTGCTGGAGACCCGGGCCGCGATCAACGCCGCCACCCCGGACGCGCCGGTCAGCATCCTGGCCCTGCTGGCCCGGATCTGCCTGAGCGGCCTGCGGAAGTATCCGCAGCTCAACGCGCACGTGGACACCGAGGGGCAGCGCATCATCCAGTCGGCCGGGGTGCACCTGGGCATCGCCGCGCAGACCGACCGGGGCCTGCTCGTCCCGGTGCTCCGCGATGCCCAGCGGCTGACCACCCGGGAACTGGCCGCCGCGCTGGCGGAGACCACCGCCGCCGCGCGGACCGGCACCCTGCCGCCGGCGCGGCTGACCGGCGGCACCTTCACCCTGAACAACTACGGGGTGTTCGGGGTGGACGGCTCCACCCCGATCATCAACCACCCGGAGGCCGCGCTGCTCGGCGTCGGCCGCATCGTGGACAAGCCGTGGGTGGTCGACGGGCAGCTGGCGGTCCGCAAGGTGACCCAGCTCAGCCTCACCTTCGACCACCGGGTCTGTGACGGCGGGGTGGCGGGCGGCTTCCTGCGCCACATCGCGGACTGTGTCGAGCAGCCCGCCCTGCTGGTGGCGAACGTCTGAACCCCGCACGGGGCCGGTCACCCTTGGGGGTGACCGGCCCCGTCGTGCGTTCGTACCACGACGAGGACCGGGACTGACCGGCCCTCTCCGGCACGCCCGGTACGCCGCCACCACCGGCGCCGAATCCTGGACATTGCCTCCTCGGAGCGACCTGCGCGACACACCGGCGACGAAATGCACCTGGTTTCGCGAGCATTTCTCTGGGAAGAGCGCCGTGGTCCGGAAAGCGCCGTACAGAATGTGGTCAAGGGGAGTGGAAATGGGGGGCCGAATATGGATGTGAGGCGACGATTCACGCTATTGGCGGTAACCATGGCTACCACACCGCTGGTTGTCGCCGGCTGCACGGCCGGGCCGAAGGCGGTGAAGTCGGGCCAGGAGAAGAAGCCTCCGTCGCTGACCGTGACACCGGCGGACCACACGAAGGACGTGCCGATCAGCGCCGAGGTGGGCGCCACCGTCAGCGGCGGGAAGATCACTGGGGTCCGGCTCACGGACGACAAGGGCGCGCAGGTGCCGGCCGAAGCGCGGGAGGACGGCTCGAGCTGGGTGCCGAGCCAGCCGTTGCAGAATTCGCGGACGTACACCGCGGAGGTGACCGCGACCGGCGACGCCGGGAAGACCACCACGCAGAAGACCACGTTCACCACGGCCGCGCCATCGACCAAGTCGGCGGTCACCAGCACTCTGTATTTCACCGACAATCAGACGTACGGGACGGCGATGCCCTTGGTCGTCAAGTTCGACCCGGCGATTCCGAAAGAGGCCAGGGCGGACGTGCAGCGACGATTGTTCGTGAAGACGGATCCACCGCAGCCGGGCACGTGGTCGTGGATAGCGGACGGCACCCAGGTCGAATACCGGGCACCCGATTTCTGGAAGACGGGCACGAAGATCAGCGTGCGAAGCGCCCTGCAGGGACTGCCGATCGGCAAGGACGCCATCGGTGACGCGGACCACACCGCGACCTCGAAGATCGGCCGGCAGGGGTCGCTCGAGATCGACAACGCGACCAAGCAGATGTCGGTCTTCGAGGACGGCAAGCTGCTCAAGAAGATCCCGGTGAGCCTCGGCAAGGAGAGCACGCCCACCTCCAGCGGCAAGATGGTGATCATGGAGAAGTTCGACCGCACCACCTTCGACACCCGGGGCGACCCGAACGGTGGCTACGTGGTCGACGTCGACGACGCGCAGCGCCTCACCTGGGGCGGCGAGTTCATCCACTCCGCGCCGTGGTCGGAGGGGGACCAGGGCAACGCCAACGTGTCGCACGGCTGCACCAACGTCTCGGCCGAAGCCGCGCACTGGCTGATGGGCGTCACCCAGG
Organism: Micromonospora sp. SL4-19; assembly: GCF_047921475.1. NCBI lineage: Bacteria > Bacillati > Actinomycetota > Actinomycetes > Micromonosporales > Micromonosporaceae > Micromonospora > Micromonospora sp. SL4-19. The sequence continues at coordinate 109,501 of NZ_JBLROB010000003.1, forward strand.
TGGGCGACCTGGTGACGGTCAAGGGCACCGAGGTGAAGTTGGACCAGGGCAACGGCTTCACCGCCTGGAACGCCAGCTGGGACGACTTCGCCAAGGGCAGCGCGCTGCCCGTACCGGCGGGGCTGAAGCCCTCGCCCAGCTCCACGCCGCACCCGGGCGCGGTGGCCGGCGGCTCGGCGCCCGCCCCCGCCCCCTCCAACAGCGGCGGCTGACCACCAGGGGGAGGAACAACCACGGGCCGGCCCGCCACCACGGCGGGCCGGCCCTTGTCCGTCCGTTCAGGTCGATCCGGACACGGGGACGACCACCTGAGGGACCACCCCGAGGGCCTCGGGGTCGGACCCGGGGCGTTCCCGGATTCCGGTTCGGACGGGTGGGAAGTGTCGGTCCCGGGGGATAGGTTCCACGGCATGGAGCAGCGCAGCGACCGGTTCCACGTGGAGATCAGCGTGGCCGACCACGTGGTGGACGTCCGGGCGGTCGGCGAGATCGACATCGCCACCGTCGGGTCGTTCCGGGCGGCGCTGTGGGCCGCCCCCGCGCGGCCGGTGCTGAGGCTGGACCTCTCCGGTGTGCGGTTGCTGTCCGCGGCCGGGGTGCGCGCGCTGGTCGCCGCGCACCTGCGGGTCCGGGCCCGGGGTGGCGAGCTGGTGCTGGTCGACCCCGACCCGGTGGTCGGCCGGGTGCTGCGCGCCACCGGGCTGCACCGGGTGATGCCGGTCCGGGAGTCGGCCCCGGCGGCGGAGCTGGTCCCGGCCTGATCCAGCCACGTCGGAGACGGCCCAGGGCCGCCGGCACGGGTGCCGACGGCCCTGGCGCGGGTCGGGTCGCGGGGTCAGCGGACGCCGAGCAGGTCCACCACGAAGATCAGCGTCTCGTTCGGCTTGATGGCGCCCCCGGCGCCACGGGCGCCGTAGCCCAGGTGCGGCGGGATGGTCAGCTTGCGCCGGCCGCCGACCTTCATGCCGACCACGCCCTGGTCCCAGCCGGCGATGACCTGGCCGCCGCCGAGCGGGAACTCGAACGCCTCACCTCGGTTCCACGAGGCGTCGAACTCGCGGCCGGTCGAGTGGGATACGCCGACGTAGTGCACGTTGGCGAGCTGGCCGGGGCGGGCCTCCGGGCCCTCGCCGACCGTGATGTCCTCGATGACGAGATCGGCGGGCGGCGCGCCCTCGATCGGGCCAACCTCGGGCTTCTCCATGAGCGGGTCTCCTCGGTGGTTCCGGATGCGGTCCCCGTCGATCCTGCCGGATCGTGACCGGCCGATACGCGCCGGTCCCCGCCGCGGGGCGGCGGCGGGGACCGGGGCAAACGAGATGGCGGGCGCCACCTTCGGTGACGCCCGCCCGGTTCGATCACTTCACCTGAGCCAGGGGAGCCGCTGGACGATGGGGAGCCTCGCCCAGGCCCGGCCGAGTCCGAGGGTGTTGCCGGCGCCGACCAGCGCGAGCCCGGCCAGCACACCCGCGTAGATCAGGTGGTCGTCCATGAACGGGTTGTTCGCGGGGGGCAGCACGACCGTCCACATCATCACCAGCAGGGCCACGCCGGCGACCGCGGCGACCCGCATCCCGATGCCGAGGACCAGCGCCAGGCCGATGGCCGCCAGGCCGAGCATGAACAGCCAGTCCGCCCAGGCCGCGCCGGCGATCCCGTGGTAGAAGCCCTCGAACGGGCCCTTGGCGCCGAAGGCGAGGAAGCCCTTGGTGGGGCTGCCGCCGTTGATCCAGGCGTTCTTCGCCGCGGTCTCGTGTCCCAGGCCGAACACCTTGTCCAGGAAGGCCCAGAGGAAGACCCAGCCGAGGGCGATCCGCAGGCCGGCGAAGACGTACCGGGCGGCCTTCTGCCGGGTGGGCTCGACGTCGCGGGTGGTCTCGGCCTCCGGAGCGATGGTGTTGGCGGTGATCCGCTCGATCGTCGCGGTCATGGTGTCCACGTCCCTTCCTGTGCCTCGCACCGCGCCTTTCCGGTGGCACCTTCATTCCACCTCCGCGGCGCGGCCGCGGGCAGGGCCGACCGGGCCGCTCCTGACCGGGACCTTGTACCCCTCCCGGCCCGGTCCGGTCGGCCTCTCCCGGCCTGCCGATCGCCTCTGACCAGGGTGGTCGCACCCGCCCTAGCGTCGTGGTGGAAGCCGGAGCAAGGAGGTCGTGATGAGGACGTGGCAGGTGGGCGACGTGATGACCATGGACGTCGCGACGGTGGGGGAGGAGACCCCGTACCGCCAGATCGTCGACGTGCTGATCCGCCGGGGCATCAGCGCCGTTCCGGTGGTCGACGACTATCGCCGGGTGCTGGGCGTGGTCTCCGAGGCGGACCTGCTGCACAAGGTGGAGCGGGCCGGGCGGCCCGACGAGCGGCGGGTCTTCGAGGGACGACGCCGGCGTACCGCCCGGGAGAAGGCGGGCGCGCTGGTCGCCAGGGACCTGATGACCACGCCGGCGGTGACCACGTACCCGCAGGCGTCGCTGCCGGCGACGGCCCGGCTGATGGACCGTGAGGTGATCAAGCGGCTGCCGGTGCTGGACGACCTCGGTCGGCTGGTCGGCATCGTGACCCGCAGCGACCTGCTCCGGGTGCACCTGCGTACCGACGCGGAGATCCGCGAGGACGTGGTGCAGGAGGTGCTGCGCCGGGTGCTCGCGGTGCGGGACGGCCTGGTCACCGTCCAGGTCCGCGACGGCGAGGTCACCCTGGACGGCCGGCTGGACCGGCGGAGTGCCGTCGAGCTCGCCGGACGGCTCGCCGCCCAGGTCAGCGGCGTCGTGCAGGTCCACAACGCCGTCGCGTACGACGTGGACGACACCACTCTCAGGGAGATGGACCCGGTGCACGCCACTCCGGTCGCCTGACCGCCACCCCGAGGGGGCCCCGCCACCCGGACCGGTGCGGTCCGGGTGGTCGGCGGGCGCTTCGGCGGCTCAGACGGGGCGGGCGAGCTGCGCGGCGAGCAGTGCTGGCGCCTCGGCGAGCGACGGGCCGTACCAGGTCAGGTGCCGGCCCGAGACGAGCGCGGACGGTACGCCGGGAAACGCTTCCGGCCCGTCCTCGGCGGTGAACCGGTACGGCTCGTCCGGCAGCACCACCAGTTCGGGTGCCCGGGCGCGCAGCTCGTCGAGGCTCGGGCGGGGGTAGCGCTCCTCGTGGTCGGCCCACTGGTTGGCGACGCCGAGCCGGCGCAGCACGTCACCGGCGAAGGTGTCCCGCCCGAGCACCACCCACGGCCGCCGCCACACCGGCACGACCGCGCCCCGTGGCGGCGCCGGGACGGGGGGCCCGGCCCAGGCCCGCCGGGCGGCCCGAAGCCAGTCCGGCTCGCCGGCCACGCCGAGCGCGGTGAGCAGCTCGCCGAGCTGGGTCAGCGCCTCGGGCACCGTACGGGGAAAGGTGACCCGCACCGGTACGCCGGCCGCGCGCAGCGCGTCCGCGTCGGCGAGCCGGTTCTCCTCCTCGTTGAGCAGGACCAGGTCGGGCCGGAGCGCGAGGACCCGGTCCAGGTCCGGGTATTTGCTCCCGCCGACCCGGGCGACGTCCAGCCCGGCCGGGTGGGTGCACCAGTCGGTGGCGCCGACCAGCACCTCGGGCCGGGTCAACGCCACCGCCTCGGTCAACGACGGCACCAGTGACACCACCCGCACGGCCGCCCCTCCCTCTCGCCCGGACCATCCTCGCGTATCGGGTCCGGCGGCCGGCGGCGGCGTCGGGTGGCACTGGCCGGGCCGGTCAGCGGCGGGCCTCGTCCATTACCGCCGTCACGTCCAGGTGCGCCGGGCGGCAGCCGAGGGTCGCCGCGAACCGCCGGACCGCGGCGTCGACGTGGGCACGGGCCGCCCCGAGGCCGGCGGACGGGTCCAGGCGCACCTCCACCCAGACGTCCGGCCGCTCGACCGGGCCGGTGAGCAGCACCCGGGCCCGGCGGACTCCCGGGGCCCGGAGCAGGTCCCGTTCCAGCGTGTCGGTCAGCACCTCGCTCGCCACCCGGGTACGCCCACCACGTTCCCCCGGGTGCGTCAGGGTGCCGGCCAGCCGGCCCGGCACCCGCAGCCCGGCGGCGAGCAGCCGTTGCCCGAGCAGGGCCAGCAGCACCCCGCCGACCGCCACCGCGAGGGCGCTCCACGGCGTACCGGCCCGCCACCAGGTGGCCGGCCCAGCCCCGAGCAGCGGGGTGCCGCCGCCGGGCAGCCAGCCCAGCCCGACCGCCGACGCGGCCCCGCCCGCGGCGAGGAGCACCAGGGCGAGCACCGTCCAGAGCAGCCGGTTGGCGGCGTTGCTCACGTCGTCCGCCGGGTGGAAAGGAGCCGGACCTCGATCGCGTCGCGTCGCGGGGCGGCCAGCCGGTCGAGCTCCCGGCGCAGCGCGAACTCGACGTCGGCGCGGGCCGCCGGGTCGCCGCTGGCGGTCACCCGGGGCCACCAGGCGTCCCCGCGTCGGCGGACGCGTACCCGGGCCCGCCGGACGCTCGGCACGGTGCGAACCGCCCGGGCCAGCCGCCGCTCCACCGAGCGGCGGTGCAGGTGCCAGCCGTCGTCCTCGGCGAGTCGCAACCGGACCGGATGCCACCGGCGCAGCTGCGCGGCGAGTATGACCAGGCCGAGCAGGGTGACACCTGCGGCGATCGCCCGGACCGGAACATCCTGCCAGTGGGCGGTGGTCACGGCGGTGTCCCAGCGGCGGAGCAGCGGGCCGGGGTGGCCGGCTGCGGCGAGCAGCGCCTCGACCGCGACGAGCACCCCGCCGGCGAGCAGGGCGACGGCGAGCAGCAGGGTGGCGATCCGGTTGGCCGTCCGCACGTCAGCCTCCGGTCGCCGGGCGGCCGCTCACGTCGCCTCCCGGGCGTCCTCACCGGCCCGCCCGTCGGCCGGAGCCGAGCGTTCGGTCCGGCCGCTCGGGCTGCCCGCGGGGGCCTCCGCCGGCAGGCGTAGGTCCACCACCGTGACGGTGACCGCCTCGACGGCGAGGTCGGTGTCCGCCTCGACCCGGGCGGCGACCCGCCGGCGTACCGCCTCGGTGACCGTCGGGAGGTGGACGCCGTGGTCGACGATCAGGTCCAGTTCCATCCGGGCGGTGTCGCCGTCGACCCGGACGGTCGCTCCGAGGCAGGAAACGGGCGGCTCGTGTTGCGCCGCGTCCTCGGCCAGCCGGGCGATCCGCTGCTCGGTCCACGGCTGGGGCAGGGCGGCGGCGTGATCCGGTGCGGACGCGCCGCGCCGGGGCAGGGTGCCGGTCATCGTCGCGCTCCCCTCACCGGCGCCGGGCCGCGCCGACGCGGTCCGCGAAGCCGGCCACGGTGGCGTCGCCGTCGAGGACCCGGACCAGGAGCCAGCCGGCCAGCCCGGCCAGGGCGGCGGCCGTGACGGCGCCGGCCCCGCCGAGCGCCCAGACCGCCACCAGGAGGAATCCGGCGAGGAATCCGAACTGCTGTCGCGTCATGCCCACCTCCGCTCAGCGACCGACCGGACGGGCGGGGCGTACCCGTTTCCGTGCCGTGCAGTCATCGCGGACCGGCCACGGGCCGTCACCGCACCGCCGGTGTACCGAGAAGACGACGAACGGGTACGATCCGGCCCGGCGCCGCCCACCGTCTCGTACGGGCCGTCGTCGGACGGTCCACCGCACCGGTGAGACGAGGTCCATGATCGACGGCCTAGACTCGGGCGTCGATCGAACGACGGATGGGTCTGGCGAAGATGACGAGCAGCGGTAGCGTGGCGGCTTCCTGGCTGCGTCCGATCACGGCCGGGGGAGCCCCACTGCTCACCCGGGCCGGCCACATCGGGTACGCGTCGCGGCGGTTGGGCGAGTTGGTGCAGGGGCGCCCGCCCGGGATCACCGGGCACCAGTGGAACACCGCCAGCCGGGAGGTTTTCGACCAGGTGGTGTGCGCGGCCGACACGGGCCGGCCGCTGTTCGCCGTGCAGGTCGCCCCGCCGGTGCCCGCCGGTTCCGCCGCCCAACGCGCCGAGCGGATGACCAGCGCGGTCTGTGCCGCCGTCGGCCTGCCGGTGCTGCGGGTCACGTCGCCGGCGCTGCGCGGCGCCGTGCACGGCCGCCGGCTCGTCGAGTACGTCATCGACGCGCGGGGCTACGCCGACGGCACCGACTCCGGGCCGGAGAGCGGGGACGCGGTCGGGTTCCGGGACATCGTCGGCCGGCTCCCCGACGGCCGCCGCGGGCCGGTCAACGATCTCGGGGCGCTCGCCCGGGCCGCCGCCGTCGAGGCGTACGTCGAGCGACGCCTCGCCGACCCGATCGTCCGCGGGCTGCACGTGCGGTGGACGGACGGCCCGGCCGAGGGGTGGAGCTGGGTCGAGGTGCGGCCCGGCCGGTGTCTGGTCGAGCGGGTCCAGCTCTGCACGCAGCGGTTCTCCTGCGGGGTGGATCCGGGACGGCTCGCCGAGGACCTGGCCGCCGTGGCGGTGGGGGAGCGGCTGCGCGACCTCGAGGCCGTCGAGCCGCCGTTGGTGGACCGGGACGAGCTGCGGCAGCAGATCGTCCGGCTCGCCGCCCGGCGGGACGAGTTCGAGGACGGCTTCGCCTTCGACCACCTCTGCGCCGACTGATCCACCATCCGTCACACCGCCGCGGGCACCGGTCGGGCCGGCTCCGGCCTGGGCACCCGTAGCCCCTCGATCCGTCGGGTGCGCGCCGGGCCCGTGAGCAGGTTGCCCAACGCCACCAGCAGGGCCAGCCCGCCCAGCCCGAGCCAGAGCACGGTGTCGCCGAACCGTTCGGTGACCAGGCCGCCCACGGTCGGGCCGGCGAAGCTGGCGAAGGCGTACCCCAGCGAGTAGACGCCCTGGTAGCGGCCGCGTTGCGCGGCAGGGGAGAGATCGGCGGTGAGGGCCGAGTTGGCGGGCGTCATCAGCATCTCGCCGAGCGTCCAGACCAGCACGCCGAGGCCGTAGCACAGGACGGTGTCGGCCATCGCGGTGACCGCGAACCCGCCGCCGATCACGACCGCCGCCACCGCGACGGTGCGGGAGCGGTCGAAGCGGGCGATCAGCCGGGGCACGAACAACTGGCCCGCCACGATCATCAGCCCGTTCACCGCGATGATCGGCCCGTACGCCGACGCGGGCAGCCCGTCGGCCTGCAACGCCACCGGCAGCATGGCGTTCGCCTCGATGCAGAGCCAGATCAGGCCGGTCAGCGCGGTGAAGGTGAGGAAGACGCGGTCGCGCAGCACCGTGCCGAGGCCGCCCCCGTCCGCCCGGCCGCGGTGCCCGACGGCTGCCGGCGCGGGCCGGGACTCCGGCACCTTGACCGCGATCAGGGCGGCGGTGCCGAGCAGCACGGCCGCGTTGATCACGAAGAGCAGCAGCGGGTCGGCGCGGATCAGCACGCCGGCCACGGTGGCGGCCACCGAGAACCCGATGTTGATCGCCCAGTAGTTCAGGGTCAGCGCTCGCAGCCGGTCGCGGTCGCCGACGACGTCGATGATGGTGGCGGTGAAGGCCGGCCGGGCGACGCCGAGGAAGAGCCCGAGGGTCAGGGTGAGCGCCGCGAGGGCGACCGGGCGGCCGGTCAGTCCCAGCCCGAGCGCGGTGGCCGCGGCGGCGACGTTGCCGACCAGCATCGCCGGCCGCCGCCCCCAGCGGTCCGCGACGATGCCGCCGAGCAGCGTGCCGAGCGCGCTGCCGGCGCCGTGCAACCCGATCACCACGCCGGCGTACGACGGGTCGAGGTGGCGCACGGAGACCAGGTAGACGCCGAGGTAGATGGCGACGAAGCTGCCCAGCCGGTTGATCAGCGTGGCGGTCCAGAGATACCAGAACGTGCGCGGCAACCCACCCGCGGTCTGTCCCCACCAGCTCGCCATCGCCACCCCCGGAGCGTCGTACGCGTAATGACCTCTCGCCGTGCTGGTCATTACAACCCAGGGGTAAGACGCGGACCGGTCGCGGGGTGATCATGGTGGTGCCGCTCACTGCTCACCGTGGGTGCCGGATGCCGGCGCTCCCGGGCGGTGGAAAATTGTGAACGCCGGAAAAAGCCAACCGGGGCCACGCCGATTTCTCAGCGTGACCCCGGTGTGCCCGACGGTGAACCAGGACGGCTCAACGGTTCTTGTACGCCTCCACCACCGAGACCGGGATGCGGCCCCGCTCGGAAATCTCGTAGCCGTTCTTCGCGGCCCATTCCCGGATGGCGCGGTTCTGCTCACGGTCCATTCCGGAGGTTGCCGGGCGGACCGTCCGACGCGCCGTGCGCCCGCTGTCCACCGGTCCACGACCGATTCGCCTGCCAGCGTTGATGTACGGGTCCAGCGCCTTGCGCAGGACGCCGGCGTTCTCGTCGGAGACGTCGATCGTGTACGCCACGCCGTCCAGGCCGAACTCGACGGTCCGATCCGCCTTTCCGCCGTCGAGGTCGTCGGTCAGAACGGTGATTACTTTCCTTGCCATTGCCATTGCTCCCTGTGTCGGGCGACGTCTGGCCAAGAGTTTGACGTATGGCGCGGCAAATTCGCAACAATACCCGCCGTTCGCCATTCGGCGAGTCGGCTAATCGGCCACCGGAATGGCGGGCCGGCGCGCTGTGCATCGCCCTCGACGGCGCCAGGACTGTGGCGTGGGTCACAGCGCGGAACAAGGGGAACGCTCTGTTACTTGAGTCTGACACGCTCAACTCAACGCGATAGCAGGTGTTCGATGGCAACTCTTCTTCCGGTACTTCCTCTGACCGACGCCGTGCTGCTGCCCGGCATGGTCATCCCGGTGACCCTCGACCCCACCACCCAGGCCGCGGTCGACGCGGCCCGCGCCAGCGGCGACAAGAAGCTTCTCGCCGTGCCCCGCATCGACGGCGAGTACGGCTCCGTCGGCGTGATCGCCACCATCGAGAAGGTGGGCCGGCTGCCCAGCGGCGAGCCCGCCGCGGTGGTCCGCGGCCTCGCCCGGGCTCGGATCGGTTCCGGCGTGCCCGGACCGGGGGCCGCGCTCTGGGTCGAGGCGACCGAGCTCGACGAACCCGCCCCGGCCGGCAGAGCCCGGGAACTCGCCCGCGAGTACCGCGCGCTGATGACCTCCGTTCTCCAGCAGCGCGGCGCCTGGCAGGTCATCGACGCCATGGAGCGGATGACCGACCTCTCCGAGCTGGCCGACGCGGCCGGCTACGCGCCCTGGCTCAGCCTGGCGCAGAAGACCGAGCTGCTCACGGCTCCCGACGTCACCGCCCGGCTGGAACTGCTGGTCGGCTGGGTGAAGGACCACCTGGCCGAGCAGGAGGTCACCGAGCGGATCAACAACGACGTGCGGGAGGGGCTGGAGAAGTCCCAGCGGGAGTTCCTGCTCCGCCAACAGCTCGCCGCGATCCGCAAGGAGCTGGACGAGGACGAGCCCGACGGCTCCGCCGACTACCGGTCCCGCGTCGAGTCCGCCGACCTGCCCGAGAAGGTCCGCGAGGCAGCCCTGCGCGAGGTCGGCAAGTTGGAGCGGGCCAGCGACGCCTCCCCGGAGGCGGGCTGGATCCGTACCTGGCTCGACACGGTCCTCGAGATGCCGTGGAACACGCGTACCGAGGACAACACCGACCTGGCCGCGGCCCGTGCGGTGCTCGACGCCGACCACGCCGGCCTGGCCGACGTGAAGGACCGCATCCTGGAGTATCTGGCGGTGCGCAACCGGCGCGCGGAGCGCAACCTCGGGGTGGTCGGCGGCCGTGGCTCCGGCGCCGTGCTCGCCCTCGCCGGCCCGCCCGGCGTCGGCAAGACCAGCCTCGGTGAGTCCGTCGCCCGGGCGCTGGGCCGCAACTTCGTCCGGGTCTCCCTCGGCGGCGTCCGCGACGAGGCGGAGATCCGCGGCCACCGGCGCACCTACGTCGGCGCGCTGCCCGGCCGGATCGTCCGCGCGCTGCGCGAGGCCGGCTCGATGAACCCGGTCGTGCTCCTCGACGAGGTCGACAAGCTGGCCGCCGGCTACGCCGGCGACCCGGCCGCGGCCCTGCTGGAGGTGCTCGACCCGGCGCAGAACCACACCTTCCGCGACCACTACCTCGAGGTCGACCTCGACCTGTCCGACGTGCTGTTCCTGGCCACCGCCAACGTGGTGGAGGCCATCCCCGGCCCGCTGCTGGACCGGATGGAGCTGGTCACCCTGGACGGCTACACCGAGGACGAGAAGGTGGCCATCGCCCGGGACCACCTGCTGCCCCGGCAGCGGGAGCGGGCCGGCCTGACCGCCGACGAGGTGGCCGTGGCCGACCAGGCCCTGGCCCGGATCGCCGGGGAGTACACCCGGGAGGCCGGCGTCCGGCAGCTCGAACGGGCCCTGGCGAAGATCCTGCGCAAGGTGGCCGTCGCGCTGGCGTCCGACCCGGCGCCGGTCCGGGTGGACGTCGAGGACCTGGTCCGCTACCTGGGCCGGCCCAAGTTCACCCCGGAGTCGGCGGAGCGGACGGCGGTGCCCGGGGTGGCCACCGGACTGGCGGTCACCGGCGCCGGCGGCGACGTGCTCTTCATCGAGGCGACCAGCATGGAGGGCGAGCCGGGGCTGACCCTGACCGGCCAGCTCGGCGACGTGATGAAGGAGTCCGCGCACATCGCCCTGTCGTACCTGCGGTCGAACGGGCGGCGGCTCGGGCTGGACCCGAACGCCCTCGCCGGGCGGCGGATCCACCTGCACGTCCCGGCGGGCGCGGTGCCCAAGGACGGCCCCAGCGCCGGCATCACCATGGTCACCGCCCTCGCCTCGCTGGCCAGCGGCCGCCCGGTCCGCCCCGAGTTCGGGATGACCGGCGAGGTCACCCTCTCCGGCCGCGTGCTGCCCATCGGGGGCGTCAAGCAGAAGCTGCTCGCCGCCCACCGGGCCGGCCTGACCGAGGTGATCATCCCCAAGCGCAACGAGCCGGACCTCGACGACCTCCCCGCCGAGGTACGCGAGGCGCTGACCATCCACACCCTCGCCGACGTCGCCGACGTGCTCGCCCTGGCGCTGCGCCCGGCCGACGTCGACGCGGGAACCCTCGGCGGTCCGAGCCTCACCGCCGCCTGAGTGCTCAGCCGGAGCGGACCGAACAGTCACGCGCCGGCCGGCAGCGGCCCCTGGCGCCCTACCGGGTGGCAGGGGCCGCTGCCCTGGCTTGGCCGCGGACAGGCGCGACGGATCAGCGCTGGTCGCCGCGGTCGAGGCGTACGGTCGCCTTGCGGCCCTTGATGGTGCTGCCCCGCAGCCCCCGGATCACCTCGTCCGCGACCCCGGCCGGGACCTCCACCAGGGAGAACCGGTCGGCGATCTCGATCGAGCCGATGTCCCGCCCGCTGACCCGGGTCTCCCCGGTGATCGCCCCGACCAGATCCTGCGGTCGGACGCCGGCGCGCCGGCCCAGCCCGATGAAGACCTGCGTCGTACCGCCCGCGCGCGGGCGGCCGCCTCCGCGCCGGTCCCGGCCCTCGTGCCCCCGCACCTCCCGGGGCGGACGGACCGCGACCTGCGGGATCTCCTCCTCCTCGTCGGCCGTGCCGGGGAGGGTCGCCTCGTGGGCCAGCTTCACCGCGGCGAGCGCGACCTCCATCAGGTCGAACTCGTCGGTCAGCGACTCCACGATCGCCCGGAACGGCTCCAGGTCGTCCTCGAGCAGCGACTCCCGCAGCGCCGCCTGGGTCAGCTCCAGCCGCCGGGTCCGCAGGTCCGCCACCGTGGGGATCCTGTCGACGGTGATCCGCTGGCCGGTGACCCGCTCGATGGTCTTGAGCATCCGGTGCTCGCGCGGCTCGGCCAGGGTGATCGCCACCCCCTCCCGGCCGGCCCGACCCACCCGGCCGATCCGGTGCACGTACGACTCGGGGGCCGACGGGACGTCGTAGTTGACCACGTGCGTGAGCTGCTCGACGTCCAGGCCGCGGGCCGCCACGTCGGTGGCCACCAACAGGTCGGCGGTACCCGCCCGCAGCCGGCCCATGACCCGGTCCCGCTGCTCCTGGCTCATCCCGCCGTGCAGCGCCTCGGCCCGGTAGCCCCGGCCGTTCATCGTCTCGGTGAGCCGGTCCACCTCCTCCCGGCTGCGGCAGAACACGATTGCCGCGGTCGGCGACTCGACGTCCAGCACCCGGCCCAGCGCCGCCGGCTTGTGCGCCCGCGCCACGATGTACGCGCTCTGCCGCACCCGGGGCGCCTCGCCGGCCACCGGCCGCTCGCGTTCGATCTGGATGCGGACCGGGTCGGTCAGGTGCTGGCGGGCCAGCCCGTCGATCCGCGCCGGCATGGTCGCCGAGAAGAGCACCGTCTGCCGGTCGGCGGGGGCGTGCTCCAGGATCGCCTCGATGTCCTCGGCGAAGCCCATGTCGAGCATCTCGTCCGCCTCGTCCAGCACCACCGTGGTCAGCGAACCCAACCGTAGGGTGCCCCGGGCGATGTGATCCAGCGCCCGGCCCGGCGTCGCCACCACCACGTCCACGCCCAGGTCGAGGGCGCGCAGCTGGCGGCCGATCGGCTGGCCGCCGTAGATCGGCAGGACCCGGGCACCCAGCTCCTTGCCGTACCGGTGGAACGCCTCGGAGACCTGCACCGCCAGCTCCCGGGTGGGCACCAGCACCAGCGATGCCGGGTCCCCGCCCCGCTGGCCGTCGGGCATCCGCTGCAACAGCGGCAGGGCGAAGGCGGCGGTCTTGCCCGTACCGGTCGCCGCCTGCCCCAGCAGGTCCTGGCCGGCGAGCAACGGCGGGATCGCCTCCCGTTGGATCGGGGTCGGCTCCTCGTAGCCGAGCGCGGCCAGCGCGCCCAGCAACTCGGCGCGCAGCCCGAGATCCGCGAAGGCGGTCGCCTCGTCGGCGTCGACGGGGATGGGCGAGTCGGTCGGGGTTGGTGCGGAACTCATGCGTCAAGCCTTTCATCACCGCCGACGGGCCGTCGCGGCGACCGGCACAACCGTCGACCGGGCCACGTTTCTGCGCCCCCGGCGGGCGGTCAGCCCGCCTCGACCGGCACCCGGGCCTCGGCGAGCAGCGCCGGCCCGGCGTACGCCACGGGAGTGTGCGCCGGTGCCGGACGCAGGGCCAGCAACTGCTCGGTACTGAGCGCGTACACCACCCGGCCCAGGCCGGAACGCTCGATCGCCGTCGTGCACATGCCGCACGGCTGGCAGCTCGTGTACATCGTGGCGACCGCGGCGGCGTCGGCGCTCAGGTGGCGCGCCGCCCAACGGGCCAGCTTCAGTTCCGGGTGCGCGGTGATGTCGTCGTCGCTGCGCTCGGTGTTGACCTCCTCGGCCAGCACCCGCCCGTCGGCGTCGACCAGCAACGAGCCGAACGGGCCGTCCCCCGCGTCCCGGGCGACGGCGGCCAGCGCGATGGCCAGGCGCAGGTGGCGTTCATCGGTCTCGGTCAGCGCGTTCATCCGGTGCGCATTCCCCGCGGGACGGCGCGGCACACCACTGACGGCTAGCCTGACGGCGTGCGTACGGTCGAACTGCTCTGCTCGCCGGAGCTCGATGAGGCGGTTCGGGCGGCCTGGCACCGGCTGGCCTTCGCCGGGCTGCCCAGCCTGGCGCGCAACGTCCACCCCACCAATCGGCCGCACCTGACCCTCGCCTCGGTCGACGAGTTCCCGCCCGGGGCCCAGCAGCGCCTCGCCGACCTCTGCGACGCGGCGCTGCCCCTGCCGGTCCGCCTCGACCGCGTGGCGGTGCTCGACGGCAGCGCCCCGCTGGTCTGGCTGGTCCGGCCCGCGCCGCAGTTGGTCGCCCTGCACGGCGCGGTCTGGGACGTGCTCGCCGAGGCGCCCGGCCCGCGCCCCTGGCACCTGCCCGGGCGCTGGATTCCGCACCTGAGCCTGGCGCTGCGGTTCGGGGACGCCGACCGCCGCAAGGCCCGGGCGGTGGCCGGCGTCGACCGGCCGGCCGGCGAGTTCGTCGCGGCGCGCAGCTGCGACAGCGAGACCCGGACGGTCAGCGACCTGGTCCCCGCGTGCCCGCCCCCAAGCGACTGACCCGACCCGGGGCCGCCCGGCGGTGGCTGAGCTGCCACACCGGTCGGCCGGTGCCGAACCGTCCGCGTGCCAGCATGGGCACATGACCGCCACCAGCACCGACGGCCACTCGCTCGCCGGGCTCGCCGCACTGCTCGCCGACCGGACCCGGGCCGGCTTCTGCCTGGCCCTGCTGGACGGGCGGGCCTGGACGGCGGGCGAGCTGGCCCGCGCCGCCGGGGTGGCGCCCTCCACCGCCAGTGACCATCTCACCCGACTGGTGCGCGGCGGGCTTCTGGTCGAGGAGCGGCAGGGCCGGCACCGGTACGTCCGCCTCGCCGGCCCGTCGGTGGCTCAGCTCATCGAGGATCTGGCCGGACACGCTCCCGCCCCGCCGGCGCCGCCCCGCACGTTGCGCGCCGCGTCGGCCGGCGCCGCCCTGGCCTACGCCCGGACCTGCTACGACCACCTGGCCGGCCGGCTCGGCGTGCTGCTGCACGACGCGCTGCTCGATCAGGGTGTGCTGGACCGGACGGGTGGGCTCGCCCTCACCCCGCACGGGGTGGCGTGGCTCGCGGAGCTGGGGGTGTCGGTCGAACCGCTGCGCGCGGCCCGGCGCCCGCTGGTCCGGGACTGCCTGGACTGGACCGAGCGCCGCCCACACCTGGCCGGAGCGCTCGGCGCGGCCCTCTGCGGTCGATTCCTCGACCTCGGCTGGACCGTACGCGGCACCGGTCGCGCGATCCGGGTCACCCCGGCCGGTCGCCCCGCCCTCGCCGCCGCCCTCGGCGTCGACGCGGCGGACCTGGCCCCGCCCCGCGATGCTGCCGCCCACCGCGCCTGACCGTCGTCGACGGGCTCCACCTCGACGAGGTGGGAGTGGCCCAGGCCGCGTTGGTGCCGGGGTGGCGTCGGGTCAGTGGACGGTGGCAACCGGTGTGGGGGTGGACGCCGCTCGGGGGACGGTTCGGTCGGGACCGAAGGAAACCGGCCCTACGGTCGGGCGATGAGCCAGCCGTCCATCCCCGTCCCGCCCGACACGCCGGCCTGCGGGCCGCCCGTACCAGTCGATGACGGCTGGGTGGTCACCCGGCACGCCGACGTGGTCGAGGTACTGACCGATCCGCGGTGCGTGGTGCCGGTCTCGGCCGGCGGCCCGGCCGGCACGCTCGCCTGGCTGCGCGGGACGGTCAGCCGGTTCAGCGGCCCGGACCGGCACCCGGCCCGCCGGGCGATCGGGGTCACCGCGCTGGCCCGCCTCGATCCGGAGGAGTTGCGGGAGGACGCGGCCCGGCTCACCGAAACCGAACTCGAGCAGGCTGTCAGTCGGATCGACGTGATGGATCGGCTGGCGCGGCGCGTACCCCTGGCGGTGTTGGCGGCGCGGCTCGGACTGGCCGACCCAACGGTGGCCGGGCCCGCGGTGGCGGCGGTGGCGGCGGCCTACCACCCGGGCGCGGGCCCGACGGCGGTGGCACGCGCCGACACGGCGGTGGCCGCGCTGCTGGCGATGGCACCTCCGGCGCCGCCGGAGGTCGCCGCGAACCGGATCGGGCTGCTCGTCCAGGCCTGCGACGCCACCGCCGGGCTGATCGGCGGGGCCGCCCGGCACCTGCGCGCGGTGCCGGCGGCGGTGTCCACGCATGAACTGCTCGCCGAGTTGCTCCGCCTCGACCCGCCGGTTCGCGCCACCCGCCGGATCACCACCGGGGCGCTGCGCCTGGGCGAGCGGGAGATCGGCCCGGACGCCCCGCTGCTGCTCCGCTTCGATGCGGCCAACCGCGACCCGGCCGCCTTCGTCGAGCCGGGCCGCTTCCTGCCCGGCCGGCGCGGCGGATCGCTGACCTTCGGTGCCGGGCCACGGGGCTGCCCGGGCGAGCGGCACGCGCTGGCCCTGGCCGCCGGGGTGGTCGACGTGCTGCGCCGCCGTTGCCGCCCGACCGACACCCCCGTCGGGTACGCGCCGCACCCCACCCTGCGCGTCCCGACCAGCATCGAGGTGACCGTCAGATGACCGGCCGCGCCACCGCATTCCAGGCCCTGCACCGGCCGGGCCGGCCGTTGCTGCTGCCCAACGCCTGGGACCACGCCTCCGCCGCCGCCCTGGCGGCCCGCGGCCACCCGGCGATCGGCACCACCAGCCTCGGGATCGCCGCGGCGGCTGGGAAGCCGGACGCGGCCGGGGCCACCCGGGCCGAGAACATCGACCTCGCCCGGCGGCTGCGGGATTTGCCCGTGCTGCTCACCGTCGACGTCGAGGGCGGCTTCAGCGACCACCCGGCGGCGGTGGCCGACTACGTCGCCGAGTTGGCCGCGCTCGGCGTGGTCGGGGTGAACCTGGAGGACGGTCGCCCGGATGGGACGCTCGCGCCGCCGGAGCTGGCGGCCGCCAAGATCGCTGCGGTGAAGGCGGCCGTGCCGGGGCTGTTCGTCAACGCCCGCACCGACGCCTGGTGGCTGGGTGTGCCGGGGCCGCGGGAGGAGGCCGTGCGGCGGCTCCGGGCGTACCGGGAGGCGGGCGCCGACGGCCTGTTCGTCCCCGGAGCCCCGGACGACACGATCGGGCTGCTGGCGGCCGAGTCGGGGCGCCCGCTGAACGTGCTGCACCGGCCCGGTGGTCTGAGCCTGGCCGAGTTGGGCCGGCTCGGGGTGGCCCGGGTAAGCACCGGCTCCCTGCTGTTCCGGGCCGCCCTCGGCGCGGCGCTGGACGTCGCCGACGCTCTCCGTGCCGGCCGGGACGTCGACCTGCCCCACGCCCCCTCGTACGGATGGGTGCAGGAGCTGACCGGGCGGTTCGGGGCCGAGTGCTCCGGATGAGGCAACTCATCTCTCTTTAGGGGAGATAGGAGAATTGTTCGGGGAGCCGCCGATCCTGGTGGTTACGGTGTGTTCAGCCTCAATCACGCCGTGTCCTGCCAGGAGAGGGGACCCGATGCGAGTGCCCAGCCGAAGCCGCGGCCAGCAACCTGGTCCCGCCGGCGCGTCCACCGCCCCGACCCGACTGCCCTCGGCCGCCGACCGCCGTCCGGCCCCCGACGCGCCGGACCTGGCCGCGTACCGCGCGGCGGTGGCGGAGCTGCTGATCGAGGTGGGCGCCCTGGCGGACGCCCCGTCGACCATCGCCCGCCAGGTGCTGCTGGACCAGCGGCTGCGGGAGCCGGCCATCGCCGCCGTCCTCGACGCCACCCCGCAGGGATTCATCGGCGCCCGGGAGACCCTGCTGCTGGAGATGGCCCGCTACCACCCCAACGCCCGCAGCTCGGCGCACGACCTCACCGCGCTGGTCCGGATCTACCTGCTGTCCCGCATCGACGTGATGTGGTGGCGGGACACCCCGACGTTCCGCACCGACCAGCAGGTCGACACCAGCACCGACCTGGTCGACCTGGAGTGGCTGCGCCGGCGCGGACTGATCGCCTTCCGCTATCAGGGGCAGTCGGCGACCGTGCTCGGGCGTGGCCTTCGCGCGCTCCGACGGCGGCTGCTGCCCGACGCCACCCCGCGCACCGCCGGGCTGATGTTCCGCCGGGCCCGCCGCGAGGTCGTGGCTCTGCTCAACGACATCGGCCGGGAGTTCGCCAGGGCGACCCCGCCGGCCACCCCGCCGCTCTGGGCGACCAGCCTGGCGCGCAGCGCCGAGCACCAGCACAGGCTGCGCCGCCTCGGGTACGCCGCGATGGTGCCCAGCGCACACTGCCTCGGCTGGGCGGCCGACCTGGAGATGGCCTGGTTCCGCCGCTTCGGCGTCCGGGACACGCTCGCCGACCTGCTGCTGGCCCGGCAGGAGGCCGGCGAGATCAACGTGGTCGACGAGGGGCAGGTCTGGCACGTCTGTCTCGCGCCGGCCGCCCGTCGCCGGCTCCGGCGGGCGTACGAGGCCGAGATGGGGGTGTGAGGAGCATGTGTGGGATCGCGCTGAGCATCGGCCCGAACGCCGACCCGGCCACCTTCCGGCGGATGCTCACCGTGCTCGCGCCCCGTGGTGAGGTCACCGAGACCCGGCAGGAGAACGGCCTGCTCGCCGGCGCACGACGGCTGGGGATCGTGGACCGCGACCGGGCGGTGCAACCCTGGGTCTCGCCCGACGAACGCCACCTGCTCTGCTTCAACGGCGAGGTCTTCAACCACCATGAGCTGCGCGCGGAGCTCACCCGGCTCGGATACGACTTTCGCAGCGTCAGCGACACCGAGGTGGTGCTCACCGCCTTCCGGCACTGGGGCGAGGAGGCGGTGCACCGGCTGCGCGGCGAGTACGCCTTCGTGGTGGTGGAGCAGGCCACCGGCCGGGCGTACCTGGCCCGCGACCCGCTCGGAGTGAAGCCCCTCTACTGGGCCCGCGGCCCGGGTTGCCTGCACCTCGCCTCCGAGGTCAAGGCGCTGGTCGGGCACGGCGCCCCGATCAGCGAGGTCCCGTCCGGCCACCACGGCTGGGCCGAGCCCGACGGTTCGGTCCGGCTGCGCCCGCACGTGGACCTGCTCGGCCTCGGCGCCGGGCTGCCGGTGGTCGACGACCCGGACGAGGCCGCCCTGCTCGTCCGGGTCGCGCTCACCGACAGCATCCGGGTGCGGCTGAACACCGACCTCACCGTCGGTGTGGTCCTCTCCGGCGGCCTGGACAGCTCGCTCGCGTTGCTGCAGGCACGGCAGATGCACCCCGACTGCGTGGCGGTCACCGTCGGCGTCTCGGACAGCCCGGACGTGGCGTACGCGCGGCGGCTCGCCAAGGACCTGGGTGTGCCGCACGAGGTGGTCGAGCTGTGCCCGCGCGACATCCGGCTGGCCGAGATCCGCGAGGCGATCCGGATCTCCGAACTGACCGAGTACGGCGACATCATCAACGCGGTCGTCTCGGTGCCGATCTTCCAGCGGCTGCGGGAACTCGGGATCAAGGTGGTGCTCACCGGTGACGGCTCGGACGAGCTCTTCGGCGGCTACCCGATGTACCAGCAGGTCGGCCCGGACCGGTCCCGGCGGCTCTTCCTTCACAAGATCCGTAACCTCGGTCGCACGGAGTTGCAGCGGGTGGACCGGGCCAGCATGGGCCACGGGGTCGAGGCCCGGGTGCCGTTCCTCGACCTGAACGTGGTCGAACTGGCCATGCGCATCCCGCTGGACCTGAAGATGCGCGACGGAGAGGACAAGTGGATCCTCCGGCGGGCCTTCGCCGACGTGCTGCCCGACTACGTCCGGCGGCGGCCGAAGAATCCGATGTCGTACTCGTCGGGGCTGCACGAGCGGGCCCGGCTCTACAAGCCGTTCTTCGCCCGCCTGCACCGGTCCTTCGGCTACGACCTGCTGGAACCGGTCCGCCGGGACTTCGACAGCGTGCTCACCCGCTGCGGCAACGACCTGGACCGGGCGATCGCCGACGGGCTGGCCCGGCCCGACTACACCGTGCTGGAGCACGCCCGCGACCTGGTCGGCGCGGCGCGGTGGAACGCGTTGCCGATGGTCCGCCGGCTGGTCAACCCGCGCCGTACCCGTGGCGGGGACGAGGCACCGCTGCCCGGCTGAGCCGGGCCGGTGGTCCGGCGCGCTTGACTCTGACACCGCGTCAGGGACGAGCGTGAGGGGGCCATGTTCACCGGAGAATTCGCCGTTCTCGGCCGGGAGCCGGAGAAGGGCGTCACGGAGCTCCAGATCCCGGTCTCGCGCCGCTGACGGGACGGGCCGAGGGTGGCTGGCAGCGAGAACGCGAGGTCCGATCGCCGCCAGCGCCCACCCCGCACTCGGGCCAGGCTGGGCGCATGACGACGCGAATCGGGTACCTGATCCAGCCGATGCCGACCGAGGTGCTGGCCGAGGTGCGGCGCACCGGCCTCGACGCGTCCGGGCAGCCCCCGGAGCGGCTCGTCGCCGCCGGCGGCGAGCCGCTGCGCTGCTGCCTGCGCGACGCCACGGCAGGTGAGCCGCTGCTGCTCTTCGGGTACGCCCCGCCGATCCCAGCCGGACCGTATCGCGAGGTGGGGCCGGTCTTCGCCCACGACGCCGACTGCCCCGGCCCCGACGGCGGGACGGGGTACCCGGCCGACTGGCGGGGGCGGCCTCAGGTGCTGCGGGCGTACGACCACCGGGGCCGGATCGTGGGCGGCCGGCTCCACGACGGCGGCGACCCGGAGGGCGTCATCTCCGAACTGCTCGTCGACCCGGCGGTGGACCGCCTGCACAGCCGCAACGTGGTTTACGGCTGTTTCATGTTCCTCGTCGCGCGTCCCCGGAGCCGGGCGAGCGGGGCGTGACGCGCAACCGGCGCGCCTTCCCGTCCGCTGATCCGATGGACAATCGTCGCTGCCTCTTCTAGCGTCGCCCCATGCGGAGGACCCTGCTCGCCACCGGTCTCGCCCTGCTGCTCGTCGGCACCGGCTGCGCAGCCGGCCAGCGCACCCCGGCGTCGTCCCCGGCCGGCCCGCCGACCGCCTCTCGGCAGGACGCCGGCCAGGTCGAGCGGACCCTCGCGAGCCTCCGCAAGGTCGACGACCTGCCGCTGTACGAGATGACCTACGTCGGGGACTACGACCCGACCGTCGGCGTCTCCGGCACTCCCGAGGCGAGCCCGTTCGGCTGCTCGCTGTTCGCCGCGTTCGGCGACCGGAGCCGTCCGCTGTTCGCCCGCAACTTCGACTGGGACCCCAACCCGGCCCTGGTGCTGCGCACCGACCCGCCCGACGGGTACGCCTCCATCTCCCTGGTGGACATCTCGTACCTGGGGGTCGGTGCCGACCCGGCCGGGGATCGCCGCCTGCTCAACGCGCCGCTGCTGCCGTTCGACGGGATGAACGAGCGTGGCCTCGCGGTGGGGCTGGCGGCCGACGACGGGGCGACGGCACGACCGGTGGCCGGGCGTCCGACGGTCGGCTCGGTGCGCATCCTGCGGCTGGTGCTGGACGAGGCGGCCACCGTTGACGAGGCGATCGCCGTGTTCGGGCGCTACAACCTGGACTTCGACGGCGGGCCGCCCCTGCACTACCTGCTCGCCGACGCGGCCGGGACCTCGGCGGTGATCGAGTTCGTCGACGGCACCATGCGCGCGGAGAAGGGCCGGGGGGCGTGGCAGGCGTTGACCAACGTGCCGGCCGTCGGCGTGGCCGACAGCGACCTGCGCCGGGACCACCGGTACGGGGTACTGGCCGAGGCGCTGGACCGGTCAGGCGGGGCGGTGGACGGCTCGACGGCGCTGCGGCTCCTCGACTCGGTGCGGCAGGCGCACACCCGCTGGTCCGTGGCCTACGGCCTGCGCAGCGGCGAAGTGCGGCTGGCCCCCGCCGGTGGCGGCGAGCGCGCCTACCGACTGCCGATGAGCTGAGCCAGCCGAGCGGAGCTTCCTCGGCAGCAGCGGTAAGCATCGATGGTCGGACACCCCGTACGCTGGGTGACCGTGGACCGCATCATCTTCGGCCGCCCGCTACGCAGCGTTGCCTTCGACGCGGCCGTTTCCGGGTTCGTGGCGCTCTTCGCCGTCGCCGGCGGGGTCGCCCAGCCCGGTGGCTGGACGGCCACCCTGGTCGGGGTCGCGATGGCCGTGGTCCTCCTGTTCCGGCGTACCCACCCGTCGGCGGTGGCGGCGGTCGTGGGCGCGCTGGCACTGCTCCAGGTTGTCCTCAGTTGGGGCCCGCTGGGCTACGACGTCGCCGTGCTGATCGCCCTCTACAGCGTGGTCAAGTACGCCGACCGGCTCCGCGACGGGGTGATCGCCGGGCTGGTCGCCGCGGTCGGCGTGGTGCTCGCCGCGCTCCAGATGCCTGGGCCGGCGGTGTGGTGGGCCAGCGCGATCTGGTTCGGGCTGATCACCGGCGCGGTGTGGCTGATGGGGCTGAACGTGCGGACCCGCCGGTTCTACGTGCTGAGCCTGGAGGAGCGGGCCGCCACGCTGGAACGGGAGCGGGAGGCGGAATCCAGGGCGGCGGTGGCCGAGGAGCGGACCCGGATCGCCCGTGAGCTGCACGACGTGGTCGCGCACAGCATGGCCGTGATGATCGTGCAGGCCGACGGGATCCGGTTCACCATCGACCGGGATCCGGCCACCGCCCGCGAGGCGGCCAAGGTGGTGGCCGACACCGGCCGCCAGGCGCTGGAGGAGATGCGCCGGCTGGTGGGCGTACTACGGGAGCCGAGCCGGCCGGCGCCGGTGGCCGTGCCGGATGCGCCCGCGGAGCCCGGCGACGGCCTCTCCGCCGAGCCGGCGCACCGCCGGCCGGCGCTGGTCGAACTGCCCGCCCTGCTCGACCGGTTCCGCGCCGCCGGTCTGCGGATCACCTGCGCCGCCACCGGCGAACCGGCGCCCCTGCCGCCGGGCCTGGAGTTGACCGTCTACCGGGTGGTGCAGGAGTCGCTGACCAACGCGCTCAAGCACGCCGGGGTGGGCGCGTCGGTCGAGCTGAGCCTGGACTGGTCCGCGACCACCGTCGTGGTCCGGGCCGTGGACGACGGGCGCGGCCGGCCGGTGGTCCGGCCGGCGCCGTCCGGCGGGCACGGCCTGCTCGGCATGCGCGAGCGGGTCGGGGTGTACGACGGCAGCCTCACCGCCGGTCCCAGGCTGGCCGGGGGATGGCGGGTCGAGGCGCGACTGCCGTTACCGTCGGTGCCCGGTACGGAGGAGGAGGTGGCGGCGTGACCGTCCGCGTGGTGATCGTCGACGACCAGGCACTGGTCCGCGCCGGATTCCGCATGGTGCTCGACTCCCAGGCGGACCTGGCGGTGGTGGGCGAGGCGATCGACGGCGCCGACGCGTTGCGGGTTCTCGACCGGGTCGAGGCCGACGTGGTGGTGATGGACCTGCGGATGCCCACCATGGACGGGGTGGAGGCGACCCGGCGGATCTGCGCCAGACCGTCCGCCGGGCGTCCCCGGGTGCTGGTGCTCACCACCTTCGACACCGAGGCGGACGCGTTCGCGGCGCTGCGGGCGGGGGCCAGCGGCTTCCTGCTCAAGAACGTGCCGCCGGAGGAGTTGCTCGCCGCGATTCGGGTGGTCGCCGAGGGCGACTCGGTGGTGGCACCGTCGATCACCCGGCGGCTGCTGGACCGGTTCGCCGGCCAGCTCGGCCCGGGCCCCACCGAGGATCCGCGGCTCGCCCAGCTCACCGAGCGGGAGCAGGAGATTCTGCTGCTGGTGGCGCAGGGGCTGTCCAATGCGGAGATCGCCTCCCGGGTGCACGTCGCGGAGGCGACCGTGAAGACCCACGTCGGCCGGATCCTGGCCAAGCTCCAGCTCCGCGACCGGGTGCAGGCCGTGGTGCTGGCGTACGAGAGCGGCCTGATAACGCCGGGTGGCTGAGCCGGCGTACGACCTGGGTCGTACGGGTCCACCCGGTCGGGGGCGACCGGGGGCGTACCCAGGTCGAGCGCGCAGCTGGGCCGAGCGGGCCGTGCTGGCCGAGCACTCCGACGAGATCGCCGAGCTGACCGGCGCGAAGACGCTGATCGAGCTGGGCTCCGGCTCGTCGGAGAAGACCCGGCTGCTGCTCGACGCCCTCACCCGCCACGGCGAGTTGGGCACGTTCGTGCCGCTGGACGTCTCGATCAGCGCGCTGCGCCGGTCCACCGAGCAGATCGCCGCCGAATACCCGGGGCTGCGGGTACGCGGCATCGTCGGCGACTTCACCCGGCAGTTGGACCGGCTGCCCACGGGCGGCCGACGGCTGGTGGTGTTCCTCGGCGGCACCATCGGCAACCTGCTGCCGGTGGAGCGGACCGAGTTCCTCACCGCCATGCGCGCCGCCCTGGAGACGGGCGACTGGCTGCTGATCGGCACCGACCTGGTCAAGGACCCGAAGGTGATCGTGCCGGCGTACGACGACGAGGCCGGGGTCACCGCCGAGTTCAACCGCAACGTGCTCGGCGTGATCAACCGGAAGCTGGGCGCGGACTTCGACCCGGCGGCCTTCGCCCACGTGGCTGTCTGGGATCCGGAGCACGAGTGGATCGAGATGCGGCTGCGCGCCGAGCGCCCGACCCGGGTGCACGTGCTGGACCTGGAGGTCGAGTTCGCCGCCGGCGAGGAGCTGCGCACGGAGATCTCGGCGAAGTTCCGTCCGCAGGGGATCGCGGCGGAGCTCGCGGCCACCGGGTTCGACCGGCACGCGTTCTGGACCGACCCGGACGGCCTGTTCGGCGTCACCCTCGCCCGGGCCGACTGACCAGGCCGCAGCGCGGGCAGGTGAGGCGGTTCACCCGCGGGGCGCCCGCCCGGCGTGGTGGGCTAGGCTGGGCGGCGCGAAGGGGAGTAGCCCCCAATGTCGTGGTCGACATACTGATGCGTCCGCATCCGGCCACGCGGCCCCGGTCACCGGGGCGGGCGAGACCTTCGACTCAGGCTGTCGCAGCCGGGTCGAGGGCGCCCCGTACCTCCTCCCGGCTTGATCGGGAAGGTTCACATGGACGGTTTCCTCGTCGCGCTGGTGATCAGCTTCGGCGTCATCTTCGTCGCCGAGCTGGGCGACAAGTCCCAGCTCATGGCCCTGACGTTCGCCACGCGGTTCAAGCCCGTACCGGTGCTCATCGGAATCACCGTCGCGACCGCGGTCGTGCACCTGGCGTCGGTGGCGATCGGCTACGGACTCCACGCCGCGCTGCCCACCACGTGGATCTCGCTCATCGCCGGTCTGGCGTTCCTCGGTTTCGGTGCGTGGACCCTGCGCGGCGACAAGCTCACCGAGGAGGAGAAGCGCAAGGCCGAGAAGAGCAGCAGATCCGCGATCATCACCGTCGGTGTCGCCTTCTTCCTGGCCGAACTGGGCGACAAGACCATGCTGGCCACCATCACCCTGGCCACCAAGTACGGCTGGTTCGGCACCTGGCTCGGCTCGACGATCGGGATGGTGGCCGCCGACGCGCTGGCGATCATGGTGGGCCGGCTGCTCGGCCGGCACCTGCCGGAGAAGGCCATCCGGTACGGCGCGGCGATCCTCTTCGCCATCTCCGGCCTCTGGCTGATCCTCGAGGCGGTCACCAAGCTCACCTGAGCCGGTCCGCGGCGTGTCCGCCGGCGCGATCGTCCCGAATGGTCGCGTCGGCGGCCCCCGCCGCGGTGTGCGCGGAGGCCGCCTCCGGGTATGAACGTCTGCGCCGCGCCGCGGCGGATCACCGCCTAGCGTGAGCGACAGGAGAGGGAACCTTAGGGACGACCGGGAGGTCCAGCGCATGGCCAGGCACGACGAACCCAACGAGTACGGCTTCGCCGGCGAGACGACCGCTCCCGAGCCGCCGCCCGGCGGCCGTGCCGACGAGCAGGACCGGGTCGACGCGATCGTGGTGCCGGCCGACGACCTCATGGAGCCGTACGTCGAGGCGACGGAGGAGGAGACCATGGGGCCCGAGGAGACCGAGGAGGAGGTGCGCGCCAGCGAGCATCGGGAGTGATCTCGGCCGGGCTACCCGGACTCCTCCTGGTAGACGTCCGGCACGCCGTCGCCGTCGGAGTCCCGGTTCTCCCGCTCCGAGATCCGCCGGTAGACCCGGTTGCGCCGCACCAGCACCGTCGCGGCGAGCCCGGCGGAGACCAGCGAGCCGACCAGGACCGCGACCTTCACCCGGTCGTCCTCGGGGCTGCCGGCCCCGAAGGCCAGCTCGCCGATGAGCAGCGACACGGTGAAGCCGATGCCGGCCAGCAGCGCCAGCCCGAACAGGTCCGCCCAGGTGATGTCCTCGTCGACCTCGGCCCGGGTGAACCGGGCGAGCAGCACCGTCGAGCCGAACACGCCGACGGTCTTGCCGAGCACCAGGCCGGCGACCACCCCGAGCACCACCGGGTCGGTGAACACGCCGGCCAGGTCCACGTCGACCAGTGACACGCCGGCGGCGAAGAACGCGAAGACCGGCACCGCCAGGCCGGCCGAGACCGGCCGCCAGCGGTGCTCCAGCCGCTCGGCCAGGCCCGGCTCGCCGCGCCGCGCGGGCCGCACCGGGACGGTGAAGCCGAGCAGCACCCCGGCGACCGTCGCGTGCACCCCGGAGGCGTGCACCAGGACCCAGGCGAGCACGGCGAGCGGGATGAGCGCCCACCACCAGGTCCGGCGCCGCCGCACCAGCAGGGCGAAGACGGCGATCGGCGCGAGGGCCCCGAGCAGCGGCAGCGGGTGGAGTGCGGCGGTGTAGAAGACCGCGATGATGACGATCGCGAAGAGGTCGTCGACCACCGCGAGGGTGAGCAGGAACGCGCGTAGGCCCTGCGGCAGGTGGGAGCTGACCACGGCCAGCACGGCCAGCGCGAACGCGATGTCGGTGGCGGTGGGGACGGCCCAACCGCGTAGCCCCGCCCCGCCCGCGGCGAGGGTCACCGCGAGGTAGCACAGGGCGGGTAGCAGCATGCCACCCAGCGCGGCCACCACCGGCAGCGCCGCCCGCCGGGGATCGCGCAGGTCTCCGGCGACGAACTCGCGCTTGAGCTCCAGACCGACCACGAAGAAGAAGATCGCCAGCAGCCCGTCCGCGGTCCAGGCCGCCAGGCTGAGGTCGAGGTGGAGCGGCGCGCCGCCGGGCCACGGCACCCAGTCGCCGAGTGCGGCGTACACGGTGCGCCAGGGCGAGTTGGCCCAGACCAGGGCGATGACCGCGCCGAGCAGCAGCAGGCCCCCACCGACCGTCTCGGTACGCAGCACGTCGGCCAGGAAGCGCGCCTCTGCCCAGGACCGGCGGACAAGAAGACGCTGACGGGGGGACGACGGGGTGCGGTCGGCCATGCGGTGTCACCTCGGGGTCGGGTCGTCGACAAGATCGCCGACCAGACTTCCCGGCACACCGTCGCCAACCCTATCCGAGTCGGCGTGCCGTTGCAGAAGCGCCGGCAGGCGGACGTGCGAGACGAGCGGGTGCAGCGGCCGGAGGCCCGTCTCGTCGGCGCCCGAACAGCCCGGGAATCCGCCGCACCACCCGGCGGTGTCCGGCGTTAACAGAGACAGGGTGGTCGCGCGTCGGGTGACCGGGTGATGGGGTCATTCGCCGTCTTCGGTGGCGGTGGCCCCGCGATACCACGGTTGCCCTTCACATCGGATCCAGAAATGGCAGGATTTAGACCATCTGTGTGTCTTCGGTCGATTACATTCGTATGCGTGCGTACCGCACTGTTTTAGGTGTTTTCGATCCTGCCACGCATATTGGGCGTTCTGGGCGTTCTAGGGGGGTTTCGTGCAGGTTCAACTGCTGATCGGCGTATCGCGAGGGGGAACGTGATGGATGGTCTCAGCTACCCGCGCCTGATCCGCCGGCACTGGTGGATCGTCCTGATCACCGTGATGCTGGCCCTGGGGATCGCCGCCCTGGTGACGGTCCGCACCCCGGCCCGATACCAGGCCTCGGTGACCTTCTTCGTCACCACTCCGGGCCAGGGCACCGACGCGTCCCAGACCGGCCTCGTCCTCCAGCAGCGGGTGAAGTCCTACGCCGACCTGCTCACCAGCGACCGGCTGGCACAGAGCGTGGTGGAGGAGAGCCCGCTCGGTCTGACCGCGAACCAGGTGCAGGGCCGGATCAGCACCTCCACCGAGGCCGACACCGTCCTGCTGAAGGCCACCTTCACCGACACCGACCGGACCCGGGCACTCAAGACCACCGAGGCGCTCTCGGCGAAGTTCGTCGAGATGGTGCAGCGGGTGGAGACGCCGCCGGGCGGCAGTTCGTCCACGATCAAGCTCGAGGTGGTGAGCGGGCCCCGGGTGACCACCAGCCCGGTGTCGCCGCAGCCGGTGAAGAACCTGGTGCTCGGCGGGCTGGTGGGCCTCCTGGCCGGGGCGGTGCTGGCCGTGCTGCGCGGGCTGGCCGACGTCCGGATGCGGGACGCGGTCGCGCTCCAGCGGGTCACCGGCAGCCCACTGCTCGGCGAGGTCCCGTACGAGGCCGGCGCCAAGGCGGCCCCGCTGATCGTCGGTGAGGCGGCCAACTCGGCGCGGGCCGAGGCGGTCCGCAAGCTCCGGACCAACCTGCGCTTCGTCGACGTGCACGAGCCGGCCCGGGTCATCGCGGTCACCAGCGCCCTCCAGGGCGAGGGGAAGACCACCATGGCGTGCAACACCGCGATCGCGCTGGCCGAGGCGGGCTGGCGGGTGCTGCTCATCGACGCTGACCTTCGCCGCCCCAAGGTCGCCGACTACCTCGGTCTCGACGGCGGGGTGGGCCTCACCGACGTGCTGGTGGGCGACGTCCACGTCGGCGACGTGGTGCAGCGGTGGGGCGGCAAGTCGCTGCTCGTGCTCCCCAGCGGCGCGACCCCGCCCAATCCCAGCGAGCTGCTCGGTTCCAAGGCGATGGCGGACCTGCTGGTGGCGTTGCGGGAGTCGGCGGACATCGTGGTCATCGACACCGCGCCGCTGCTCGCCGTCACCGACGGGGTGGTGGTGGCCGTGCAGGCCGACGGCGCGTTGCTGGTCACCCAGCAGGGGCGTACCTCGCGCAGCCAGGTGGCCGCCGCGGCCCGTGCGCTGCAGTCGGTCTCGGTACGCCTGCTCGGGTGCGTGCTGAACATGGCCAAGGTCGCCAAGGCGGACGCCCACCAGTACGAGGCGTACAAGGTGGTCGTGCCGCAGGCCTCGCGGTCCGTGCCCGCCGACCGGGCCGGCGCCGCCCGGCGCGGTGAGCCCGCCATGGCCGGCGACCGGACCCAGGAACTCAGCCGGCTGTCCCGATGAGTGCCAACACGGGTCGGATGGACCGCTCGATCTCCTCGGCGCAGCGCCGGAAGTCGGCGGGTGAGCCACCGATCGGATCGCGCAGGTCGTCCGCGGCGGGGGCGGCGGGTTGCAGCCGCCCCCGGGCGCGGGCGGCGGCGATGACCGCGGTGCGCAGCGGCGACCGGCCGGGCGCCCCGGTCACCTCGGCCGCGGCGGCCAGCCGGCCGAACTGGCGCAGTGTGAAGGTCCGGTGCAGCGCTGCCGGAGCCAGCGCCGTGCAGACGGAGCGTTGTCGCCGGGTCGCGGTCAGCACCAGCGTGGCTCCGGTCAGGTGTTCGGGACGCAGCCGCCGGGTGCGGAAGGCGGCCGGGTCCGCGCCGGTCCCGGCCGCGACGTCGATCGCGTACGGATGCATGGGCGCCCCGTCGACGGCGTCGGTCCCCGCGCTCTCCAGGCTGACCGGCAGGTCGGCGAGGAGTCGGCGGGCGATGTACTCCGCCATCGGGGACCGGCACATGTTGGCGTGGCAGACGAAGAGCACTCCGTCGACCATTTGCACCCCTCTCGTCGTCACGGTCGCGGGACGGATCGCCGCGACGGCGGTGTTCCGGCCGCGGCCGGACGTAGAGGGGATGCGGGCATCGTACGGGGTGGGCCGTGCCCGGCGCCGTGCTGCCGCGCCGGGAGCACGGCCATGAAGATCGGGATTCTGTCCTACCACTTCCCGCCGGAGCCGGCGTTCATCCCGGGCAGCCTCGCCGAGGAACTGGCCGCCCGCGGTCACGAGGTACGCGTGCTCACCGGCTTTCCGGACTACCCCGGCGGGCACGTCTACCCGGGCTGGCAGCAGCGCTGGCGGCATCAGACACACAGCGAGCGGCTGACCGTCCGCCGCGTGCCCCGGTACGCCGGGGGCGACGGTTCGGCCCGGGCACGGATGGCCAGTTGGCTCTCCTTCGCCGGCAGCGTGGCGCTGACCGGCCGCCGCTACCTCGGCGACGTGGACGCCCTGTACGTCTTCCAGCTCCCGGCGGTCACCTTCGCCACCGCCGGCCTGCTCCGGATGCTCGGCCGGGTGCCGACCGTGCTGCACGTGCAGGACGTCTGGCCGGAGGAGGGTCCGTCCCGGGCCGGCGACGGCCGACGGTTCTCCGGGCGGCTCGGCGCCACCCTGCGCCGGGTCTACCAGGAGGCCGAGGGCATCGCGGTCAGCGCCCCGTCCATGCGGGACCTGGTGGTCTCCGCCGGCGCCGAACCGGACCGGGTGCGGGTGGTGCTCAACTGGACCGACGAGCGGATCTTCCGGCCGACCGAGCCGGGCCGGGCCGCCCAGCGCTTGATCCGCCGGGACAACCGCTGCGTGGTCATGCACGCCGGGACCATCGGCGTACGCCAGGGTCTGGAGACTGCGGTGCGGGCGGCGGCAGCGCTGGACGACCGGATGGACCTGGTCCTGGTCGGTTCGGGAGCTGAGGAGCGGCGGGTGCGGGGGCTCGCCGCCGAGCTCAAGGCGGACAACGTCCGGTTCGTCGAACGACGGTCGCCGCTGGACATGCCGGAGCTCTACGCGGCGGCCGACTACCAGCTCGTCATGTTGCGGGACCTCCCGGAGCTGCGCGGCATGGTGCCCGGCAAACTGCAGGCAGCCCTGTCCTGCGCCTCGCCGGTGGTCGCCTCGGCCGGCGGCGACACGATGGAGCTCGTGGAGCGGTCCCGCGCCGGGCTCTCCTGCCCGCCGGAGGACTGGGCCGCGTTGGCGGACCGGTTCTGGCTGGCCGCCGCGATCCCGCCGCCGGCGCGGGTCGACATGGGCCGCAGGGGGCGGGACGCCTACCTGCAGGGGATGTCGCTGCGGGCCGGCGTGGATCGGATCGAGCAGATGCTCCACGACGTCACCTCGCGCGTCGCCCGCCCACGCACGTGACGGCCGCACAATGACCGGATGAACTCGGACGAGCGGTGGACCGACCGGATCGGCCTGGTCGTGCTGCCCGGCGGGGCGACCGTACGCGGCCGCCGGGTCGGCGCGCCAGCCTCACCGGCCGACTTCGCGCTGCTGCTGGCCCCCGGACCACCCCCGCCCTGGCCGTACCGGCGGGTGCGCTGGCCCGACTTCTGGGTCCCGCTCGACCCCGTCGACGCGCTGGACGCGCTGCGGGAGGCGTGGGGCCGGGCGAACGCGGGGGAGCGGGTGGAGGTCGCCTGCCGGGGCGGCGTCGGTCGGACCGGCACCGCCCTCGCCGCGCTCGCCGTCCTTGACGGACTCGACCCCGAACGGGCGGTGGCCTGGGTGCGCGCGCACCACCACCCCCGTGCGGTGGAGACCCCGTGGCAGCGGTGGTGGCTGCGCCGGCTGCGCTGAGCCGCTGGCGCCTGACCAGGTACGAGCACGGCTGGAGCGGTTACCCCGAGTGATCCGGTGATGAGCGCGGCGTGGCTGGTCCCACCGGTGACTTCGCCGGCCGATCTTGCGGGTTAGTCTGCCTGGTCATGAGAGCTCGGGCACTTGCCGCCCTCACCACCGCCGTCCTCCTGGGTACCGGGACGGCCGTCCCGGCGGCGCACGCCGCGCCGGCGGGACCGCCCGTTCGGGTCGTCCCCGCGGCGGCGGCTGCCCAGGCCCCCGTGCCGTGCCCGAAGGCGCCGGCTCCGAAGGTGTCCCGGCCGCCGAGGCCGGTGCCGCCGTCGGACGTCGCGGCGGACCGGGTCGTCGGCGGCGAGCAGCTCGACACACCCGGGCTGGTGGCGCCCGACGGCGCGCCGGCACCGCCGGCCGTCACCGCGGCGTCCTGGCTGGTCGCCGACCTGGACACCGGTGCCGTGCTGGGCGCCTGCGGCCCGCACGAGTACGGCACCCCGGCCAGCACCCAGAAGCTGCTGCTGGCCGCCACCATGCTGCCCCGGCTCGACCCGAAGCAGGTGGTCACGGTGACCCGTGGCGACCTGGACATCGAACCGGGCAGTTCCGCGGTCGGCCTGCTCGTCGGCGGGAAATACAGCGTGGAGACGGTCTGGCTCGGGCTGCTGCTCAACTCCGGCAACGAGGCCGCCAACGTGCTGGCCCGGCTCGGGGGTGGCACCGATGGCGTGCCCGGCGGGGTACGGGCGATGAACGAGGAGGCCCGGCGGCTGGGAGCGCGGCAGACCCACGCCGCCACCCCGTCCGGACTGGACGGGAAGGGACAGTTCACCAGCGCGTACGACCTGGCGCTGATCGCCCGGGCCTGCTTCGCCAGCCCGCTGTTCCGCCGCTACGCGCTCACCGAACGGACCCAGATCCCGGCCCAGCCGGCCCTGAAGAAGGGCGGCTTCCAGATCCAGAACGAGAACCAGCTCATCTACCGCTATCCGGGTGCCTTGGGCGGCAAGACCGGCTTCACCCAGCTGGCCCGGCACAGCTACGTGGGCGCAGCCCAGCGCGACGGCCGCCGGCTCGTGGTGACCCTGCTCGGCGCCGAGGCCCGTCCGGAACGCGGCTGGCAGCAGGGCGCCAAACTGCTCGACTGGGGGTTCTCCCTGCCCCGGGACGCCTCGGTCGGCCGGTTGGTCGAGCCCGGCGAACTGGACGCGGCGGAGGCGGCCCCGAGCGGCTCGCCGGCCACGCCCACGCCGGCCCCGCCCGAGCAGTGGCGGGGACCGGCCGGAACCGCGCTGCGCCGGATGGCCGACGGCGACTGGCAGCTCATCCTGCCGGCCGCCGGCATCCTTGCCCTGGCCGTCGGCGGTCTCGTGGCGGCACTGGCCGCGCGCCGGAGCCGGTCCCGCCGGCGCACCTAGGCCCGCTGCGTCCCGCTCGTCTGAGCGAGCCTCGGCGCAGCAGGGCAGGGTCCGTGGGACAGGGCCTCCCGCCGCCGGGGGGACCGGCGTCGTTGCCGCCCGGCATACGCGGGATCGCCCTATGGTCGGAGCATGCGGGACAGCGGCGCGGCCGGCTCCGCCGCGCGGGTCCGCCTGCTCCTCGCCGACCGGGGTCTGTCGGTACGCACCGTCGCGCCGCTGCCCGGTGACCGCCGCGGGTCCCAGCCGTGGCGGGTCACCACCGCCGACGGGCGGGGCCTGTTCGTGAAGCTGTCCGCCGGCCGGCAGCGGGACGCGGGGCGCCTGCGCCGGTGGTGGCGGCGGCTGCGCTACCGCCGGCTCGGCGACGAGCCGGAGTACGCCACCGCGGTGCAGAAGACCGAGCACGAGGCGGGGCTGCTGCGGCTCGCCGGGCAGGCCGGAGTCCGCGTGCCACGCCTGCTGACGGAGGTCGCCGGCCCGGCCGGGGAGGGGCTGCTCGTCGAGGAGTTCGTGCCCGGTCGGCCGCTGGACGCGCTCCGCCCCGGCGAACTGGGGGCGGACGCCCTCGCCGACGTCTGGCGGCAGGTGGCGCTGGTGCGCGGGGCCGGCCTGGCCCACCGCGATCTGCGCGGCGCCAACGTGCTGGTGACCGACTCCTCGGCCCGGCTCGTCGGACTGGCCGCCGGCACCGACCGGGCCACCCCCGAACAGCGCGCCCGTGATCTGGTGGAGCCGCTGGTCACCCTCGCCGGGCTGGCCGGTGTACGCCCGGCCGTCGCGGCCGCGATCGCCCAGTTGGGCGCCGGCGCGGTGGCCGACAGCCTGCCCTGGTTGCAACCCGCACTGCTGTCCCGGGCCGCCCGGCGCACGCTGCACGCCCGGCCGGGCCTGCTCGACGAGCTCCGCGCCGAGGTCTCCCACCGCTGCCCGGGGCGCCCCGCCCGTACCGCCCGGGTCGTCCGGTTCTCCGGCCGGAACGTGTTCCTGCTGGCCATGCTCGCCGTCCTGGCGTACTTCGTGGTCGCCCAGCTCGGTCAGGTCAGCGCGGCGCTGCACGCCCTGCGGCACGCCAAGCCGTGGGCGGTGGCCGGCGCGCTGCTGGCCGCCGCGGCGACGTACCCGCTCAGCGCCCTGGCGTTGCGCCTCGCGGCGGCCGAACGGATTCCCCTCGCCACCACGGTGGCGGTGCAGGTGGCGTCCTCCTTCGTCAACCGGATCGCGCCGGGCGCCGTCGGCGGGTTCGCGCTCAGCCTCCGCTACCTGCGCCGGCAGGGCCTGCCCCTTCCGTTCGCCGCCACCGCGGTCGCGGTCGACCGGATGGCGGGCGTACTCGCCGTCGCCCTGCTGCTGCCCGTCCTGGTGCCCTTCGCGCGAGGCTCGGCGGAGCACCTGCGCGCCGCGGCCGCCGGCCGGGGCCGGACGGTGTTGCTCGTCGGGCTCGCCCTGCTGGTGCTGGCCGCCGTGGCGATCGGCACGCCCCGCTGGCGGGCCCGCGTCCGCCGGGCCAGCCGCCAGGCCCTCGACGCGCTCCGCTCGCTGGCCCGAAGCGGGCGGATGCTGCGGCTGCTGACGGTCGGCGTGGCGCTCACCCTGACGTACGGGGCCGCGCTCTGGCTCTCGCTGTTCGCCGTCGGGCTGCCCGCCGACCCGGCCCTGGTCGCGCCGGTGGTGCTGGTGGCCCTGGTGGGTGAGGGGGTGGCCACCGCCGCGCCGACGCCCGGCGGGCTGGGTGCCACCGAGGCGGCCCTGGTCTCCGGCCTGCTGCTCTACGGCGTTCCGGCGGACACCGCCGTCGCCGGCGTGCTGATCTACCGGCTCGCCACCTTCTGGCTGCCGGTGCTGCCCGGGTATGTGGCGCTGCGCCTGCTGGTCCGCCGCCACGCCGTCTGACCGGCGGCCGGCGTGGATGCCAGCACGCTGGGTATGCGCCGCGACATGAAGTGCCCGGGACGGATCGTCGTGGTCTCCGCGGACGTGGGTGCCGGCCACGACACGGCCGCCACCGAGCTGACGCGGCGGCTGCGCGGCCGGGGCTTCGTGGTGGACCGGCTCAATTTCCTGGACGTGCTGCCCCGCCCGGCACACTGGGCCTTCAAGGACATGTACCGGGGGATCCTGCGGTGGCTGCCGTGGGGCTACGACGTGCTGTTCGCGCTCGGCAACCGGTCCCAGTTCTCCGTTTCGGTGCTCCGGCTGCTGCTCCGGCCGGTCCGTCACCGGATGCGCCGTGCCATCCCCGCGGACACCCGGGTGGTGGTGACGACCTATCCGTTCGCCAACCAGCTGCTCGGCCCGTTACGCCGGCAGGGGCTACTGAACATCCCGCTCATCACCTACGTGACCGACTTCGTCCTCCATCCCACCTGGCGCTCTCCGGGCGTGGACGCCTACTGCGCGGTGCGGCACGCGGAGGTGTTCCCGGCCAGCGCGGCGGACGATGTCGACGTCACCGTGGTCCAGCCGCTGGTGTCCCCGGCCTTCACCACCTCACCGGCCGTCGACCGCCGGGACGCCCGGCAGCGCTTCGGCCTGCCGGCGGACGAGCGGCTGGCCCTGATCGTGGCGGGTTCCTGGGGGGCCGGCGAGCTCAAGGCCACGGTGGCGGAGGTCGCCGCGACCGGCCGGGTACGGCCGGTGGTGGTGTGCGGGCGCAACGAGGTGCTGCGGCAGCAGTTGCGGGCCGACCACCACCACGTCTTCGGCTGGGTGGACGACATGCCGACGCTGATGCGCGCGGTGGACGTGGTGGTGGAGAACGCCGGCGGCCTGACCTGCCAGGAGGCGCTCGCCTGCGGGGTGCCCGTGGTGACCTACCGCCCTATTCCGGGGCACGGGCGAGCGAACGCCCGGGTCCTGGCCCGGTCCGGCCTCAGCCGGTGGGTGCCTGATCGTGACCAGCTCGGACCGGTCCTGGCGGCGCTGACCGACGCCCCCTGGGGGAAGCGCGGCACCGGCGCCGGGGTGTCCGGACGCGCGGTCCGCGCCGATCTGGCCGAGCCGTGGCTCGACGCGGCAGGCGTCATCGCCGAGGCGGCGCGCCGGGCCGGAAGCGCGAGAGGCGAGGAGCGCGGTCGCCGGGCCTTCGCCGACACGGTCGGGGACGCGGCGGCGGTGCTCGCCGCGCTGCTCCAGTCCTCCGGCGGCCCCTGATGAGCGGTGGTCCCGCCCGGGCCCGCTGGGCTGCGGCGGCGATGCTGCCGGCCCTGCACCTGGCACCGGTGGTGACCGCGCTGCCGGCCGTCCGACGTCGTTTCTTCCCTGGGCTGCACGGCGTCGGCCCGCCGGACCGGGTCGCGCTCACCTTCGACGACGGCCCCGACCCGGAGTCCACCCCCGGGTTCCTGGAGGTGCTGGCCGAGCATCGGGTCCGGGCCACCTTCTTCCTGCTCGGCGTGATGTTGCAGCGGTCGCCCCAGCTCGGGCGGGACATCGTCGCCGCCGGCCACGAGGTGGCGGTGCACGGCTGGCGGCACGACAACCTGCTGCTGCGCGGGCCGGCCGGCACCGTACGCGACCTGGCTCGCGCCCGCGCGCTGATCACCGCCGTGACCGGGCGGGCGCCCCGGTTCCTGCGCCCGCCGTACGGGTTGCTGACCGGCGCAACCCTGCTGGCGGCGCATCGGTTGGGGCTGGAGCCGGTGCTGTGGAGCTGCTGGGGCCGGGACTGGACCGCCACGGCCACCGCCGACACGGTGTACGACACCGTCCGGGCGGGGCTCTCCGGCGGGGGCACGATCCTGCTGCACGACTCCTCGTGCACCGCCGCGTCGGGCGCCTGGCGGGCCGGGTTGGCCGCCCTGCCCCGGCTGCTGGCCGAGTGCCGCCGCCAGGGCTGGACGGTTGGCCCGCTCGGCGGGCACCGGGACGTGGCCTGGTGATCATCGCCGTGGCGGCCGCCCTCGTCGCGGCCTTCTGCTTCGCGCTCTCCACCACGATCCATCAGCGGGCGGCGAAGCGGCAGCCGCCGCAGCGCACGCTGGATCCGAAGTTGCTGTGGCGGCTGCTGCGTACCCGGTTGTGGCAGTGGGGCTGGGCGCCCGACGCCGGTGCCATCCTCACCCAGGCTGTCGCCCTGCGCCACGGTCCGTTGGCCGTGGTGCAGCCGTTGCTGGCCACCGGGCTGTTCATGGCCATCCTGATCGAGGCCGCCTGGAACCGGCGGCCGGTGCAGCGCCGGGACCTGGTGGCGACCCTGGTCGGTGCGGCGGGACTGACCGCGTTCCTGGTCACCGGGAACCCGTCGGCGGGGATCGACGCCCCGGCCGCCGCCGCGTGGTGGTGGGTGTCGGCCGGGGCCGGCGGCGCGGTGGCCGCCTGCGTGGTGGCGGCCCGTCCGACCACCGGCGCGGCCCGTGGCGCGCTGCTCGGCGTGGCCACCGGGATCCTGTACGGCCTGGCCGCGGCCCTGCTCAAGGCGGTCGCGACCCGGTTCAACGGAGACCTGCTCGCGCTGCTCACGGACCCGCGGCTGGCCGGGCTGGCGGTGGTCTCGTTGCTTGCCGTGCAGCTCAACCAGAACGCGTTCCAGAGCGGGCGGATCGCCGCCCCGCTGACCGCCGCAACCCTTACCGAGCCGGTGACCGGTGTGGTCGTCGGGGTGACCGCGTTCCGCGAGACCCTCTCCCTCGGCGGGTACCGGATCCCGCTTGTCGTGCTTGCGGCGGGTGCGATCGTGGTGGGTGTCTGGCTGGCCAGCGGTGCGCCGCGCGCCCCCGCCCGCTGAACCTCGGCGCTCCGCTGGGCCTGCCCCGGCACCGCCACCGGCGGGCCTTCGGGCCCGAAACTTCCGGAAGGTGGGTGAAGGGTCAGCGCCGGTCGGGATGGTCCTACCGGCGACTCCCGTCTGGGCGAGCCGCGGAGCTGTCCCGGACCACGAGTTCGGTGGCCAGCTCGATCCGAGGTGACTCGATCTGCTCGCCGTGGGCCAGCCGCAGCACCGTACGGGCGGCGAGCCGGCCCATCTCCACCAGGGGCTGCCGCACCGTGGTCAGCGGCGGGGACGCCCACCTGGCCTCCGGCAGGTCGTCGAAGCCCACCACGCTCACGTCGTCGGTGACCCGCAGCCCGCGCCGGCGGACCGCCTCGTAGACCCCGAAGGCCATCTGGTCGCTGGCCGCGAAGATCGCGGTGGGCGGGTCGTCGAGGTCGAGCAGGGCGGACCCCGCCGCGAAGCCCGAGGCGTGGTAGAAGTCGCCGGGCTGCACCAGTCGCTCGTCCGGCGGCACTCCGGCCGCCTCCAGGGCCGCCCGGTAGCCGTCCAGCCGCGCCCGGCTGCACAGCAGGTGCGCGGGCCCGGCCACGAAGCCGATCCGGCGGTGCCCGAGCTTGAGCAGGTGCTCGGTGGCGGCGAGCCCGCCGGCCCAGTTGGTCGCGCCGACGGTGGGTACGTCCGTCGCCGGCACGCCGGCCGGGTCGACCACCACGACGGGCACGTTGAGGCGGCGTAGCTGGGCCTGCACCGGCGGGCTCAGGTGGGAGGTCACGATGATGACCCCGTCCGAGGCGCGGGCCCGCAGGTTCTGCAGCCACTGACGGGTCGAGGTGGACTGGCTGTGGATCGCCGAGACGACGGTGCCGATGCCGGCCGCGTGGCCGACGTCCTCCACGCCCCGGATGATCTCCACGGCCCAGGGGCTGTCCAGGTCGTTGAAGACCAGGTCGACCAGGTCGGCCCGCCGCACGGTACGACTGCCGCGGCGGCGGTAGCCGTGGTGGCGCAGCAGCTC
This sequence comes from Micromonospora sp. SL4-19, assembly GCF_047921475.1. Lineage (NCBI taxonomy): Bacteria > Bacillati > Actinomycetota > Actinomycetes > Micromonosporales > Micromonosporaceae > Micromonospora > Micromonospora sp. SL4-19. The sequence goes on from NZ_JBLROB010000003.1 coordinate 147,510, forward strand.
CTCGACCCGCTCCCGGGTGCCGGGCGCGACGTCCGAGCGCCCGTTGAGCACCCGGGAGACGGTGGGCACGGAGACGCCGGCCTCCCGCGCGATCGCGGTGATGGTCACCCTGCGCCCGTCGTCCGCGCTCACCCGCGTCTCCTTCACCGGCCGGAACACCGACCGCCACAGCGCCCGCCGATGCGGTGGGACGGCCGGCCCGCCCCACGGCAATCCTGCCGTACGAAGGGGGGTTGACGACAGCGCGAGCCGGTCCTCGCGTTCCGAGAAGTCGCGGAGCCCTTCCGGAAAGAGTCGGTCCACTGACCGGCCACCCGGCGTCTTGCGCGGTTGCCGCGCCGTCAGGGCGGCGGGGCTGGTAGACACGGCAGGATGGGGACCGGGAGACGAGCGACGGCCCGTGCGGCGGCGATCCTGGCCGTCCTGGCCACGGCCCTCACCGCCGCCTGCCAGCGTCCCGCGCCGGCCCCGACTCCGACTCCGACTCCGCCGCCGTCCCCGTCCGTCACTCCCGCCGGCCCGCGCGCCCCGGCCGACTTCGTCGACCTCGCCGGCGTCGATCCGAGCATCCGCACCGACATCCGGTACGCCAGCGCGCACAACTTCGTCGGCCGGCCGATCACCGGCTATCCGGAGCCGCGCTGCCTGCTCACCCGGCCGGCGGCGGAGGCACTGCACCGGGTCCAGGCCGCCGCGCTCGCCCAGCACCACAGCCTCAAGGTGTACGACTGCTACCGGCCGCAACGGGCGGTCGACGAGTTCGTCGCCTGGGCGAAGCTGCCGGGGGAGCAGCAGATGAAGGGCGAGTTCTACTCCGACGTGCCCAAGACCCGGCTCTTCGCCGACGGATACATCGGCGCGCCGACCGCGCACAGCCGAGGCAGCACCCTCGACCTCACGCTGGTCCCGGTGCCCACCCCCGAGCAGCCCGCGTACGTGCCGGGGCAGCCGCTGGTCGCCTGTACCGCGCCTGCCGGGCGCCGCTTCCCGGACAACTCGCTCGACATGGGCACCGGGTTCGACTGCTTCGACCCGCGTGCCCACACGGCCGACGCCCGGATCACCGGAGCGGCGCGGGACAACCGGCAGCTGCTCAAACAGCTGATGGCCGCGCAGGGGTTCGAGAACTACGCCCTGGAGTGGTGGCACTACCGCCTCGCCGACGAGCCGTACCCGGACACGTACTTCGACTTCCCGGTGGCCCGCTCGTCGCTGCGGTGAGCGCCGCCCGTCCGGGACGGCGCCCCACCCTGGGCGGCATCATGATCCCTTCGAAGGCGGGCCGCTTCGCTGGGACTAGGCTCCGCGTGGATCACCGCCAACCGCGACGAGCGGGCCGGTCGGCCCGCGAGGAAGGACTCCCTGTGGAGACCGAACGGATCGGTCCGCCCCTGCTCGCCGGGGAGCGGGAGACGCTGCGCGCGTTCCTCGACTTCCACCGGGCCACGCTGGCGATGAAGTGCGAGGGGCTGACCGACGAGGAGTTGCGTCGCCGCTCCTCCCCGCCGTCCACGCTGTCGCTGCTCGGCCTGGTCCGGCACATGGCCGAGGTGGAGCGGACCTGGTTCCGCCGGGTCATCGACGGCGAGGACATCCCGCTGGTCTGGTCGGAGACCGGCGACTTCCAGGAGGCGTACGACGCGACCACGGCCGACCGGTCGGAGGCGTTCGAGGCGTGGCAGCGGGAGGTGGAGCACGCCCGCCGTATCGAGCGGGAGGCCGAGTCGCTGGATGTCACCGGCCACCAGGCCCGCTGGGGTGAGGATGTCTCGCTGCGCCTGGTGATGCTGCACATGATGCACGAGTACGCCCGGCACAACGGGCACGCCGACTTCCTCCGCGAGGCCATCGACGGCGCCGTCGGCGTGTGACCCCGCCGGCCCGGCCCCGGCCGCTCACCCGGAGACGTCGCGGCGCAGCGGCAGCCAGGCCAGCACGTCCTGGATTCTGGCGTCCCAGTACGCCCAGTCGTGGCCGCCGGGGGAGAAGTCCACGGTGACCGGCACCCTGCGGCCGCGGGCGGTCTCGACGAAACGGGTGTTGTCCTCGTACAGGAAGTCCTCCGTGCCGCAGGCCACGTAGAGCGCGGGCAGATCGTCGCCGGCGCGTTCCAACAGCGCCACCGTGTCGTCGTCGGTGCCCGCCACCTCCCGGTCGCCCCACACCGTGTGCCACAGTGCCGGGTCCACCGGGCTGGTCGGGTGGTCCCGCCGCCGGACGACGTCCAGTGCACCGGAGAGGCTGGCCGCCGCCGCGAATCGGCTCGGGGCGCGTAGCCCCCACTTCATCGCCCCGTAGCCGCCCATCGAGAGGCCGGCGACGAACGTGTCCGCCCGGCGCTCGGAGAGGCGGAAGAACGACCGGCAGACCTCGGGCAACTCCTCGCTGAGGAAGGTCCAGTAGCGGTTGCCGTGCGCCTCGTCGGTGTAGAAGCTGCGCCCGACCTGCGGCATCACCACGGCCAGCCCCAACGGCGCGGCGTACCGCTCGATCGAGGTTCGCCGGGTCCAGATCGTGTCGTCGTCGCTCAGGCCGTGCAGCAGGTAGAGCACCGGCGGATCACCAGCGGTGGCGCCGCCGGCCATGCCGATCCCGGGCGAGGTCCGGTCCGGCAGGAGCACCGTCATCGAGGTACCCAGGCCCAGCGCCTCGGAGAAGAAGTCACAACGGATCCGCGCCATGCTGATCAACCCTACCGACGCCTGCCGCCACCCAGGAAAGTCGTCGTACGGCCAGCCCCCGGGTGATTCGCCCGCTGCCGCGAGACGTCGGCCTCAGCCGAGGGTGTGCCGGCGGCGCAGGCCGACGCCCGCCGCGGCCACGGCGGCGACCGCGGCGACGAGGCCGGCGGAGAGGTTCGCGCCGATGCCGGCCGAATCGCCGAGCGCGGCCTGCGCCAGCACGGGCAGCGTGAGCAGAGCCGCGGCCAGGCCGAACACGGCCACCGCGACCAGCGCCAGCGGGGGCGTGGGCGGGGTCCACCGGGCCGCCCGCAACGGGCCGCGTCGGCGTAGGGCGGTGTAGAGGGCGAGCGCGAGCAGCCCGAGCAGGCCGGCCGCGACGCGGTATTCCACGACCTCACCCCAGTGGTGGACTTCTGCGGCACGGGCGCAGGTCGACGAGCCGGGCGCGTAGCGGAGGAACTCCGCGCAGCGCGCGGCGGTATAGGTGACGCCCGGCGCGTCCCCGGCGACCAGGTGCGGTCCGAAGAGCCGCCCCAGCACCTCGGCGAGCAGTCCGCTGACCCCGATCGCCAGCAGACCGAGGGCGCCGAGCAGCCACGCGCCGGCGAAGACCCGGCGCAACACGTCGCTGGTGGGCAGGTGGACCCGGCGTAGTCGGGCGGCGATCTCGCCGGCGTCGCCGAAGCGCGCCACGGCGATCCGCTCGGCCTCGACAGGGTCGGCGCCGTCGGCGACCGCCTGGGCCGCCGCGCTGCGCAGGTGGTCCTCCACTTCGGTGAGTGCCCGGCGTCCGGCCGCGCCGGTGCCGGCCAGCCGGTCGAAGAGCCGGTCGAGGTGGGCGTCGATCGGTGGCTCGTTCATGTCGCTGCTCCCTGGGTCGGCGCGAGGACCGCGGCGACGCCGCGGACGAGGGCCTGCCATTCCGACTGCTTCGTCACCAGGGCGGCCAGACCCTGGTCGGTCAGCTCGTAACAGCGGCGGCGGCGGCCGCCCCCGTCGTGCCAGGCACTGACCACCAGGCCGGCCCGCTCCAGCCGGTGCAGGGCGGGATAGACGGTGCCCTCGGGCAGGTCGAAGGTGCCGTCGGAGCGCTCCCGCAGCGCCTGGATCAGGGCGTAGCCGTGGGTCGGGCCGGTCCGCCGCAGCGCCGCCAGGATGAGCAGGTCGAGGTGTCCACGCAGGTCCATCGCCATACCTAGAAAGGCTAGGCATAGAAGAACTGGGCGTCAAGGGATGTCGCCCCGATGGGGGGCCGAACCGACGGTTCCTATTGCCGAGGGGGTCCAGGAGGGACAGGATGATCAGGTGCGCTGGAAACATGCCTGTAACCCGCGTGCCGCTGGTCTCTGTCACGAGGAAGTGGGAGTCAGTCATGAGTGACGTGTCGAGCGCGCTGGGTGTGCGCCTCTATCCGGACCTGGTCGAGCAGGGCGGTCTGGCCCCTGCGCTCGCCGAGGCGGCCGCCCGGTATCAGCTCGACCTCGGCCAGGTGAGCGCCCCCGAGCACGGCCGGAGCCGGTTCACCTGCGCTGAGCTGACCTCCGAGCGGGGCGTCGTCTGCATCGGGCTCGGCTCCCAGGCGCGCTACTTCATGATCGATCTTCGGGTGTCGGGGCAGGTGCAGGCCCGAGGCGATGCCACCGACCTCCTCCAGGTGGCGCAGGTGGCCGACGCCTGGCGGGCCGGGTCCACGCTCGGCGAACTCACCGCGCGGTTCCCCTTCATGGAGGAGATGAAGCGCCATCCGGTCGCCCAGGCCGGATAGCGCCCGACGCGGCGGTGTGCGCACAGCACGACGCGAGGATAGAGTCGCGCGGCGATGACGACGAGGAGCACGAGTGTGCCGATCAGCACCGCGAATTCCAGCGGCAGCCCGAAGGCGCTTCGTCCGCCGGTCAGCATCAGGGCGCGCAGGATGTCGGTCTGACAGGTGAGCGGGTTGACGCGGGCGAACCACCGCAGCGCGGGCGGCATGATCGCGACCGGGTAGATGGCTGGTGGGCCCCAACCGTGCCTTCAGTTCGTCAGGGCTGCCGCATGCGCGTCGTCGGCCCTTGTCCGGCACCGGCTCCACATCGGCCGGCCAGCGCGACCTCAGCTCTCCGCAAGGTCGGCGTCGAGCTCGGCGAGCAGGCGTTTGGGGGCGACCGCCCGGTACGCGTCCTCGCACAGTTCCGCCACCTCGGCCCAGCTGGCGCCCTGGTCGAGCCGGACGCCGATCCAGCCGCGGTGCCCGACGTACGGCGGCCGGAAGAAGACCCGCGGGTTCGCCGCCACCAGCTCCTCCTGCGCCCCCGGCTCCGCCGCGCACCACAGGTGTGGGAACTCGTCGCGGTGGTGCCCGTGTGGCCAGAGCTGGACAAAGGATGCCTTGCCGTTGACGAACCAGGTCGGCGTGCCGTGGCTGGGCCGCTCCGTCACGCCGGGAAACGCGGTGCAGATTCGCCGTATCTCATCGAGCAGACCTTCATCGTCCCTGGCCACGTTGTCTCCTACGGTCGAACGACGTGGCCGCAGTCTATGTCGTGACCAGCGGCAGAAGGCCGTGGTCGAGGCTGTCCCCTATGTAGAGTTCGGATATGGTCACCTGTGTGCGGATGACCATTCCGGTAGCGAAGGTGCTCGCGGCGCTGCTGGCCGACCCCGACGCCGAGCGCTACGGTCTCGACCTGATGTGGATGACCGGCCTGCCCAGCGGCACTCTCTATCCGGTGCTGCACCGGCTTCAGGGCGCCGGCTGGCTCACCGCCGACTGGGAGGAGGTCGATCCGGTCGCCGCCGGTCGGCCCGCTCGGCGCTACTACCGGCTCACCGCCGACGGCGTCGCGGCAGCTCGTCAGGCGCTCGCCGAACTGCGCGCCCTCACGCCCGGGGGGCGGCCGTCGCCGGGCGGGACCGGGGTGCAGGGGGCGCCGGCATGGTGACCCGACGCCTCGCGGCGTTCCTGCTGCGTCTGGCCGCCCGGCGCTGGCCCGCCGAGCTGCGCGGCGACCTCGGCCGCGAGTGGGCAGGCGAGCTGCACGTCCTGGCCGCCGAGGGGCGCCGGGCGCGGATGCTCCGGTACGCGGCGAGCCTGGCCGTCAGCCGTCCTGGCACGCCTCAGGCCGAGCGCGCACCCGTCGACCGCCGGCTGCGCCGGACCGCGCTGCCGCTGCTGCTCGCCCCACTCGGCGGGGTCGCGTCGGTCGTGGCCGGCGCAGTGGTGATGAGTCTCGCGTACGCGCTGCTCTCGGGCCTGGTGAGCTGGGCGACGGCGGCGCAACTGCCGGTGTGGACCGCGCTCACGGCCACGCTGGCCGTGCTGTTGGCCGTCGGCGCGGGCCGTTGGGCGCGCCGCACCGCGCTCACCGGGCCGCTGCCTGTCGCGCTCGGCGTCGTCCTGCCCATCGGGCTGGTCCTGGTCACTGTCGGCCTGGCGGGGGCCGTACGCCCCGACGAGCTGCCGGCCGTCGCGCCGGGCCTGTTGTTCTGGCTGGCTGGGCTGGCGCTGGTGCTCTGGGGCGCCGGCCAGCTGGCCGCCCGGGGGCAGGTGTGGGCCGCCTGGCTTCTCGGCGCGCTCGGCGCGCTCGCCGTGGCCGACCTGGCCGTGGTCCTCGCCGTGGTAGGCCAGATCCCGAACGGTGCGGCGTCAGTCGTTGACGGGGTGCCCCAGGGCGACACGATCAGCTACGTTTCGGCACCCCTGTGGCTGTTCGCGTGCCTCACCGACTCGGCCTTCGGGCTGCCCCGCCCGACCGACTGGGAGATCTTCCTGATCACCGACCGGGTGCTGATCGAGCCGTACCTCTACCTCGCGCTGACACCGTACGCGCTCGCGTACGCCGTTCGGGCCACCCGCCCGGCCGATGCCACGCCGGCCGGGGAGGCCGCGCCGGCCCCGGCCTGATCCGCAGCCGGCGCGGCCCGACTACCACGTCACCGGCAACCCCGTCGGGCCCAGGATCGCGTGCCCGGCCTTCCACTGCACCTCGTCGGCGGGCACCGCGAGTTGCAGTCCGGGAAGCTCCCTCAGCAGCAGCGCGATGGCGGCGCGGACCTCCAGGGCGCCCAGGTGGGCCCCGATGCAGTAGTGCGGGCCGTACCCGAAGGACAGGTGGGGGTTCGGATCGCGATCGAAGTCCATCCGCTCCGGATCGGGGAAGATTTCCGGATCGCGGTTGGCGGCGTCGTGCGAGGGGATGACGATGTCCCCTTCGGAAAGTCGGGCGCCGCTCGGCAGTTGCACGTCCGCCATCACCCGGCGCGGCATGTCGTCGCCGTTCGAGGTGGAGTAGAGGCGCTCCAACTCGGTGACTGCGGAGTCCACCTTCTCCGGGTGGTCGAGCAGGTACTCCCACCCGGTCTGGTCTCTCTCATAGGGGCGGGTGCGCAGCACGTGGACGAAGGTGGCGATCGAGCTGGCGGCGGTCTCCCAGCCGCCCACGACCAGTGAGATCGGCAGCTTGATCTGGACGTCCATCGGCTGGTCGGCGGCGGCGGTCGCGATCTGCGTCAGCAGGTCCCCGGCGGGACAGCCCCGCCGCCGCTCGAGCTGGCCCCACAGGTAGCCGCCCATCTCGAGGGCCGACTGGGCGGCCTCGTCGCGGCTGAGATCGCCGGCACCGAGGAACATGTCGCCCCACCGGCGGAACTGCATCCGGTCCTCCCGAGGCAGGCCGAGCAGGTCGCAGACGACGTCCAGGGTGAAGGGGATGGCGAAGTCCCGGACCAGGTCGGCCGGCCGACCCCGAGCGACCAGCCCGGCCAGATGGGCCTCGGCTGCGCTGCGCACCTTGGCGCTCAGCTCGGCCACCGCCGGCTTCGTGAGGCAGTCCTTGACGGTGCCGCGCACCCGCGCGTGCTCCGGGCCGTCCATCCCGAGCATCGTTCCCGCCACGTCGATCTGGTCTGCCTGGGCGGCGGCGGCCCGGGAGAACAGGTCCTGCCGGCGCAGCACCTCTCTTACGTCCACATAGCGGCAGATCAGCAACGCCGGGACCAGCTCGCCGCCGACCTGGCGGAGGACCGGCACCAGGCCGGAGCCGGAGGCGGCGAACCGCGCGTAGTGCGGGTGCTTCTCCGGGCCCGGAGGTCGGTTGACGCCATCGGCGTCGACGTAGAACGGGTGACTCAGTTCCGCAGCGAGATCCTGGCCCTGGGTGAACATGCCTCACGATCTCATCAACGAATACGGCATGCAATTGATCGATAACGAGACGTTATGCGGCTGGCTGGGCATCGGCCACGCCGCGCGGTCGAGACTGCTCGCGGGTGAAGTGGCCGCCGTGGGCGGAGGATCAGGGCGGTGCGGGCTCCGGGCCACCCGTGGGGCTGTTCCCGCTGCTGGGGCTGCTTCTGTCGATGAGTTCCTGGATGGCCGCCTGGTACTCGGGCTGTGTGTGGTAGGGCCAATGGCGCTCGACCGGCGGTGGCACGGTGTCGGCCGGGTCGATGGTCACGGCTCGGGGGTCGCTGAGCCGGACGTCGACCGACCCGGCCGCCGGATTGTCGCAGGATGGCGGCCCGCCCCGTAGATGGTCCTCGAAGACGGGGCCGCCGATCGGATCGGTGTCGCGCCAGAGGTTGCGCCAACGCCAGCCGAGCCGTTCGCCCATGTCGCACAACGCCTGCTGCCCGAAGTAGGCCGGGTAGAGGCGGGCGTAGATGCGGCGCAGGGGGCAGCCGTAGGTCAGCAGCGAGACCCTGGGCAGGGTGGTCGGCGGCAGTTGCAGGATGGTGGCCGTGGCCAGGACCGCGCCGTGGCTGTGCCCGGAGATGACCACCCGTCCCCGCGCGGCGAGCGCCGTCACCCGCTTGGCCAGTTCGGGCACCGCCCGGGCGGCGTAGCAGGGAGGCGCGAAGGGGTGCACCGTGCGCGGCCAGAAGGTGCCCAGGTCCCACAGGACCGCCACGAGGCGTCGGGTCTGGGTCGACCGGTACGCGCTGATGCCGAGGATCACCAGACCCACGACGAGCAGGCTGAGGACCCAGATTCCGGCGTCGGTGACGTACGCGGCGAGCGGTCCGATGCCGCTGCGCGTCCCGCTGAGCCTGGCCACGAGCTCGGTGGGACCGATCCCGAGCAGGTCGAGTGCGACGGTGGCCAGGCCCAGCGAGGAGATCACGAAGAACACGACCAGCATGGGGCCCAGCTCCTCGGTCACCTGGGCCTTGGCGACGGTCTCCCGCACCACGCCCAGCCGGGCCGCCGCGTTCGGGGGCACGTGCGGGTAGTCCTCTTCGATGACGCGTTCGGCCAGGGCGCGCCGGCGTCGGCGGCTGAGCACGAGCGTGGCGGCGGTGGCCGCGGCGACGATCAGCAGCGCGGTGAGTCCGGCGAGTGCCGCCCACCAGTACGCGACCGGCGGCTCCAGGGGACCGAAGGACGGTGGGTTCGGCCGGATCGGATCGGGGATGTCGCCGCGGTCGAGTTGGTCGGCGACCCGGAAGACCAGGGTCGAGGTGAAGGCCGCGGCGACGCTGACCGACATCGCCGACACGAGCGGCGTGCCGAGTCCCCGCAGGAGCGGAATTGTCCCGGTCGGACGCTTCCACTGGCCCGAGAGCGTGAGCACGGCGATCGCCACGAGCAGGACGCCCTGCGACGCGACCAGGCCGCTCGCCATGCCCTCGAAGCCCGGCAACTGCCCGACCACGGCCCGGACGTCGTGGGTCAGTGCGGCGTAGCCGAGACTCAGGACGGTCACCGCGACAACGGTCGCCCACAGCGGGCGCAGGAGGCGACGGGCGTGCGCCGGGCTGGCGGGCGCGGGCAGGCAGAGCAGGACCGCGCAGAACAACACCAGGCCGGCGGCGGCCTCGAGCAGCAGCGAACCAAGCAGTTTGTGCCCGCCGTCCGAGACGCCGGCCAGCAGGCTGACGTCGACCACGCCGGCGCCGAGCCCGACGTGGATGTGGCGCAGCCAGGAGGTGATCCGCTCGTCCTCCCAGAACCCGGGAGTGCTGAGGCTTTCGGTCAGCTCCGAGGGCTTCGGTTCGGGCGAGGCCGGTCGGAAACCCTCGAAGGCCTGCGCGGACCGGGCGCCGATCGCCCAGAACATGCGCAGCGCGAGCAGGGGGATCAGCGACAGCAGAGCAAGGCGTGGACCCATCGGCAGGTTGACGAGCCAGGACAGGTAGGAGCGGCCGGCGCGGCACTCAACGTACGGCACGCACTGCCAGCCGACGAGGTTCACCGTGGCGCCGATGATCGCGAGGATGAAAGAGACGGTGAGGGTGGCGGAGAGCAGGCGGCACAACGCGCCGAGCAGACCGAACCGGTCGCGCGGTGTCGGGCGCAGCCAGATCGCGAGGTTGCCCAGCATGAACGGCAACAGCAGCAGCATGGACGCCGTGCGCACGGCGACGCCGGCCGTCAGGGCACCCCAGCGGTACGCCTCGACGGCGACCCCGGGGGCCGCGCCGCCGGCCTCGCCGGTTCCCGGTCGGGGCCGGTAGAACCCGGCGTGCTGGTCCCCGGCGACGCGCACCACGATCGGGTGATCGAGGATTCCGTCCGCCGAGGTGCCCGACACTCCGTGCACGCGCAACTCGACGGTCTCCCCCCCAGGTGCTGTACCCACGCGGCCAGGGTCACAGACCGGCGACGTGGCGCGCTGCTGAATCTGGTGATTCGCGTTGCCGCGCGTATCGGACGTGATTCGGGCCGACGGGCCGCACCGTCGTTCGTCGTCGAATCGACGGCAGGAGGGCCGAACCTTTCAATCCGGAAAATACGGACATCTGGCACCTGGTTGTGCTTAGCTGCGCGGAGGACACGGTGGCCAGGCGCGGGGAGGGAACGACATGCATGGGCGCGAGCTGCGCGGGTTGCTGCATCCGTTCCTCCTGCTGCTGATCCACGAGCGGCCCGGGCACGGGTACGACCTGATCGAGCGGCTGGAGACGATGGGGGTACCCGACATCGAGCCGGGCCACGTCTATCGGGTGCTGCGCGGCCTGGAACGCGACCGGTCGTTGAACTCGGCGTGGGAGACCGACGGGGCCGGGCCGGCCCGCCGGTGCTACCAGCTGACGGCCAAGGGCCGCGACGATCTCCGCTCGTGGATCGCCCACCTGGCGCAACTCAGGCAGCTCATCGACGTCTGCCTGCGGCGCTCGGCGGACGCCGTCGACGGGGCCGGTGGCGGGCACGGCGATCCCTACGCCGCAATTCGAGGCTGAGGGGAGGACCATGCGATCGTCTGTGTTGCCGGCGGTTGACCACGCGTTCGCGCGCCGGCTGGCTCCCGGTGAGGCGCTCGCGGCCGACGCGATGCGGGTCGCGCGGGCCGCTCACGAGATGGCCGGGCGCTTCCATCGAGGCGGCAAGTTGATCGTGTTCGGCAATGGTGGGCCGGCGACCGATGCCCAGCATGTCGTGGTCGAGTTCGTCCATCCGGTCATCGTGGGTAAGCGGGCGCTGCCGGCGGTCTCGCTGACGAACGACGCCGCCACCCTCACCGGGATCGCCCGGGCGGACGGCTTCGACGAGGTGTTCGCCGCGCAGCTGCGGCTGCTCGCCTCCCCGCGGGACATCGCGCTCGGACTGTCGGCCGACGGCCGCTGCGCCAACGTACGCCGGGGGCTTGTGACCGCCCGCGACCTTGGCCTGCTCACCGTCGGGCTGCTCGGCGGCGACGGTGGTGACATCGCCCGCGACGCGCTCGCCGATCATGTCGTCATCGCCCGCTCCGACGACCCGTGCATCGTCAAGGAGGTCCACGTGACGACCTATCACATCCTCTGGGAGCTGGTGCACGTGTTCTTCGAGCAGCCGGGGTTGCTGGAACGGGAGGCGGTCCGATGAACCGGCAGGTCGGCCAGGGGGCGGTGCCGGAATGCCACGCCGACGACAGCTGCATCACCTGCTCGGACACGGCGGTCGCCGTCCGGGTTCGAGAGCTGACGGCTGACGGCCTGGCGGTGGTCGACACCGATGCCGGCCCGGAGGAGGTCAGCGTCGCCCTGGTCGAGGCGGGGCCGGGTGACATCGTGCTGGTGCACGCCAAGGAGGCCATCGCCGTGGTGGAAAAGGTCCGATGAGCGCCCGGGTCGAGGGCGCGCTCGGGGCGCTCTATCCGTTCCTCGACGCCGGTCCGGCTGACGTGGACGCGGTGCTGGCCGCGGTCGCGGCATCCACCGCCGAGAAGGCGGCGGAGATCGTGGCCCTTCGCAGGTCGTTGGTCGCCGAGCACGGGCAGCGGTTGGTCGACTGCGCCCGCCGCTGCGCCGCGGCCTTCGAGGCCGGCGGCACGCTGTTCGCGTTCGGCAACGGCGGCAGCAGCACCGACGCCCAGGACGTCGCGCAGCTGTTCCTGCATCCGCCGAGGGAAGCCCGCCCGCTGCCGGCCATCTCGTTGACGCACGACGTCGCCCTGATCACCGCACTCTCCAACGACGTGGGTTTCGACGTGGTCTTCGCCCGCCAGGTGGCGGCGTTCGGCCGCGCCGGGGACATCGCGGTGGGGCTGTCCACGAGCGGGGGATCGACCAACGTCCTGCGGGCGTTCACGGAGGCGGCCCAGCGGGGCATGGTCACGGTCGGAATCGCCGGCTACGACGGCGGCCGAATGGCGGAATCCGACGTCGTCGACCACCTGTTCGTGGTGCCGTCCGCATCGGTGCACCGGGTGCAGGAGGCGCAGACGACGGTCTACCACGTGCTCTGGGAGCTCACCCAGCAGGTACTGGCCGGGGAACTCTGACCGAGCGCGATGGGCCTGGTCAGCGTGGCGCGGATCCACGTCCGCGTCGAGGGCATCGTGCAGGGGGTCGGCTTCCGGCCGTTCGTGCACGCGCTCGCCACGGAGTACGACCTGGCGGGGTTCGTCGGCAACGACACCGGCGGCGTCTTCGTCGAAGTCGAAGGGAACGGCATCGATCTGGCCGCCTTCGTGACGGACCTCAGCCGGCGCGCACCGGCGCTTGCCCAGGTGGAGCGGCTCACCACCGAGGTCGTCGCGCCGACGGGGCAGCCCGGTTTCGTCATCGTCTCCAGCGTCACCGGCGCCGGCCGGGACGTGCTGATCTCCCCGGACACCGCCACCTGCCCGGACTGCCTCGCGGAGCTGTCGGATCCGGCGGACCGCCGGCACGGCTACCCGTTCACGAACTGCACCAACTGCGGTCCGCGGTTCACCATCGTCACGGACGTCCCGTACGACCGTCGCACCACCACCATGGCCGAGTTCCCGCCCTGCGCCGACTGCGCCGCCGAGTACGCGGACCCGCGCGACCGCCGCTTCCACGCCGAGCCGGTGTGCTGCCCGGCGTGCGGCCCGGCCCTCCGGCTCGTCACCGCGGACGGCGACCCGGTCCACGGCGATCCCGTCGACGCCGCCGTGCGGTGGCTGCGTGACGGGCGGATCCTCGCGGTCAAGGGGCTGGGGGGCTACCACCTGGCCACTCGCGCCGACGACGACCGAGCCGTCTCCGCGCTGCGTGCCCGCAAGCACCGCGAGGAGAAACCGTTCGCCGTGCTGGCCGCCGACCTGCCGGCGGCGCACGCCCTGGTGGAGGTGGCGCCGGCGGCGGTGCCGGTGCTCACCGGCGCTCGCCGTCCCGTGGTGCTGCTACCGCGCCGCCCCGACGCGCCGGTGGCCGCGTCGGTGGCGCCGGACAACCGCGACCTGGGTGTCATGCTGCCGTACACGCCGTTGCACCATCTGCTGGTCGGCCGGCTCGGCATGCCGATCGTGCTGACCAGCGGCAACGCCTCCGACGAACCGATCGCGCACCGCGACGACGACGCCCGAGCGCGGCTGGCGGGGATCGCCGACGGCTTTCTGACGCACGACCGGCGGATCCACGTCCGCACCGACGACTCCGTGGTCCGCCTGTTCCGGGGCCGCGAGCTGCCGGTGCGGCGGTCCCGGGGGTACGTGCCCGCGCCGGTGCCGGTCCCGTGGCGGTTCGACCGGCCGGTGCTGGCCTGCGGCGCGGAGCTGAAGAACACCTTCTGCCTGGCGAAGGGACGCCGCGCCTTCGTGTCACACCACATCGGCGATCTGGAGAACTACGAGACGCTGTGCGCGTTCACCGACGGCATCGAGCACTTCGGACGGATCTTCGACGTCCGGCCGGAGGTCGTCGCCCACGACCTGCATCCGGAGTACCTGTCGACGAAGTACGCGCTGCAACGCGGGGACGTCGAGCTGGTCGGCGTGCAGCACCACCACGCCCACATCGCGTCCTGCCTGGCCGACAACGGCGAGCCCGGCCCGGTGATCGGGGTCGCGTTCGACGGTCTCGGGTTCGGCGAGGACGGCACCCTCTGGGGTGGTGAGCTGCTCGTCGCCGACCTGATCGGCTTCGACCGGGTCGGCCACGTGGCCGCGGTGCCCATGCCCGGCGGATCCGCGGCGGTACGCGAACCGTGGCGGATGGCCGCGGCGTACCTCGACGAGATCTACGGCGACGCGCTGCCGGACCTGGAGGTGCTGCGGCGGCACGAGCGGCAATGGCCCGCGGTGGTGGCGTTGGCGCGCAGCGGGACGAACTCGCCGCGGACCTCGAGCGTGGGTCGGCTCTTCGACGCCGTGTCGGCGATCCTGGGCCTGCGCGACCGTGTCAGCTACGAAGGGCAGGCCGCCATCGCCCTGGAGCAGCGGGCTCAACCCGACGAGCGGGGCGGCTACCGGATCGACCCGTCCGGTCCGGTGCCGCTCGCCGGCGTCGGACGCCAACTGGTCCGGTGCGTGGTCGAGGACCTGCGCGCCGGCGTGGATCGCGGCCGGATCGCCGCGCGTTTCCACCACGGCCTGGCGGACGCCGTGGTACGGGCGGCCGTCGCCGTCCGGGAGAGCACGGGCCTGACCAGCGTCGCCCTCTCCGGCGGGGTCTTCCAGAACGTGCTGCTGCTCGACCGGGTGGTGTGCGGGTTGGAGGCGGAGGCGCTCCGGGTGCTCGTGCACACCCGGGTGCCCCCCAACGACGGCGGCATCTCCCTCGGTCAGGCCGTCGTGGCCGCCGCCCGCCACCGGGCCGACCCGTCCGGCTGAGCGGTGCGCGGCCTGGTCAGCAGATGCGGGGCAGCGGATCACCGACAAGCATGTCGACGACGCGAGTGCCACCGAACGCGGTCTTGAGCAGCACGATCCCGGGCGGGTCGGCGGCGACGTGACCGACGACGGTCGCGCTCTCGCCGAGCGGGTGACCCCGCAGTGCCGCCACGGCCGCCGCTGCCCGCGCGCCGTCGACCACGGCGACGAAGCGTCCCTCGCAGGCGACGTAGAGCGGGTCGATGCCGAGCAGCTCGCAGGCGCCCGTGACGGCGGGACGCACCGGCACCGCGGCCTCGTCGACGACGACGGCCATCCCGGCCGCCTGCGCCACCTCGTTGAGAATGGTCGCCACTCCGCCCCGGGTGGCGTCGCGCAACAGCCGCACGCCGGGTACCGCGTCCAACAGGGCGGCCACCAGACCGTGCACGGGCGCGGTGTCCGAGACGAGGTCGGCTTCGATGTCCAGTTCGCCGCGGGCGAGCATGACGGTGACGCCGTGGTCGCCGATCGGCCCGGAGACGACGACCGCGTCACCGGGCCGCACGTGCGTGGTGCCCAACGCCACCGGTCGCTCCAGCAGGCCGACGCCGGCCGTGTTGATGTAGCAGCCGTCGGCCTTGCCCCGCTGCACCACCTTCGTGTCGCCGGTGACCACCTGGACACCGGCGCGCTGCGCCGCGAGGGCCATGGAGGTGGTGATCCGTTGCAGGTCGGCGACCGGAAATCCCTCCTCGAGGATGAACCCGGCCGACAGGTACAACGGACGGGCGCCGCTGACGGCGAGGTCGTTGACCGTGCCGTTGACGGCGAGGTCGCCGATGTCCCCGCCCGGGAAGAACAGCGGCGACACCACGTACGAGTCGGTGGTGAAGGCCAGCCGGTCGCTTCCCGGGCTGAGCACCGCCGCGTCGTCGAGCGCCTCCAGGGCCGGGTTGCGGAACGCCTCGACGAAAATTCCCTCGACCAGCGTGCGGCTCGCCTTCCCGCCCGCGCCGTGCGCGAGCGTGACCCGGCTCTCCCTGACCTTCGGCTTACGTCGGCGGGCCCGTTCGATGCGCTGCAGCACCTGCTGCTCCGGCGACAGCCGTCCGGATTCCCCGTCGACCAGGGCTTCGGCCTCGGTCACGGCGCGTTCGGCCCATTCGGCGGTGCGTTCGGTCGTCATGCCCGCACCGCCTCCGTGAGCCGCTGCCGCGTGAAGCGGCCGAAGTTGTAGTAGGCCGCGCAGGCGCCCTCCGACGAGACCATGCACGTGCCGATGGGGGTCTCCGGCGTGCACGCGGTGCCGAACACCTTGCACTCCCAGGGCTGGAGCACACCCTTGAGCACCTCGCCGCACTGGCAGGCCTTCGGGTCCGCCACCCGCACTCCGGGAACGTCGAAGAGTCGCTCGGCGTCGAAGGCCGCGTACTCGTCCCGCATCCGCAGTGCGGAGTGGGAGATGAAGCCGAGGCCGCGCCACTCGAAGTACGGTCGCAGCTGCATGACCTGGCCGATGGCCTCGAGCGCGCGCAGGTTGCCGTCCCAGGGCACCACCCGGGTGTACTGGTTCTCCACCTCGCAGCGGCCCTCGGCGAGCTGCTTGAGCAGCATCAGGACCGACTGCAGGAGGTCCAGCGGTTCGAACCCGGCGCACACCAGCGGCTTGCCGTAGTCGCGGGCGATGAACTCGTACGGCCGGCACCCGATGACCGTGGAGACGTGCCCGGGTCCGAGGAAGCCGTCGAGACGCAGATCCGGTGAGTCGAGGATCGCCTTGATCGCCGGCAGGATCGTGACGTGGTTGCAGAAGACCGAGAAGTTGTCGATCCCTTCGGCGGCTGCCCGCAGCACGGTCATCGCCGTCGACGGCGAGGTGGTCTCGAACCCGATCGCCATGAAGACGACCTTGCGGTCCGGGTTGGTCCGGGCGATCTTCAAGGCGTCCAACGGCGAGTACACCATCCGGATGTCGGCGCCGGCCGCCTTGGCGTCGAAGAACGAGCCGTTCCCGCCCGGGACCCGCATCATGTCGCCGAACGCCGTCAGGATGACGCCCGGCTCGTGGGCGATCGCGATGGCGTCGTCCACCCGGCCCATCGGGATCACGCACACCGGGCAGCCGGGGCCGTGCACGAGCGAGACGTTCTCCGGTAGGTAGTCCTCGATCCCGTGCTTGTAGATGGTGTGCGTGTGGCCGCCGCAGACCTCCATGAACTTGTACTGCCGCCCCGGCTCGCACAGTGCGGCGATCTGGGTGGCCAACGCCTGGGCCTTGTCCGCGTCGCGGTACTCGTCAACGAAACGCATGTGGTCGTTCCCTAGGTGATGTCGGACTCGGCGAGCGCCTGCAGCTCGTCGGTGTACGCCTGTCCGAGACCGGTCAACATTGTCAGCGTGGCGGCGGCCTCGGCTTCATCGATCTTCGACATGGCGAACCCGACGTGGACGAGCACCCAGTCGCCGATGCCCACCTGGTCCTGACCGAGCAGGCCGATGTTGATCGCCCGCCGGACGCCCACGACGTCCACGATGGCGAGGTCGTCGCGACCGGCTTTGATCTCGACGATCTCGCCCGGGATCCCTAGACACATCGGCTGATTCGCCTTCCCATCACATTTTTTCGATCTTGATATAGCGCCGCAGCGCGGGCAGTTCCTTCCAGAACACCCCCACGACGGCCACGACGGCCAGCAGCGCGAACAGCTTCCGCACAGCTCACCTCCTTCGGGTCCACCCCGGGGCCGTTCAGCCCGGCGGCAGGTTCGGCATGATCGGCAGGATCGGGTCGTGCTTCTTGGGCCGGATGCCGGTCGAGCGGCGGCCATCCACCGTTCCGTCATCGTGATGGCCTGCCTGCTTCCTTCTCCGCGAGTTGCCCTCTTCCACACCCTTGGTGTGCGCCGGCGCGTCGAGTTCGACATCGGGATCGCCCACCCGGATTTCGCCCATTTCCGCCCCCTCAATCAGTCGTTGCCGGTCTGCCGGCCATGCCGTCGGCCGAGATCGTCGAAGAACTGGCGGATCTCCCGCCACACCGCGCTTCCCCCCGACATGCCCGTCCAGTGCTGCCGGATGAGCGCCACGAGCCGGAAGCAGTCGTCGACCGGGACCACCCACTGGTGGTCGCCGCCGCGCGGCGTGCCGGTCCACACCAGCAACGCCTCGACCCGTGGCCTCAGCTCGGCCAGCGCGGGCGATCGTGCCTCGACGACCCGCCAGGCGCCGGCATCGATCTCCGACTCGGTCGTGCCGAGCGGGCTCGGGTAGTGCCCGAGCACCCGGCCGTCCCGCTGCTTCACGAAGAACGCCAGACCGACCGGCACGCCGAGCTCGTCGGCGGACAGACCCGCCAACCGAGTGCCACGGGTGGGAACGAGCTCGTACCGGCTGCCGCCGGCCGCCTCGCGTTCGAACAGCAGGGAGCACGGTGTGCAGGCGCAGATCAGCTCGGCGTCCTGCTCGTCCCACACGTGCCGGTGCTTCGGGCCGACCGGCCCGGCGCACATGCCGCAGCGCTCGATCGTGGTCGAGCGCTGCGCCGCGCGGCGGATCACCCGTTGCAGCGCGCCGGGCGTCACGGCGGGCCACCCGACGTCAGCGGACCCGCGGCCTGTGGCATCCGGTCGCCCACGCTCACCTGACCGGCCGGTGCCCGGTCGGGCCGTTGCCACAGGGTGGCGACCGGGATCAGCGCCGGCGCCGCCGCGGGCGCCACCACGTCGACCGCGGAGAGCTCCGGGGCGAACGTCAACACCAGCTCCCGCACCTGGTCGCGCAGGGCTTCGCCACCGCCGCAGGAGCTCGCCGACAGGCTGATCCGGGCCACCTCGTCCTGGACGCCGACCAGGGCGATCTCGGCGCCCCGGGCGCGCAGCTGCGGCCGGAGATCGTCCACCGCACGGGCCACCCGCCGTTCCACCGGATCCGGGTGGATGCGGTGCAACAGCAGCAGGTGCCGCAGCAGTTCGTCGTCGGCGAGGCGGTCGAGCGCACGGCGGTCGTCGGCGGCGAGATCGGTGACCCGGGCCAGCGCCTCGCCGTACACCTCGGTCAGGATCTCGACGGCTTCCAGCGCCAGCTCGGCGGTGCGGCCGGGGGTCTGCTCGAGTTGGCCGAGCGCGGCGTCCAGGCGGGTCAGGCGCGGCTCGACGGCCGCGTCGTCGAGCCGCTGGATGCAGGGCGGCTCACCCATGCGACGCGCCGAACATCGGCGAGTGGATCTTCTTGAGGGTACGACCGCCGCCGACGTACATGTGCACCCCGCAGGGCAGGCAGGGGTCGAAGCTGCGTACCGCCCGCATGATGTCCACGCCCTTGAAGTTGTCCGGGCCGTTCTCCTCGAAGATGGGCGTGTCCTGGATCGCATCCTCGTACGGCCCCGGTGTGCCGTAGCTGTCGCGGGGACTGCCGTTCCACGGCGTCGGCGGATACGGATGGTAGTTGGCGATCTTGCGGTCCCGGATCACGATGTGGTGCGACAGGATGCCCCGGACGGCCTCGTGGAAGCCGCAGCCGATGGCCTCGTCCGGCACGTCGAACTCGGCGAAGACCCGCATGTCGCCGCCGCGCACCCGCTCCATCGCCTGCTCCAGGAAGTACAGCGACATCGCCGCGGCGTACGCGATGAAGTAGGCCCGCGAACGGTCCCGCTCCAACGCGTTCGACCAGCGCGGGATCTTCCACTCCAACGTCATCTCGGGCAGGGTCCTGCTCTTCGGGAGCGAGATCTGCACGCTGCGCCCGGTCGACTTGACGTACGGGGTGTCGACCATCTTCGCCAGCGCGGTCGTGTAGAGCCGGGCGAAGCATCCGCCACCCGTGTCCAGCGCGAGGTGCTGCCCGCTGCTCTTGTCGAACCAGCGCGGACTCATCACCCAGCTGTACTTGTCGCTGAAGTCGCGCTTGCCGGGATCGGGGAGCGTGGTCTGGTTCCAGGGATGGCGGATGTCGACCGGGTTGCCGAGCGGGTCGTATTCGACGAACGGCTCCTCCTGGCCGGCCCAGTCCTTGTAATAGGAGCTGCCGAGCAGGATCCGCATGCCGAGGTTGATCTCGACCAGGTCCGTGGTGAGCAGCTTGCCGTCGACGACGATGCCGGGCGTGACGTGCATCGCCCGCCCCCAGTTCGTCATGGTCTCGTACCGGTAGTCGACGACGTCGGGGTTCTGGAACGAGCCCCAGCAGCCGAGCAGGACCCGGCGCCGGCCGACCTCCTCGTAGCCGGGCAACGCCTCGTACCAGAAGTCGAAGATGTCGTCGTTCATGGCGACGGCCTTCTTGACGAAGTCCAGGATGCTGACCAGCCGGCTCATGTAGTCGGTGAACAGCGTCGGCTGCGGCATGGTGCCGACCCCGCCGGGATAGACCGTCGACGGGTGGACGTGCCGGCCCTCCATCAGGCAGAACATCTCCCGGGTCGTCCGGCTGACCTTCAGCGCCTCCTTGTAGACCTCGCCCTCGAACGGGTTGTAGGCCCGCATGATGTCGGCGATCGTCCGGTAGCCGTGGATATCGCGCCCTGGTGCCGCGGTGTTCTCCGCGCGGGCGAGCACACTCGGGTTGGTCTGCTTGACCATCGCCTCGCAGAAGTCGACGAAGACGAGGTTGTCCTGGAACAGCGTGTGGTCGAACATGTACTCGGCGGCTTCGCCGAGGTTGATGATCCATTCGGCCAGCGGCGGCGTCTTGATGCCGTAGGCCATGTTCTGCGCGTAGACCGAGCAGGTCGTGTGGTTGTCGCCGCAGATGCCGCAGATCCGGCTGGTGATGAAGCCGGCGTCGCGCGGGTCCTTGCCCTTCATGAACACCGAGTAGCCGCGGAACAGTGACGACGTGGTGTGGCATTCGGCGACCACGCGGTTCGCGAAGTCGATCTTCGTGTAGACGCCGAGGTTGCCGATGATCCGGGTGATCGGATCCCACGCCATCTCCACCAGTTCGCCGGGCTTCTGGGCGACGGCCGGCTTTGGTTTCGTCGCGGTCACGGTCGGTTCCTCTCCTCTGCTGCCTGTCGGCGGGGATCTGCCGGACCGTACGGGCGCCACCGGGGGTTGTAGCCGCTGGTGAGCTCCGGCCCGTTGTGGTGCCACTTCGGTTCCCGGTTGGCGGTGGCGTTGGTGAGGCCGCGCAGGCGGCGGATCACGGCGCCGTACGGCTTGATGAGCAACGTGGACAGGCTGCCGCCGGGAGGCATGTCCATGAACGGCATGAACTTGTCGGGAAACCCCGGCATGGTGCAGCCGATACAGATGCCGCCGACGTTGGGGCAGCCGCCCACGCCGCCCATCCAGCCGCGCTTCGGGACGTTGCAGTTGATGACCGGCCCCCAGCAGCCGACCTTCACCTGGCACTTGGGTGAGTTGTAGTCCTTGGCGAAGTCGGCCTGCTCGTAGTAGGCGGCCCGGTCGCAGCCTTCGTGCACGGTCTTGCCGAACAGCCACTGTGGCCGCAGCATGTGGTCCAGCGGCGGGGGCGGCGCCGAGCCGGCGGCGTGGTAGAGCACCCAGGTCAGGGTCTCCATGAAGTTCTCCGGCTGGATCGGGCAGCCGGGTACGTTGACGATCGGCAGGCCGCCCTGGGACCGGAAGTCCCACCCGAGATAGTCGGCCAGGCCCATGCACCCCGTCGGGTTGCCCGCCATGGCGTGGATGCCGCCGTACGTCGCGCAGGTACCGGCGGCGACGACCGCCCACGCCTTCGGCGCGAGTTGGTCGATCCACCAGTTCAGGGTCAGCGGCTCACCGGTCTTCTCGTCGTTGCCGAACGACGTCCAGTACCCGTCGCCGTTGATGTTCTCGTTCGGGATCGATCCCTCGATGACGAGAATGAACGGCTCGCGCATCTCCCCACGGGCCGCTCTCCGGTACGGCGCCAGGAACTCCTCGCCGCCGGCCGCCGGCGACAACACCTTGTTGTGCACGTTGACCTTCGGCAGACCGGGGATGAGCCCGAGAACGATGTCCTCGATCGCCGGCTGGTCGGAGGCAGTCATCGACACGGAATCGCCGTCACAACTCATGCCCTCGGAGATCCAGAGGATGGTGATCTCGTCGAACCCGTTCTCCTGCGGGATCACCGCGGTGTCGCGCGCAGCCTGCGTCATGTGCGTGGCCTCCCTTGCATCCGATCCCGCAACCGGTCGTAGATGGCCGCCAACGGCGCCGCGAGGGCCAACGCCGGCGGTTTGTCCGGCGCGTGCGGGTGCGGGCGCGTCGGGGCCCGCTGCTTTCCCTGGTCGATCTCCTGGCCCAGCTCACGGAGGGCCTGCTCGTCTGCCCGCGAGCACAACAGCGGCATGAGCTCGCGCTCGTCGTCCTGCACGTGCCGCTCGACGGCGGAGGCCAGCCGCTCCATCAGCTGGTCCTGCGCCGGATCGCCGGCCCGGCAGCGGTCCAGTTCGAGGAGCAGATCCTTGATCGGCCGATGCCCGGCGAGGTGCCGGTCGACCTGCCCGTCGGCCAGCACCTTCGCGGCGAACGGGTAGAAGAGAACTTCCTCGAGCGCGGCGTGCTTCGACAGTTCGCGGACGAGGACCTCCACGACGCCGCGGCGCTGCGCGTCCGATTCCGCCGCCCGGTAGTCCCGGAACAGCTGTTCCACCACGCGATGGTCGTGCCGCAGCAGCTCGGTGGCGTCCATCAGACCGCTCCCAACTCGGCGTTGGCCATCGTGACGGACTCCAGCACGACGTCGTCGCTGCCGGTGACGTCGATGTCGACACCACCGCACTGCGGGCAGGCCACCATCGCGAGGTGATCGGTGATCGGCCCGCTGCTGCCGCAGTCGTGGCACTGGACCGTCATCGGTTCCAGCACCAGGTCGACGGCGGCGTCCGCTGCGACGGTGCCGGCCGCGGCCACCTGGATGCCCTGGGTGACGACCTCGGGGTCGACCGGGTGGCCGCCGATTCGTACCCGCAGGCCCGTGACCCGGCGCCCGGCGGCTCGGCGTACTGCCGCTTCCACGATCGCCTCGGACAAACCCGTCTCATGCATCGGCGGTCACCTCCCGCTCTGCTGCCGCCCGCCGGCAGCCTTCCTGCAACGTGTCGAGTCGCGCGGCTTCCTCCTGTGCGATCCGGACCACTGTTCGGACCGCCTCGTCGACCGCGCCGGCAACCGGCGCCGACAGCCCCATCCGCTCGTCGAGGACGGCGGGTTGGCAGCCCACCACGAGAATGCGCTCGACATTGCCGCCCAGACTGCGCAGCAGGCGCAGCACCGACTCGGGATCCATGCCGTGCCCGTCGGCGGCCGGTGCGTACAGTGCGTCCGCCGGCCGCAGGGTCCAGCCGGGGGCGTCGAGATCCACCTGCACGACGGCCAACGTCCCCGGCGGCTCGTCCAGCGGCAACGCGTCCACCATGACCAGCACGTCGTGGCGGCCGTCCAGCAGATCGTAGGCCAGATGCATTCCCCGGATCCCGTAATCGGACACATCCACCCGCGCCGGCAGGACGGCATCCCGCAGACACCGGACGACCTCCACGCCGAAGGCGTCATCGCCGAGGAAGATGTTGCCGATGCCGGCAACCAGGACCCGGCCACTGCCGTCGCTGCTCATCGCGTCTCGACCTCCCCGACCAGCGGCTCGACCTCTTCCGGGCGGAAGTGGCGCAGACGCCCGTACCACTGGTGCAGCTCCGCGCCCGGGTCGTCGTCCACCGTCACGGCCAGGAACCGTGTCCCGTCGACGTCGAGCAACACCTGCTCCACCCGACCGGTACGGCCGGCCAGAAACATGTCGTGCGCGTCGGTGCCCTGCCGGCGTGGTCGTAACCGGACGCGGCTCCCTCTCGACAGCAGGGCGCCCGCGACCAGGACGGTCTCTGCCTCCGGCCCGAGCGCGGCGTCGGCTCCGGGCTCCCACCAGGGTGTCGGCCCCGTGGCCTCACCCTGCCGGCGGACGGGCTCCAGGGATCGGATGGCTCCGTGCAACCGTTCGAGCACCTCGGGCGGCATGGTCTCGACGCGGTCGAGGATGGCCGCGGCACGGGGATCGGTGGCCCGTACCTCGTGTTTCTCGGCATCGGAGAGGGTGAGCGTGCGCAGCGACAGGATCTCGTCGATCTCGGTCGCGTCGTGCAGGTCGCCCGGGCTCTCCGGCGCGATCTGCGGGTGGTCGTAGAGGATGACGGGTGACGAGAGCAGGACGTCGGAGCTGCCCGGCTCGCCGCCGAGCACCGGGAAGGTGTGCACGTTCCGGCAGTCCCGCGCCGCGTGCGCCGCCCACTCCGGCGGATCGAGCAGCGACAGGAACCGCCCTTGGTCGACGGCGAGCAGGGTGTGCGCCGCGAGCAGGCAACACCGCAGGGCGTCGTCACGCCGGCTGCCCGCGGGCGTCGTCCGATCCGTGTTTTCGACGCGTAGCGTGAGTCGCAGCAGCCGGAAGGGCGCCGGACACGAGGCGGCGGAGACGCTGACCGATGCGGACAACGGCCACCGGCGACGCACCACCCGCCCGACCGGCTCGCCCCGGTCGTCGACCAACTGCTCGACGTCCTCACCGCCCGGCACCTGGACGTCGAGGCGATGCCCGCGCCGCAGGTCGGCGACGGACGCCTCGAGGTCGAACTCCCGCGGTACGGCCTCGTCGAAGCTGAGCTCCGTGCGGCCCTCGGCGTCGATCCGGTCGACCGGCCGGTGAGCGCCGTCGGCTGTTCGTTCCTCCACCGTCTTGCGTTGCAGCTGCAGGAACCGCAGCCGGACCCGGACGACCGCGGTCTCCGGAGCCTCCATCAGGCATTCCGTCTGCTGCCACGGCGACTCGGCCGAGCCCGCCACGCCGCTGTCGACCAGGCCGTGCGCCTCCCCCCAGGCCGGGGGTACGAGGACTCCGAACTGCCAGCGCACCCGGTTCTTGCCCGATGACCGGCGGTAGGGATAGAGCAGGTAACCCTCGTACAGGATCGCCTCCGCGACCGCTTCGGCGCTGCCGAAGCCGGCGCTCGAACAGCGCGGATGCATGCCGCCAACCCCCTCGATGCGCTCGGATCGGCACGTGGTGACTCCGGTCTAGCCGAGCCCGGAGGCGGCCGTAAGTGCACGCCGTTCCTAGGTGACGACGGCACTCCCCGAACCGGGTGAGCCGGCAGCAGCCCCGGCGCGGACGGGAGCCCGCTCCACCGCACGCCCGTCGAGCCTTGACGAGCTGTGGCGTCAGGGCTGCGCCGGCCGGTCTCAGAGGTTGAGCGGCCGCGGGTCGGTGGCCAGTTCCCGGAACCGCTCGCGCGGGTCGGGCACCAGCCGCCGGGCGGACAGGTCGAGCAGTCCACCCACCCCGGTCAGCGTCGCTACCTGGCCGCCGTCCGGGCGGGTGTAGTTCTGGTCGAGGCGGAAGGTCTTGCGCTCGCTCCATCGGAACTCGCAGGACACGTCCACTTGATCCCCACCGCGCAGCTCGCTCAAGTAGCGGAGGGTGACCTCCAGGGCCACCGGTCCCACTCCGGTGGCGATGAGCCGGTCCTGGGAGATGCCGGCGGCGCGGAGGCACTCCCACCGGGCGTGCTCGGCGTACTGGAGATAGACGGCCTGGTTCAGGTGGCCCTGGGTGTCGAGCTCGTACCCGCGGACGGTGATACGCACCCGGAACGGATCTCCCATGCGCCGGAGCATAGGCGGCGACCGCTTAGGCTGTCGGCATGGATCTCCGGCCCTCGCTCGCGATTCGGTCCGTGGTGAACAGCGGAGCTGCGGACGCGTGGGCACGGTGAGCCGGCCTTCGGTGCCCGAGCAGCGAGGCGATGCCCGGCCTGCTCCCTCCGCCGAGCCAACCGGTCTGGCAGCACACTGTGCCCGAATCGCGAGGTCGCGCCCGTTCGAGATCGCCATCGTCGTGCTCATCATGGTCAACGGAGTGCTGCTCGGCCTCGAGACCTATCCGCGCCTCGGATCGCTGGGCCAGGTCCTGCGCGGGCTGGAGTGGGTCTTCCGGTTGGTCTTCGTCGTCGAGATCGCGATCCGGCTGCTGGCGTACGGTCGCCGACCGCAGGACTTCTTCCGGCACGGTTGGAACGTCTTCGACCTTCTGGTGATCATGGCGGTCTTCATTCCGGGCCTGCACGGTGACACCACGGTGCTGCGATTCCTGCGGGTTGCCCGGGTGCTGCGGCTGGTGCGGTTCTCGCCAGGGTTGCGCACCATCGTGGCCGCGTTGTGGCGCAGCCTGCCCGGTGTCGCGGCCTTCCTCGCGTTGGCCGCGGTCACCCTCTACGTGTACGGCATGGCCGGGTGGTTGATCTTCGGCGATCGGTTTCCGGAGCAGTACGGAGACATCGGCCGGTCCCTGCTGACCTTGTTCGTGCTGCTGTCGTTGGAGACCCTGCCGGACCTCATCGAGCAGGGCATGACGGTGTCGCCCTGGACGCTGCTCTACTACATCAGCTTCGTGATGATCACGGTCAACCTGCTGCTGAACATCCTGATCGCGGTCATCGTGAACTCGATGGAGGAGGCTCGCCGGCTGGAGATGACCGAGCGGCTGGCGCCCGACTACGACGAGGACGGCGACGGCGTGCCCGACGAGCTGGACCGGATCGCTCTCAGCCAGCGGTTGGACGATCTGCGAGCGGTCATCGGCGAGTTGGAGCGGGAGCTGCGGATCGACCGCGACGACACCTACGCCCGATCGCGCCAGTCCCAGGCCGGCGACCGCTGACGAGGTCGGGCTGCCGGAGGTCCGGTCCCGCCCACGTCACCGCGGAGTGCTTTCTCCAATCGGACCGCGTCCACCCCGCCGAGGATTACCGTACGTTAACGTGACAGCCTTTCGCATCACGCTCGGTGCCATCCTGGCCATGCCCGCTGTGGTGATCGTGCCTGCGACGCGGGCGGCAGCCGCGCCCTACGTGCCATGCCCGGCAGTGAAGCCGCCGGTGCCCCCGCCCACCGCATCGGCTCCGCCGCCGGTCGATCCCGGACAGGCAGCGGTCGGGGGAGACGCGCTGGCGACGGCGGGAGTGACCATTCCGGCGGGCGCGCCGATGGCGCCGGCAGTGACCGCCACCTCCTGGCTGGTGGCGGATCTCAACACTGGTGTGGTGCTGGGCGGATGCGGCCCGCACGAGCACCGGACGCCGGCCAGCGTGCAGAAGCTGCTGCTCGCGGCGACCCTGATGCCGCGCCTCGACCCGGCCCAGGTCGTCGAGGTGACCCGGGCGGACCTGCAGGATCTCGATCCGACCAGTTCGCTGATGGGCGTGGTCGAGGGGGGACACTACTCGATCGAGAGCCTGTGGCTGGGGCTCCTCCTCAAGTCGGGGAACGACGCGGCCAACGTGCTGGCACGCGTCGGTGGCGGCGGCGCCGGCAGGCAGGGCGGCGTGCAGGCGATGAACGACGAGGCGCACCGGCTGCACGCGAACCAGACCCACGCCGCGACGCCCTCCGGCCTGGACGGCCCGGGCCAGTACACCAGCGCGTACGACCTGGCGCTGATCGCGCGGGCCGCCTTCGATCGCGAGGACTTCCGGCGATACATCGCCACCAGGGTGGCGCAAATACCGGCAGGGCCGGGTACGCCGGGGTTCGAGATCACGCACGACCTCACGCTGCTGGACCGCTACCCCGGGACACTCGGCGGCAAGACGGGCTTCACCGATCTGGCTCGGCAGACGTACGTCGGGGTGGCCGAACGCGACGGCCGGCGGCTCGCGGTGACCCTGCTCGGCGCGGAGACCGCGCCGCTGGGCAGTCTCGGCGAGGCGACAGCCCTGCTCAACTGGGGCTTCGCCCTTCCTCCCAACGCGTCCGTCGGCAACCTCGTCACACCCGATGAGAAGAAGGACGACCATTCCGTGGCCGCCGTCAGGGGCGAGCGCAAGGATCCGGCCGGGGAGTCGTCGTTCCCGCTGTGGACCGGCCTCGGCCTGGGTGCTGCGGTCGTACTGGCCGTCCTGGTCCTGGTGACACCCTGGCGGCGCATGGGGGCGCGACGACGAGCGGGCCAACGCTAGCGCGCTGAGGGGTGGGGAGCGGGACGGATGCCGGGGCCCGGCCGGCCCAGGAGGCAGGCCGGCCGGACCTCGGTCGGTGGGTCAGCCCACCACGGACCGCAGCGGGATCTGCGCATCCCGCAGGGCCTGCACCATGTCACGCAGGAACGGGTGCTCGTCGGCCTGGAGACCGTCCGGGTTCGGGATCACCAGGTAGCCGGAGGAGGCGGCCTCGGACACCCGCGCGGTGTCGGTGAAGCCGGCCACGACCTGCTGGGTACGGGCCAGATCGCCGGCCGCCACCTCGATGGTGATCGGTCGCCACTCGCCGCCCAGGTTCTCCGGCGCCGGGGCGGCGGCCGCGGCGGCGCGGGCCGGGTCGATCCCGAGCGCGCGCTGCGGCGCGAGGGTGCGCGCTGCCGGGGCGGCGGCCGCCGGGTAGAGCAGCGCGTTGGCCACCAGGTGCAGACCGTTCTCGTTGTACGCCCGGAAGAGCGGGTTGAACGCGAACAGTACTGCCCGGCCGGCACCGGTCGGCTCGTCCACGACCGCGACCGTCCCCTTCAGCGCGTCCGCACGGACGGTGTAGCCGTTGGACCAGAAGGTGTCGTCCGACGGGTAGCTGAGCACGTTCGTGCCGGTGGTGCTCGCCGTCAGGATCGAGTCGTTGTTGTTGAACTCGAAGTCCTCCGAAGGGCGCCCCAGCGCGACCGGGCTGCTGCCGTCGACGTCGACCCGCAGGTGCGAACCGATCATCCGGTAGTCGGCCGGCTTCGTCTTCTCGGTGGTGGAGGTGAGACCGGCGGCCCGAGCCATCCGGGTGCCCTCGTTGCGCAGGCCGAGGTAGGTGTGGCCCTGGGCGATCCAGTTCCGCAGGTTGGCCTGTCCGGCGGCGGTGAGGCCGCCGTTCGAGCTGCTGCCGTCCGGCACGAGCAGCACGGTGCGCTCGGTGAACGCCGGCGTGTTGCTGTTGATGTCGGCGGTCGTCACCGGCTTCAGGTCGAGGCCCCACCGCTTGCCGAGCACGTACCGGGCCTCGCCGTAGGAGCCGGAGGTGGTGGTGATGCCGGTGCCCTGGAACAGCCCGACATCCGGCAGGTCCACCGGCGTCCCGCTGGCCGCCGCGCCGTTCGGCGTCAGGGTGACCCCGAGCGACCTGGCAAGCCCGTCGATCTTCGCGGTCAGGCTCTTCGCGGGGAAGCCCACTACGCTGGTGTCGAGGTCACGCACGAGCGGCACGCCCTGGCCGAGCAGCCGGAAGGTGAGTTCGGCGGCCGCCGCCGAGTCCAGCGGGTACGCGTACGAGCCCTTCGCCCCCGCCGCCGAGGTCTTACCGCCGGAGATCTGCCGGACGAGCTGGGCCTGGGGCCGCACCTCGTCGCCGGTGTAGATCGTGTTCACACCCATCAGCAGCGGGTTGCTCCAGGAGGACACGTCGTAGAAGTAGGGGAACGGGACGTACGGGTCCTCACCCATGATCGCCTGGATCCAGTGCTTCTGCGGCTGGTCCATCGGGATCCAGTACGCGCCCACCGGCACCGTGAAGTCGGTCGCGGTGCGCCCGCCGAAGATCCGGGCGTTGGGCACCGTCGTCGGCTTTGTCACCTCGTACACCTCGACGTCCATCCGGCGCAGCCGCTCGACCAGCTGGCGCACGTCGGCGAGCTGACGGTCGGGGAGCAGGAAGTACGACCTGACCTTGAGGTCCGGCACCGAGAACTGGACCGTGTTGGTGGGCTGGACCACCTCGTTCGGCTCCAGCGTGCCGGCCCTGCCCTCGGCGAGCGCGTCCGTCCAGATCTTGAAGTAGCTGCTCAGCACCTCGTGCTTGTTCGCGGCGGCCCAGCCGAGGGTCGACCACTGCGTGTTGAACTGCTGCTGGACCCGGTCGGCGACCGCCGACGAGCTGCCCTTCTCGAAGGTCATGCCGGCGGCGCCGAAGCCGGCGGCCGGCACCGTGTCGCCGTAGCCCATGAAGAACAGGTCGTACGTCGAGTAGTTGAAGTAGCACTCGGTGGTGACGGCCCCGCCGCAGGCGCCGTTGTAGCCGAAGCCGGCCTTGTTGGCCTCGCCGATCCGGTTGATCCAGTCGACGTTCTCGCTGGAGATCTCGTGGTGGATCGGGTCGGCGTTGGGCGGGAAGAAGTACTGCCGGCCACCCATCTCGTGCGCGTCGATGAAGACCTGCGGCGGGTACTGGCGCAGGAGTTCGATCTTGCCGTCGGTCTCCTGCTGGGTACGGGCGAACCAGTCCCGGTTCATGTCGAAGCCGAACTCGTTCTGCCGACGGCTGGCGTCGCGGCCGTCCGGGTTCTGCGTCGGCACGATGACGGTGACCAGGTTGTCGTTGCGCTCGGCGACCGCACAGGACAGGCCGGAGGCCAGTTCGTACAGGGTCTTGAGGGCGGCGTCCGTGCCGCTCTTCTCGCCGCCGTGCACGTTGGCGGTCACCCAGACGATGGCCGGGCTGTCGGTAGCGGTCCCGGCGGCCTTGTGTGCCGTGGTCCGGCGCGGGTCGCGCAGGTCGCGAATGTCCCTGGCGATCTGCTGCAGGGTGCCCTGCTGGACGTGCCGCTCGTTCGAGACGATGGCGTACGGCAGCGGCTGGCCGAGCTCACTGGTCGCCATGACGCCGGTGACCACGCGGTCGGAGGCGTCGTCGACGGCCTTCAGGTAGCCGCGGACCTCGTCGTTGGTGACGACCCGCTCCTGGCCGACGCCGAGGGGGAAGCCGAGCACCGACTCGGGGCTGGGCACGGTGGACAGTCGGGCCGAGGAATCGTTGCTGCAGGTGGGGGTCGGGGCGGCGGCGCCGGCCGGGGAGACGCCCGTAAGGGGCGCCGTACCGGCCAGGAGGAGGATCGCGGCGGCGCCTGCCAGCCGTTTCGTGATGACCGTTCCGGGTGGTTGCTTCGACTGAGGCATGTCGGTACCTGTTTCCGGTGGGAATTGCGTCACGGAGACCGGAGCCTATGGCCAGCACTTTCTCGTGGTCAAGATTCATTCGCAGGAATTGCGCGCCGGACAGAGCTACAAATCGACGCGTATTTTGCCCCGTTGTGCTCCGTCAGCCGGCGGCGGAACTCGTCCGGCAAGGACGGTGCGGCAGCGGCCGGGATCGGATGACCTGGAGACCGTCATTCGGCCGGGTGGATCATCGGCTGGCTTCCGCCGAACCGGCTGATCGGCAACAACGCGACAATTAGGATCCCGAGGGTGGCGACCTGGCGGCGGATCGGGCCCCTGGCAGGGGCGGTACTGCTCCTCGGCGCGGCCTGCACCACCGCCGACGCGGACCGGCAGCGGCCGCATGCGACGACGCCGCCGGGAACGGCGTCGGCGGCGCCGTTCGGGCCATTGGTCGCGGGGATGCCCGGGTACGCGGCACCCGGCAACGTGTACGCGGGGGCGGGGCCGAACATGCTGGCCGAGCCGGTACGGGACGACAAGGCGCTGGTCTACGTGCCGAACACCAAGAGCAACGACGTGTCGGTCATCGACCCGACCACCTACAAGGTCGTGGGCACGTTCCCGGGCGGCCCCGAGCCGCAGCACGTCGTGCCGTCGTACGACCTGCGCACGCTGTACGTCGCCTCCAGCAAGATCCCCGACGGAGGGCTCGTGCCGGTCGACCCGCGGACCGGCAAGCCCGGCGCGTTCCGAAAGCTGGAGGACGTCTACAACCTCTACTTCACCCCGGACGGCCGGCAGGCCATCGTGGTCGCCGAGGCCTACCAGCGGCTGGACTTCTACGACCTGGCCGACTGGCGGCGGGTGCGCTCGGTGCGGTTTCCCGAGTGCAAGGGCGTGAACCACATGGACTACTCCGCCGACGGCAAGATCATGATGTTCAGTTGCGAGTTCGCCAACCGGATGCTCGTGCTGGACACGGCCAGCCTGCGCAAGCTGCGCCAGTTCACCCTGACCGAGACCGCCGACGGGATGCCGCAGGACACCCGCCTCACCCCGGACGGGCAACACTTCCTGGTCGCCGACATGCACGCCAACGGCGTCTATGTCTTCGACGCGCAGGCGACCCGGCAGACCGGCTTCATCCCCACCGGAAAGGGCGCCCACGGCATCTACTTCAGCCGCGACGGCAAGCTCGCCTACGTCACCAACCGGGACGCCGGCAGCATCAGCGTGCTCGACCTGACCACCCTGAAACCCACCACCACCTGGAAGATCCCCGGCGGCGGCAGCCCCGACATGGGTGGCCTGTCCGCCGACGGCACCGCGCTGTGGTTGTCCGGCCGCTATCACAACGAGGTCTACGTCATCCGTACTCGGGACGGGAAACTACTCGCCCGTATTCCGGTCGGCAGCGGTCCGCACGGGTTGACCATCTGGCCCCAGCCGGGCCGCTACTCCCTCGGCCACACCGCCAACATCCGCTAGATCGAAGGTTGACGGTGTGATGGGCCGGTCCGGTCAACGGCTGGCAGGCTCGTCGGTCGGGTTCGGTGTGCCCGTGGTCGAATCATGGATCGGTCCACCGCCGGGCGGACCGCCCTCAAGCTGCTCGTCGCTGAACAGCGCTTCGCTCTTGACCAGCCAGGCGGTGCCGAAGGCGAACACCGCGAGCGCCTCGCACCAGAACAGTGGCTTGAGGGTGCCCTGGGTGGACTGGGGTAGCGCGTTGCTCGCCACGGCGAGCGCGATGGCGCCGAGGATGACTCCCCCGCAGGCGTGGTAGATGCGGTTACGAACCCGCGTCCGCGGTGTCGTCGGCACGGTCGCCCAATCGGGCATGGGGAAAAGGAAGATGCAGAAGACGGCCAGCAGCAGGAACAGCGCCGTGGCCGAGATCAGATGCACCCGCCCGATCATGATGTCGGTGGGAGAGAGCGCGCCGGCCGGAACGCCGGTCGCGGTCGGGAACAACGCCACCGCGATCGCCAGCAGACCGGCGACCGTGCTCAGTACGTCGTCGAGCCGGCGATAGCGGTAGCAGATGAGGAAGACGCCGATGGCGCACATGCCACCGACGAAGACGTTGCGCATGTCGGTGTAGTAGGAGCCGCTGATCGAGCTGAGCAGGATGAACCTGCCGGTGAGCAGCGCGTTACCGACCGTCAGGACGATCGGCAGCGCGATGCCGACCACACCGATGCCGAGGCGCAGACGCCGAACCGTCAGGGCGTCCTGCGGCGGCTTGCCGGGCGAGGAGTCCATGTTCTCTCCCAGGGCCGGCGGCGGGCCGGCCGGGAGAGTCGGACCGACGTCGACTGCTGCACTCAGTGGAGACCCGACGACGCTCAGTTGTCAATCCTCCCTTTTCGCTGCAGGGGCACGTGTGGTGCCCGCCGGCCGGCGACGCCACATTCGCTGCCTCCGCTCGGCGGGCGACCCTGACGCAACGGCGTCAGCCGTGCCCGTTGCCTCGGTGGAGGTCCAGCTCGCCGTCCAGCTCGACGGCGAGCACGGTGGCGTGCTCGTCGAGCGCGGCGGGGGCGTCGATGTAGAGCACGGGCACGTCGGCGAAGCCACCCACCACGCGGTGCGCCAGCTCCGCGCCGGTGCCCAGCACACAGACCCGGCGTACGGTGCTGCGCAGGCCCCGCACCGCGACGAACTCGCGTGGCGCGTCGAAGCAGATCAGGTACACCACCCTGCGGTCCGCGGAGATCGTGGACGGGCCGTAGTGGTGCCCGGGCGGCAGCCCGGCCCGGGTGCCGTAGACAGCGTTCCGGTTACGTCCGATCCAGGCGCCCAGCCCGAGCAGCCGATCGGCCTGTTCGGGCGTGATGGTGCCGTCCGCGGTCGGCCCGACATCGAGCAGCAGGTTGCCACCCGCGCCGATCACCTCGGTGAAGGTTCGCATGAGCTGCCGCACCGACTTGTGGTGGTGGTCCTGCGGCTGGTGGCCCCACGAGTCGTTGACCGTCAGGCACAGCTCCCAGGGGCCGTCCGGCGCGGTGATGGGGAGACCCTGCTCGGGCGTGGCGTAGTCGCCGAAGCCGGTCAGCCGGCCGTTGAGGACGGTGTGCGGTGAGCGGGCCCGGATCTGCTCGCCGAGTTCGGCGAACCACCACTGGCTCTCGTCGCGCTCCCACTGCCCGTCGAACCACAGCAGATCGGGCTCGAACCGGTCGAGCAGCTCGCCGACCTGCGCCCCGGTGAAACACCAGGAACCGTTCCCAGCGCCCAGGGTCCTCGCGGCCCGGTGGGGCGTACGCCAGCGGGTTGTCCGAGTTGGCGTCGACAATCAGGCCCCGAACGCTGGCGTAGTCCGGATGGGACCAGTCCGCGTGGGAGAAGTAGAGGCCGACCTTGAGCCCGCGGTGAAGCCGTCGAGCTGCCGCAGGTAGTCCTCCGGCGAGATGTCGCCCTGGAACATCGACCACGACTCGGTGATCCCGTTGACGGCATAGCTGCCCCAGTGCACGAAGATGCCGAGCTTGGCGTCGGAGAACCAGGATTGCAGGGGCATGACGGTTGGTGCTCCGGTCCGTCGTCCAGGGGGCCGTCCGCGTCCGTCGGCTCAGGGCTTTCGCGCGACTGCCCCGTACATGGATGCCTGGGCGGCCGGCAGCCGCTGCTCCGCAGGAGTGTCGGGGTGCCACTCGGTGATCGGGCTGATGCCGGGCGGCACGAGCTCCAGGCCGTCGAAGAAGGTGGCGAACTCGTCCCTGGTCCGGAACGCCATGTCGATCATGCTGGTCGTCGTGACCGGCGCCGCGGTGGCGGCGACCTCCCTGGGCACCAGGTCGGTGGTCGCATGGGAGATCACCAGGTAGCTGCCCGACGGGAGAGCCTCGAGAAGCCGACCGGTGATCCCGTAGGGGTCGTCGGCGTCGGTGAGGAAGTGCAGCATCGCCACGAGCATCAGCCCGACCGGACGGTCGAAGTCGATCGTGGCGCGGATGTCGGGGTGGCTGAGAATCCGCTCCGGGTCACGCAGGTCCGCGTCGACGTACGCGGTGGAGCCCGCCGGTGAGCTGGTCAAGAGGGCACGTGCGTGCGCCAGCACGATCGGGTCGTTGTCGACATACGCGACCCGCGACTCCGGGGCGATCCCCTGGGCGACCTCGTGCATGTTGGGGCTGGTCGGGATGCCCGTCCCGATGTCGAGGAACTGCCGGATGCCGGCAGCCTCGGCCAGATACCGGGTGGCCCGCTGCATGAAGCGGCGGTTCTCGATCACCGTGGTCCGGATCGCCGGGTACGCGGCGGCGACCGCGTCGCCGGACTGCCGGTCCGCCGCGAAGTTGTCCTTACCGCCGAGCCAGTAGTCGTAGCGGCGGGCGGGATGCGGCACGGACGGATCGATGCGCGCCGACGGCGACTGCTCCGGCACCGGCCGTACCTCCGACGTGGTATCCGCCATCGCGGCCTCCCTGTCCGTATCGGGCATGCATCGGGATCCTAACCGGAGGATCCGTCATCGGAGGTCCCGCTGGGGTCGTCGTCGATCCCGCTCCCTGATTGTGCCGTGAGCGCCTCGCCGTTGCGGCAGAGTCGGGGAACAGGGCACCGACCGGTGTCCGACGACGGCGGGTCGGGCGGCGATGGCCAGTTCGGGCGGGCGGGGCCAGCACGGCCACCGCCCTGGCGCACGGCTGACCGGCGGGCTCCCGGCCCGGCCGGGGATGCGCCGTGTCGTGCTCCTGCTCGCCATGGTGCTCGCGCTGAACGGCGCGGACATCGGCACGATCGGTGCGGCGGCCGTGCAGCTGGAGGCGGGGCTGGGCATCGGCCAAGCCCAGCTCGGCCTGCTGGCCACGGCGTCGTCGGGAGTGGGTGTCCTGGCCTGCGTGCCGCTGGGTGTCCTCGCCGACCGGACCAACCGGGTACGCCTGCTCGTGATCACCGTCGCGGTGTGGGCGGCCGCCATGATCGCCGGCGGTCTGGCGCCCGACTACCGGTGGCTGCTCGCATCCCGGCTGCTGCTCGGCGCCGGGGTGGCCGCAGCCGGCCCGGTGGTGGTCTCCCTGACCGGGGACTTCATCCCACCGGCCGAGCGCGCGACCGTCCTCGGTTGGATTCTCACCGGCGAGATCATCGGTGCCGGCATCGGTCTGCTGGTCGGCGACGAGGTGGCCGCGGCGCTCTCCTGGCGGGCCGCGTTCTTCCTGCTCGGGGGGGTCAGCGCGGGGCTGGCGTGGGCACTGTGGCGACTGCTGCCCGAGCCTGCCCGGGGCGGTGCGGACTGGCCCTCCCGGCAGCAGGGCGGATCGGGGCAGGGGCAGCAGGGCCCGGGGCGCCAGGCAGCCGACCGCGCGCAGGCGGCGGTCTCCACTCACGGCATAGAGCCGGTCCCGGACCGGGTGCTGCGGGAGGATCCGAACCGGTGGTCGCTCGCGCGAGCCGTGATCTACCTGCTGTCGATCCCCACCAACCGGGTGTTGATCGTGGCTTCGGCGACAGGATATTTCTTCTCCGCGGGTCTGCGCACCTTCGTCGTCGTCTTCGCGGTCCGGCACTTCGGGATCTCGCAGATGGCGCTCGCCGGTCCGCTGCTGGTGATCGGGGTGGCGGCGCTCGCCGGTGTGGCACTGTCCGGCCGGCTCGCCGACCGGGCGCTGGCCCGGGGCCACCTCGGCGTCCGGATCCTCGTCCCGGCGGCCGGCTACGTCGCCGCGGCGATCTTCTTCGTCCCCGGGGTGTGGCTGCCCTCGTTGGTCGCGGCGCTGCCGCTGATCGCGCTCGGGGCGGCCGCGCTGGCGGCTGCCAACCCGCCGCTGGACGCGGCCCGGCTGGACATCGTCCCCGGCCAGTTGTGGGGGCGGGCGGAGAGCGTACGGACGGTCCTGCGGCTCGTGGCCGAGGCCGCCGCACCGGCCACCTTCGGGTGGCTGGCCGACCGGTTCGGGGGTGCGGCGGGGCAGGCCGACGGCGTCGGCCTGCGCGACACGTTCCTGATCATGCTCGTTCCGTTGCTGGCCAACGGCCTCATCCTGGTTGCCGCCCGGCGCACCTACCCGGTCGACGTGGCTACGGCGGCCGCGTCGCAGCGACCGGGAACCACATGAGCCAGGACACTCACGGGCGCGCGCGGCTCGGACGATTTGGCGCGAATCAAGGAATTGGCACCGATCTGCATGGTTAAGGTGAATTCCAGCGGGTTCCGGGGGCGTGGCTCCCGGCGCCACCCGCGCCGCCCATCGCCGCGCGCGGTCCTGCACAGATCGCTCCAGCCCCGCCACGAGCGGGACGCCCTACGACACCGGCGAACCTGCGTTTCGCACCCGGCTGACCGCACTGCCCGGACGGGCAGACACCGTCGGCCCTGTGCCCGGCCAGGAAGGAATGCTGATGAGCCAACGCACGGCTGTCACGGCGGTACGCCGGGTCGAGCAGGCCCGGTCGCAGGAGAACTTTCCGGTCGCGCTGCGGATCCTGCCCGGCCGGTACCGGCGCCACCTGCTCGCGGTCTACGCCTACGCCCGCCAGGTCGACGATCTGGGGGACGAACCCCTGCCCGGCCCGACCGACCGGCTCGCCGCTCTCGACGCCATCGAGGCCGACCTGCGGTCCCTCTACGCCGACCGCGAGGTGACCCACCCGGTGGTGAGCGCCCTCGCCCCCACCGTGGCCGAGTGCCGGCTGCCCCTCGACGCGCTCGTCCGGTTGATCGAGGCGAACCGGGTCGACCAGCGGGTGACCCGGTACGCCACCTTCGACCAGCTGGTCGACTACTGCACCCTGTCGGCCAATCCGGTCGGCGAACTGGTCCTGCACGTCTTCGGGCAGGCCGGACAGGCGAGGATCGCCCTGTCCGACCGGGTCTGCACGGCGTTGCAGCTCGTCGAGCACCTGCAGGACGTGGCCGAGGATCACCGCCGCGACCGGATCTACCTGCCGGCAGAGGACATGGGCCGGTTCGACGTCACCGAGGCCGACCTCGCCCGCCCCACCGCCAGCCGTCAGCTCCGGGACCTGATCGAGTTCGAGGCGGAGCGGGCTCGAGCATGGCTCGACGCCGGCGCCACGCTCGTCGCGGGCCTGCACGGCTGGGCCCGGCTCGCGGTCAGCGGCTACCTGGCCGGCGGCCGGGCCACCCTCGACGCGTTGGCGGCGGCCGACCACGACCCGTTGCGGGCCACGGTCCGCCCCGAGGGCAAGCGCATCCTGCACCGCTGGCTGACCGCCGCCGTGAGGAGCGCCGGATGACCACGATCGGCGACATCGACACGGCCTACCGGCGCTGCGAGCAGATCACCCGCAGCCAGGCCGCCAACTTCGCGTACGGCATCCGGCTGCTGCCGCCGCTGAAACGCCGCGCCCTGTCGGCCATCTACGCCACGGCCCGACGCATCGACGACATCGGCGACGGCACCATGCCGCCCGACGAGAAGCTGGACCACCTCGCGCGGACCCGGGCGGCGCTGCACCTGCTGCCCGATGACGACGACGGCGATCCGGTGCTCACTGCCCTCGCCGACGCCGCGGTCCGGATGCCGATCCCGCTGGCGGCCTTCGACGAACTCATCGACGGGTGCGCCGCCGACGTGACCGGCCGCCGGTACGACACCTTCGACGACCTGCACTGGTACTGCCGCTGCGTGGCCGGCTCGATCGGCCGGCTCTCCCTCGGGGTTTTCGGCACCGCCGACCCGGGCCGGGCTCAACCGCTGGCCGACGCGCTGGGCGTGGCGTTGCAACTGACCAACATCCTGCGTGACCTGGTCGAGGACCGGGTCGACGGGCGGATCTACCTGCCGGCCGAGGACCTGGACCGGTTCGGCTGCACCCTGCGGCTGGACGGCGCCCGGTTCGTCGACCCTCCCGAGCGGCTGTCCGAGCTCGTACGCTTCCAGGCGCGTCGGGCCGCGCAGTGGTACGACACCGGGCTGCGGCTGCTGCCCCTGTTGGACCGGCGCAGCGCGGCCTGCACGGCCGCGATGGCCGGCATCTACCGCCGACTGCTCGCCCGGATCGCGGCGGACCCGCTGGCGGTCACCCGCAGCCGGGTGTCTCTGCCCGGGCGGGAGAAGGCGTGGGTGGCCGCGCGCGCGCTCGTCGGACGCTCCGTATGAGCGCCCCCGTGCCTGGCGGAGCCGGCAACGTGTGCGTCATCGGGGGCGGCCTGGCCGGCATCGCTGCGGCGGTCCGGCTCGCCGACCAGGGACTGGCGGTGACGCTGCTGGAAAGCCGAGCCGAGCTCGGCGGAGCCACCTACTCCTTCCGCCGTGACGGGTTGGCCGTGGACACCGGTCAACACGTCTTCCTCCGCTGCTACCACGCCTACCGCGGGCTGCTCGACCGGCTCGGCGTCGCCGGCGACGCCGACGTGCAGTCGCGGTTCGCGGTGCCGGTGCTGGTCCCCGGACGGGCCCCGCACCTGCTGGCCCGCCGCCGGCTACCGGCGCCGGCGCATCTGCTGCCCGCGCTGGCCAGCTACCGGCTGCTCGCCCCCGCGGAGCGGCTCGCCGCCGTGCGAGCCGCCGCCGCGCTGCGGCACGTGGACCCCGACCTGCCCGAAACCGACGACCGCAGCTTCGGCGACTGGCTCGCCGACCACGGCCAGGGCGATCGCGCCGTGCGTCGGCTCTGGGATCTGGTCACCGTGGCCGCCCTGAACCTGCCCAGCGCCCACGCGTCGTTGGCGCTGGCCGCCCGCGTGTTCCGCACCGGACTGCTCGACGCCGCCGACGCCGGCGACATCGGCCGTCCGATGGTCCCGCTGATCGACCTGCACGCGGCCCCGGCCAGGCGGTTGCTGCACCGGCTCGGCGTCCACGTGCAGACCCGGACCCGCGTGCGATGGATCCACCCGGAAACCCGCGGCTTCCGCGTCGGCATGAACGACGGCGAGATCGCCGCGGACGCCGTCGTCCTGGCCGTGCCGCACCAGGTTGCGGCCTCTCTGGTCCCGCCGGTCGCCGCGCCCGGCGCCGGGGACTGGCAGCGACTCGGCGCGGCACCGATCGTCAACGTGCACCTGCGCTACGCCCACCGGGTCACGAAGCTGGCCATGGCCGCGGCCGTGGAGTCTCCGGCACAGTGGATCTTCACTCGTCCGGCCCCGGACGGCGAGCAGCACCTGGTGGTGTCCCTGTCGGCCGCCGACGCCGAGATCGAGCGGCCCGCCGCCGAACTGGTGGCGACCCAACGCGCGGCGCTCGCCGCGCTGTTCCCCGCCGCGCGGCACACCCCGGTACGCGACGCGTTCGTCACCCGGGAACCGCGGGCCACCTTCCGGCAGGCACCCGGCACCCGCGCGTACCGGCCGGCCACGGCCACCCGCCTACCCGGGCTGGTGCTGGCCGGCGCATGGACCGACACGGGCTGGCCGGACACGATGGAGGGCGCGGTGCGCAGCGGCCAGGAGGCCGCGGACGTCGTCGCCCGCCAGCTCGCGTCCCGGCCCCGACACCACACGGAGGCCGCACGATGACCATTGCGCACAGCCACAGCACCAGCCAGATCCAGACCCACGTGGAACCGGCCATCCGGGCGCTGCTGGACCGGCTGGACCCGGGCAACCGGTTGGTCGCCGGCTACCAGATGGGCTACTGGAACGCCGACGGATCATCCGCCGTGTGCCAGGGCAAGGGGCTGCGCCCGGCGCTTGCGCTGCTGTCGGCCCAGGCCGCCGGGGCCGAGCCCGAGGCCGGCGTGCCGGCGGCGGCCGCGGTCGAACTGGCGCACAACTTCTCCCTGCTGCACGACGACGTGATGGACGGTGACACGGAGCGCCGCCATCGGCCCACCGCCTGGACCGTGTTCGGCGTCGGCCGAGCCATCCTCGCCGGAGACGCCCTGATCGGGCTGGCCTACGAGGCCCTCGCCGAGGTTGCCGGCGGCGGCCCGGCGGTGCGGCGGCTCGCCCTGGACGTGCGGTCGCTGATTCGCGGACAGGCCGACGACCTGGCCTTCGAACACCGCGACGACGTCACGCTCGACGAGTGCCTGACCATGGCCGGCGACAAGACCGCCGCCCTGCTGTCCGGCTCGTGCGCGCTCGGGGCGCTGCTCCGCGGCGGCCCCGCCGGGCTGGTCGAGGGGCTGTCCCGATTCGGCTTCCACCTCGGGCTGGCCTTCCAGCTCGTCGACGACCTGCTCGGTATCTGGGGCGATCCCCGGCGCACCGGCAAACCGGTCGGCTCCGATCTGCGCACCCGCAAGCGCACCATCCCCGTCGTGCGAGCGGTGACCGACGGCGGCAGCGCCGGCCGGGCCCTCGCCGAGCTGTACCGGTCGCCGGCGCCGCTGGCCGACGACGACGTGGCCCGGGCCACCGCACTGATCGAGGCGACCGGGGCGCGCGACTGGACGCGACAGCGGGCGGCGCTGGAGACCGAACAGGCCCGGGCGGAACTGGCCGCTCTGGACCTGCCCGACCACGTGCGGCGCGAACTGGCCGACATCGCCACCTTCATCACCGGACGGGATCACTGATGACCGAGCTGCTCTCCTCGAAGCCCACCGGGTCCGTCGTCACGGCCCCACCGGGGGGCGAAGCCCCGTCCGACGCCGCCCGGGAAGCCCTGCGCCGTGCCCGCGACCATCTGCTCGGGCTGCAGGACGACGCCGGCTGGTGGAAGGGGAACCTGGCCAGCAACGTGACCATGGACGCCGAGGACCTCATGCTGCGGCAGTTCCTGGGCATCCGTACCGCCGAACAGACCGTCGAGTCCGCCCGCTGGATCCGGTCCCAGCAGCGGCCCGACGGCTCCTGGGCCACCTTCCACGGCGGCCCGGGGGACCTGTCCACCACGATCGAGGCGTACCTGGCGTTGCGGCTGGCCGGCGACCTGCCCGAGGCGCCGCACATGGCGAGCGCCGCCGCGTTCGTCCGCGACCACGGCGGCCTGGCGGCGAGCCGCGTATTCACCCGCTTCTGGCTGGCCCTGTTCGGGCACTGGCCCTGGTCCCGGCTGCCCGCCGTGCCACCCGAGCTGGTGCTGCTGCCGTCCTGGATGCCGTTCAACATCTACGACTTCGCCTGCTGGGCGCGGCAGACCATCGTCCCGCTGTCGATCGTCCGCGCGCTGCGTCCGGTGCGGGACCTCGGGTTCACCGTCGACGAACTGTGCACCGACGCGGCGCCGCCGCGGCCTCCCCGGCTGCTCTCCCGGCCCGGCGTGCTGCACCGCCTGGACCGGCTGGCCGCCGGTTACGAGCGGATCGCCCGCGGCCCGCTGCGCCGAAACGCGCTGCGCCGGTCCGCCGAGTGGATCGTGGCGCGCCAGGAGGCCGACGGATCCTGGGGTGGGATCCAGCCTCCCTGGGTGTACTCGCTGATGGCGCTGCACCTGCTCGGCTACCCGCTGGACCACCCGGTCCTGCGTGCCGGCCTGGCCGGGCTGGACGGGTTCACGGTGCGCCAGCAGACCGCGGACGGAACCGTGCGCTGGCTGGAGGCGTGCCAGTCACCGGTCTGGGACACCGCCCTCGCCGTCACCGCACTCTCCGACGCCGGGCTGCCGGCCGGGCACCCCGCCCTGACCCGGGCCGGCACCTGGCTGCTCAGCGAGGAGATCCGGGTCCGCGGCGACTGGGCGGTCCGCCGGCCGAACACCCCGGCCGGCGGCTGGGCCTTCGAGTTCGACAACGACGGGTACGCCGACACCGACGACAGTGCCGAGGTGATCCTGGCGTTGCGCCGCACCGACGTTCGGGCCGACGCGGCCGTGCTGCGGGCCACCCGTTGGATGCTCGGCATGCAGTGCCGCGATGGCGGCTGGGCCGCCTTCGACGCCGACAACACCCGCGCGGTCCTCGGTGACCTGCCGTTCTGTGACTTCGGTGAGGTCATCGACCCGCCCAGCGCCGACGTGACCGCGCACATCGTCGAGGCCCTGGCGGCGGAGAACTTCGCCGACACGGTGCCGGTGCGCCGTGGCGTGGCCTGGCTGCTGCGGGCCCAGGAGCCGGACGGTTCGTGGTTCGGCCGGTGGGGAGCCAACCACGTCTACGGCACCGGGGCGGTGGTGCCGGCGCTGGTGGCCGCCGGACTGCGGCCCGGGCACCCGGCGATCCGCCGGGCACTCGACTGGCTGCTCGCGCATCAGAACGCCGACGGCGGGTGGGGCGAG
Organism: Micromonospora sp. SL4-19; assembly: GCF_047921475.1. Lineage (NCBI taxonomy): Bacteria > Bacillati > Actinomycetota > Actinomycetes > Micromonosporales > Micromonosporaceae > Micromonospora > Micromonospora sp. SL4-19. The sequence goes on from NZ_JBLROB010000003.1 coordinate 190,078, forward strand.
GACCTGCGTTCCTACCGGGATCCGGCCTGGGTCGGGCGCGGCGAGTCCACCGCGTCGCAGACCGCGTGGGCGCTGCTCGCGTTGCACGCCGCCGGCCACGGGGCGGGGGAGGCGGCCACTCGCGGGGTGCGCTGGCTGGTCGCCACCCAGCGCCCGGATGGCGGCTGGGACGAGCCGCAGTACACCGGGACCGGCTTCCCCGGCGACTTCTACATCAACTACGGCCTGTACCGGCTGGTCTTCCCGATCAGCGCCCTCGGCCGGATCCTGAACGCGCGCGCCACCGGCCTCGACGCCGAGGCACTGCCGTGACCGGACCGGCGGACAGCCCGACCTGGACGCTGTACGCGCCGATGCGCGCGGAGGCGTCCGCGCTGCGACGCGGGCTGGCCGGCCGCGATTCGCCCGGACGACCGGCGGTGCGCCACACCGGCGTCGGACCGCGGCGCGCCCGGGCGGCAACCGCCCGCCGCCCGGCCGGTAGCGACCCGGTCGCCGTCGCCGGCATCGGCGGCGGGCTGGCCCCCGGGCTGCTCTCCGGCGACGTCGTGGTGGCCAGCGAGGTGCTGGTCGACCCGCAGGCCCAGCACGGTCCGCCGGGCGAGCTGCGGATGCCGAACGCTCCCCTGCTCGCCGCCGCCCTGCGCCGCCGCGGACTGCGGGTGCACGTCGGCCCCGTGATCAGCACCGACCGGCTGATCGACGGCGCGGCCCGGGCACGGCTGGCCGCGGCCGGCGCGCTGGTCGTCGACTGCGAATCGGCGTGGCTGCTGGCCGGTCGTGCCGACCTACCCACGGCCTGCGTCCGGGTGGTCGCCGACACCGCGGCCGGCTCGTTGTACCGGCCGGCCACCCTCCGCCGGGTCCGTACCGCGTTGGGGGTGCTGCCCACCGTGGCAGCGGCGCTGGCCGAGTGGGCGGGGGCGAGCAGCCTGCGGCAGGTCGTGCTGGCCTCGCCCCGGTCCTTCTGCGCCGGGGTGGAGCGGGCGATCGCGGTGGTGGAGCAGGCGCTACGCCAGCACGGCCCGCCGGTCTACGTCCGCAAGCAGATCGTGCACAACGCCCGGGTGGTGGCCGACCTTCAGGCCCGCGGCGCGATCTTCGTGGACGAACTCGACGAGGTGCCGGCCGGCGGCCTCACCGTCTTCTCCGCGCACGGCGTGGCGCCCGCGGTGCGCCGGGAAGCCGTCGAGCGGGGGCTGCCGGTGATCGACGCCACCTGTCCGCTGGTGGCGAAGGTGCACGCCGAGGCGCGCCGGTTCACCGGCCGGGGCGACACCGTGCTGCTGATCGGGCATGCCGGCCACGAGGAGACCGAGGGCACGCTCGGCGAGGCACCCGCGCGGATCCGCCTGGTGCCCGACCCGGCCGCGGCGGAGACGGTGCCGGTGGACGATCCCGACCGGGTGTCCTACCTGGTGCAGACCACCCTCGCGACCGACGAGGTGGCAGGGGTCGTCGACGCGTTGCGCCGCCGGTTCCCGGCGCTGACCGGCCCCGGCTCCGACGACATCTGTTACGCCACCACCAACCGCCAGCGGGCCGTCACCGAGGTCGCCGCCCGGGCCGACGTCGTCCTGGTGGTCGGCTCGGACAACTCCTCGAACTCACGGCGGCTGGTGGAGGTGGCCGAGCGGGCCGGCGCGCGGGCCTACCTGATCGACGACGTCAGCCGGGTGGACCTGCGCTGGTTGGCCGGCGCCGGGACGGTCGGCGTCTCCGCCGGCGCCTCGGCGCCGCCCGCGCTGGTCGACGAGGTCGTCGCCGCGCTCACCGGGCTGGGGGCGAGGGAGGTGAGTGAGCACACTACGACCGTCGAGGACGTCGCTTTCACCCTTCCCAAGGAGGTACGTCAGCCGTGAGCATGCCGTTGCGCCAGAGCCTGCGGATCGCCAGCTACCTGATGGAACAGAAGATGCGTGGCCGCAAACGGTTCCCGCTGTTGCTGGAGCTGGAGCCGCTGTTCGCCTGCAACCTGTCGTGCGCCGGCTGCGGCAAGATCCAACAGCCGGCGCACCTGCTCAAGCGCCGGATGCCGGTGGAGCAGGCCCTCGCCGCCGTGCAGGAGTGCGGGGCGCCGATGGTCTCCATCGCCGGTGGCGAGCCGCTCATGCACCCGGAGATCCACACTCTCGTCGAAGAACTCGTGCGGCGAAAGAAGTTCGTCTTCCTGTGCACCAACGCCGTACTCCTGCCCAAGAAGATCGACAAGTTCCGTCCGTCGCCGTACTTCGCCTTCACCGTGCACATCGACGGGCTGAAGGAGCGGCACGACGCGGCGGTCTGCAAGGACGGCGTCTTCGACGAAGCGGTGGCCGCCGTCCGGGAGGCCCAGCGGCGCGGGTTCCGGGTCACCACCAACACCACCTTCTTCAACACCGACACCCCGCAGACCGTGATCGAGGTGCTCGACTACCTCAACGACGACCTGGGCGTGGACGAGATGATGCTCTCCCCGGCGTACGCCTACGAGAAGGCACCGGACCAGGAGCACTTCCTGGGCGTCGTGGAGACCCGGGAGCTGTTCCGCAAGGCCTTCGCCGGTGGGCGGCGTCGCCGCTGGCGGCTCAACCACTCGCCGCTGTTCCTGGACTTCCTCGAGGGCCGGGTGGACTTTCCCTGCACGGCCTGGGCGATCCCGTCGTACTCGCTGCTCGGCTGGCAGCGTCCCTGCTATCTGATGGCCGACGGATACGCCTCCAGCTACCAGCAACTCCTGGACTCGACCGACTGGGACAGCTACGGCCGGGGAAACGACCCGCGCTGCGCCAACTGCATGGCGCACTGCGGGTACGAGCCGACCGCCGTGCTGGCCACCATGTCCTCCCTGCGGCAGTCGCTGCGGGCGATGCGCAGGAACTGAGGGGCTACGCCAGGCTGGCCGCCGGTCAGCCGAACCAGGCAGCGCCGCCGGTCAGCCGAAGCGGGCAGCCAGGCGCCGGTACAGCGCCGGCTGCAGTCCCCGCACCGCCACCGGCAGACGCAGCCAGCCTGGCACGTAGACCTCGGCCCGGTCCTGGGTGATCGCGGTCGCCAGCGCGTCGGCCACCCGCTCCGGCGGCAGCGGCCGCGGCCGGCGACGGCGGTACGCCTGGCCCCGGCGGGCGAAGAACGGTGTGTCCACGACCCCGGGGACGACCACGCTGACGGTGACCCGGTGGGGGGCCAGTTCCAGCCGGAGACTCTGCGCGAAGATGTCCAGGCCGGCCTTGCTGGCCGCGTAGACGGCTTCTCCGTCCACGCCGAGGCGACCGGCGATCGAGCTCACGAACGCCAGATGGCCGCCGCGGTGGCACATCCCGGGCAGCAACGCCCGGGTCAACTCGACCGGCGCCCGCAGGTTCACCGCGAGCAGTTCGTCGGCGACCGCGTCCGGCATCCCGGCGAACGGGCCCGCCCAGCCGACGCCGGCGTTGTTGACCAGCACGTCCACCCGCCGGTGTCGGGCGAGGACCCGCTCGGCCAGCTCCCGGCCGGCACCGGGCCGGGCCAGATCGGCCAGCAGCGTGGCGGCACCGGTCTCGGCGGCGAGCCGGGCGAGCCGGTCCGGGTTCCGGCCGGCGGCCACGACCTGGCTTCCCGCGCGGGTGAGCCGCCGCACCACCGCCGCTCCGATCCCCGACGACGCGCCGGTGACCAGGACCACCGCCCCGGTCAGGCGCACCGCGGCACCCGGGGCGGAGCCGACCCCTCGCGCCGCCGCCCGGTCGGTCCGCCGTCCGGCGCCCGGTCGGACGAACCGCTGTCGTCGCTCGCGTCGTCGCTCCGGCCGGCGTCGACCTCGCGGCGCAGCTCGGCCAGGCTGGTGCGCAGAGCGTCGACGAACGCGGCGCCGGTGTGGGCCAGCGACTCGTCCATCAGCACACCGATCTCGACGGTGTCCCGGAAGCGCAGCACCCCGATTCCCAGTGGCACGCCCTGGGCGAGGGCGACCACCGGGGCGGCCGCCTGAAGCGGGGCGTCGGCGAGCATCCGGGAGTCCCACGGCACCGCCATGTAGGAGACGATGACGTTGAGATGCCGGCTGGTGTAGACACGTCGGGCCAGTGCCGCGTGCAGCGGCGCGGGAAGGACGCCCATCGCCCGCATGACCAGGCCGGCCGCCTCGGCTTCCCCGCTCAGCAACGCGGTGCGCAGCGACTGCCGTACGGCCGTGACCCGGGCCTGTGCCGAAGACCGCCCCAACGGAAGATCGAGGGTGACCGCCCCGGTCCAGTTGCCCTGGGTGGGAGCCCGCCACCGCGGGTTCTGCGAGACCGCGAACATCGCCCGCAGGCGCGGCGGCGTTCCTTCCGGCGCGGCGGCGCCCAGCGCCGCGGCGGTGAGCGCGAGCATCAGTTCGCTGGCGTGCACCTGACAGGCCCGCGCCGCGGCGAGCACCTCGGCGGCCGGCAGGGCCGCGGTGATCAACCGCCGGTGCGGCGAACCGGCCGGACGGTTGAACGCGGTGGCCGGTGCCGGTCCCTGGCTGGCCAGCCGGGCCAGGCCGCGTGCGGTGCGCCCGAGCCGGCTGCCCAGTCCGCTCCGCTCGGGCGCGTCGGCGGGGACCCGTTCGGGCGAGGCCGGTGCCGTCCGTTCCGTATCGGACGGTCGGCCGTCGGCGGGGTCGAGCAGCCGGCCCAGGGTGCCGATCAGGGACATCCCGTCCCCGACGCAGTGGTGCAGTTTGATCGCCACCCGGGTACGCCCGTCAGGCAGGCCGCCGACCAGCAGCAACCGCCAGAGCGGACGGTCGTCGGCCAGCGGTTGGGACCAGAACCGGTCCACGGCGGCACTGCCGTCGTCGCCGGGGGCGACCGTGACCTCGTCGAGGTGGGCGGCGGGGTCGACGTACCGGTCGACCACCCAGCCGGGCCGGCGCCACCGGCCCCGCTCGACCAGCCGGCGGCGCAGGGTGGCGATGGCGGGCAGCCGCCGGGCCAGCAGAGCGATGAGATCCGCTCTGGTGAGCGCCCCGCCGTCCGGCCGGGGGCCGAGGTCCAGTACCGCGCCGATCTGCTGGGCCACCGTTTCCGACTGCACGTGCCAGAAGAACGCGTCCTGGGATCGCAGCGGCCAGCTGGCCGGTCGGCCGATCGCCGGCGGGTGGTCCGGGCGGGTGTCGCCTGTCGGCAACCGCGCGTCGGCGACCGCGGGCAGCCCAAGGTCCGGCAGGTGGGGGTGGGCCGCGGGGGCGATCGGACCGGTGGGGTGCCGGCCGACGAGCCGGCTGCGGACGCAGGCGACGAGCGCACCGGGACTGCGCGCCGTCTCGGCCAGGCCGGCGGCGGTCATCAGCGCGGCGTTGGCCACACCGTGCGCGGCGATGGGCCGGTACATCACGATGGGCGTGCCGGTGGCCCACGCCTCCAGCGCCGTGGCCCCGCCCGCGTTGGTCACCACCAACTGGGCGGCCCGCAGCAGGGTGGGCATGTCGTCGACCCAACGCCGAACCAGCAGCCGGCCGGGCGGCGGGCGCAGCGTCGCCAGCCGGGCGACCAGTCGCTCGTTGCGTCCGCAGACCGCGACCACCTGTACCGCGTCGCCGATGCCGACCAGTGCGCGGATGGCCTCCTCGACATGTCCGAAGCCGTACGAACCGCAGGCGACCACCACCGTCGCGCGGTCCGGATCCAGACCGCAGCGCCGGGCGGCCTCGGCCCGGTCGCCCGGGTGGAACCGGTCGAGGACCGGTGGCGCGCACACCCCCAGCGATACGCCCGGTGCGGCGATCGCCGCCACGGGGAGTGCCGCCGGATGGACCACCAGGTCCAGGTCCAGCTCGGAGTAGACCCAGGACGGGTGTGGGGCGAAGTCGCAGACCCAGGCCCCGACCGGAACGCCGAGACCACGACGCCGACGCAGCCAGGCGAGCCCGGCGCTGCCCAGCGGATAGCTGGAGACGATCAGGTCCGGGTCGAACGCCTCGATGACCGGAGCGAGTCGGCGGCCGGCCCAGGCTCCGGTGAACCACTTGGAGGAGGTGGCGAACCAGCGGTGCCGCCAGATCGAGGCCCAGAAGAACTCGTACAACCAGGGTGTCGCTCCGACGTTGGTGCGGTAGGTGCGCCGGAACGAGCGGCCGACCCCGCGGCCCATCACGTCGAGGGTGTCGACCCAGCCCACCTGGCTGCCCGGCCACAGTGCATGGACCCGCTCGGCCAGGGCGCGCCCGGTGGCGTCGTGGCCGCCGCCGATGTCGGCCGATACGACCAGCACACGCCGGGCGACCGGCTCGGTGCCGCCGCCCGGCGACCTCGGGTTCGGGTTCTCCACACTGCCCGTGGCGGTCGACTGCCCGACGGCCAGGGGCGGCGCGGGGCGCGTGGTCGCTGACATGTCGGATGCTCCCAGGCAACGCGTGGTGAGGGGCGTCAGGAGCCGCCCCTCGGAGACGTTCATGAGCTTAACTGCTGGTTTAAGCGGATATGGGATATCTTCGAATCTCAGGCGCCCGCCGGGCGGCAGCGCGGGGAGACGCGATGGCAGTGGGAACACCAGAGCGGGGGCGGGCCCGACACCGCCCGCTGGGCGTACCCGTGCTGATGCCGGTCCCGCGCGGCTGGTGGTTCGACGGGCTGCTGGTCGCCGCCTTCGCCGCCCTCACCGCGGCGCTGGTCTGGTGGTCGCCGCTGCTCAGCCTGGACATCGCCGTCCGGGACTGGTGCGACCGGCACCGCCCGGGACCCGTTTACGCGGTGATGTTCGCCTTCGACTACCTGGGTCAGGGCGGACCGCTGATCGTCGTCACCCTGGCGGTGACCGCGTGGCTGGGCTGGCAGCACCGCACGGCGCGCCCGGTCATCCTGACCGGGCTGGCCCCGATCATCAGTACACTGCTGATCGTCGGGCTGAAGCGGTGGACCTCGCGAGGCGCGCCGCACCACGGCTCGGTACGCCTGTTCAGTCACAGCTGGGAGGAGTTCTACCCGTCCGGGCACGTCAGCAACGCGATCGTCTACTACACCGTACTGGCGGTGCTGCTCGCGCCGTATCTGGCCGTGGCGGTCCGCCGTCTGGTGCAGTGGCTGCCCGGCGTGCTGACCTTCACCGGCACCACCTACCTGGGCTTCCACTGGCTCACCGACAGCGTCGGTGGATACCTGCTCGGACTGTTCATCGCGCGGCTGCTCCTGCGGGTGCCGTGGCGGACCGTCCCACTCCCGCGCCGGCTGGAGCAACCTGCGCACTGACCGGGGAATCCGCCTCGGGCGTCTCCGCCCGCTTCACGGCCTGACCGATCAAGCTGCCCGCCGAGCCGCGACCGCTGAGTTGCGCCTCAACCGGCTGCCATGCGTACGACAGGGAGGCCACATGATCGGGCGGGCGAGCGCATGGTGAGCGACGTGGGACAACTGGCGGCCGGCGCCCCGCTGGCCCTCGGCGCTGCCGCGGCGTACGGCGTGTCCTCGCTACTGCAGTTCCGTGCCTCTCGTAAGGTGCCGGAGGAACGGGCCGGGCAGCCGAGGCTGCTGGTGCGTCTGGTTCACGTTCGGGGCTGGCGTTGGTCGACAGTGCTCGCGGCCGTGGCGTTCGCCCTGCAGATCGCGGCGTTGAGCCTGGTCCCGCTGATCCTGGTACAGCCGCTGCTGGTGACCGGGCTGATCTGGTACGTCCTGTTGTTCGCCGCGGCCGAACACGACCGACCGGACTCGCGGATCCTGCTGGAATCGGGGCTGTGCCTGCTCGGGCTCAGCATCTTTCTGGCGGTCGCGCGGCCGACCCGGGGGCAGGGTCGGGGACTTGAGTCGTTCGGGTCGGCCGCGTTGCTCTGCATCGCGGTGATCGTCACCGTCGGCCTGTGCCTGGTGATCGCGCTCGGGCTGGGTCGCAAGTGGCGCCCGCTACCACTGGCGGCCGCGGCCGGCATCTGTTACGGCGTGACGGCCGGGCTGGTCAGCAGCCTCGGGCTGCAACCCGAGGAGGGCCTGCTGGCGGCGTTCGGCCACTGGCAGACGTACGGCGTCATCGTCCTCGGTCCGTTCGGCGTGCTGCTGAGCCAGAACGCCTACCAGGCCGGCCCGATGGGTGCGCCCGCCCTGGCCACGATCACGGTCACCGACCCGTTGGTATCCATCGGGGTCGGGCTGCTCTGGCTCGGTGAGCGGATCATGACCGCCCCCTGGTTCGTGGTGGGCGAGGTGCTCGCGTTGGTGCTGGTGGTCGTCGCGGTCTCTCTCCTTGCCCGGCGGGCACCACACGTCGCCGGGGAGTAGCGGCAGCACCGCGTCGCCCCGCCGGCCGGCGGGGTGACGGCGGCCCGTCACGATCCGGCCGCGTCGAGATAGTCGGCGAGGCGGCCGGCGGCCACCAGCATCGCGCGCCCGCGGGCGGCCAGCCGCTGCCGCCAGCCGTGCAGGGACGCGGCCAACGGCTCCGGGCCGTCGGCTGCGCGTACCTGCCGCAGCACGGTCGCGATGTGGTCCAGCAGGTATCCGCCGCGGCGCAGGAGGTGGGCCAGTTCGGCGTCGCGTACGTCGTCCGGGTGGTAGATCCGCTGGCGGGTGGCGCGGTCCCGTGCCGGGGTCAGGACTCCGGCCCGTTCCCACTTGCGCAGCGTCGCGGGAGCCACGCCGAGCCGGTGGGCGAGGGCGCCGACGGTCAGCGGCCGGTCCGGCCGGCTGGTGGCCGGTGCCGCGGTGAGCACACCGATGGTCGCCTCGACGGCGTCGAGGGTCTCCCGGTCCCGCAACAGCTGTGCGTGGCCGCGGTCGACGGCGCTCAGGGCGGTGTCCAGGTCGCCGTGGACGGCGGCGCGCATGATCTCGGCGCTCGCCTGGTATCCGTGGGCCGGAACGAGCGCGAGGTAGGCGCGCAGCGCCGCCACGTGCAGGTCGGTGTACGCGCGGTAGCCGCTCGGCGGGCGGCGGGCGGCGGGAAGGACGCCGTCGCGCTCGTAGTTGCGGACCGCCTGCGTCGAGATGCCGTGCTCGCGGGCCAGGTCCACGGGGCGGTACGCATGTCTCGCGGCTTGAGGGTTCAGGCCCTCACCTCCAGTGTTGATCGAGGAAAAAGTTTAACAGGGCGGTTCAACGATACGGTGAAAGCCATGACGCTCAATCCAGCACCCACCGCGCCTGGCGCCGACGACATCGCCGACCGCATCCTCGCCCTGCCCGAGGCGACCATGGTGCGGGCCGACGAGGCGTCGGGTGCCCCACCGTCGAGCTGGGGCGACCGCTTCTTCTTCGTCGGCGACGGGCGCCGCCAGCCGTTCGCCACGATCGTCGAGCACGACACCGGCGGCGGTGACGAAGACTCGCGGCTCGACCGGCCCGGCGTCTTCCGGCTCAGCGTGGAGCTCGGCCGCGAGGAGTTCCAGCGCCGGTTCGGCTACCCGCCGGCGCGGTTCGCCGACAACCGCGCCTCCGTCGACTTCACCCTTCTCGACGAGATCGGTCCCCACCCCGTCTACGGCGCCTACGGGTGGGCATGCGTGCTCAACCCGGCCCGAACCCTGGCCGAGGTCGACCAGCTGCTCGCGCACGCGCACGGCAGGGCGCTGGAGCGGCACCACCGCTCGCTGCGGCGGCAGCACCGCCCGGACTGACCGCTCGGCGGCGGCCGGCCCGGACGACAACCCTCCGTCGTCCGGGCCGCGGCCGGTGTGCCGGCCTCCTGCACGGGTACCCGCGGTGCTGACCAGGGAGGCGCGGATGACGCACGAAGCACCGGACTACTTCCGGCCAGAGCACGGGATGGTGCTCACCCACCTGCTGATCGTGCGGGACGTGGACCGGTCCCGCGAGTTCTACCAGCAGGTGCTGGGGGCCACCGTCGTACGCGAACGTTCGCCGGCGATCCTCCGGTTCCACAACAGCTACATCGTGATCAACAGCGAGGGCGGCCCCACCGACGACAAGCCGAGTGTGGTGGCCCAGGCGCCACCGGATCCGGACTCGCTCAGCTCCGCGATCAACGTCCGGGTCACCGACGTGCGAGCCGTCTACGAGCAGTGGCGCTCCCGCGGGGGGCAGTTCCTCACCGAGCCCAAGGACCACGGGGTCGAGATCCGCTGCTATCTGCGGGACCCGGACGGCTACCTGATCGAACTCGGGCAGGGGACCGGAATCCTCGCCGAGATGGCGCACACGTCCGCCCGCTGAACGTGGACGGCCGGCAACCGCAACCGGACCGGTCGACCGGGGCCACGGGCCAGGTGCGAAACCCACCCGTTCGGACAACCCTGCTGGCCGGTCGCCGACGCCCGGTCGACGTGGGAGGTGGCAGATGAGAGCGGTGCAGTTCGCCGAGTACGGCGGACCCGAGGTCCTGCAGCCCGTCGAAGTGCCCGAGCCGCACGCCGGACCGGGGCAGATTCGGGTGGCGGTGCGCGCGGCGGGCGTCAACCCGATGGACTGGAAGGTCCGCAGCGGCGCGATGCGCCGGATGATGCCGCTCACGCTGCCGGCCATCCCGGGCATCGACGTCGCCGGGGTGGTCGACGAGGTCGGTGCGGGGGTCACCGGGGTCGGCGTGGGGGACGAGGTCTTCGGCTTCGCCACCTCCGACGGCTACGCCGAGTACGCGGTGCTGGAGCACTTCGCCGCGAAGCCACCGAAGATGTCGTGGGAGGAGGCCGCCGGGCTGCCGGTCGTGGCGGAGGCCGCCGTGCGCAGCCTTGACCTGCTCGGCGTACGCGAGGGCGACATCGTGCTGGTCAACGGAGTGTCCGGCGGGGTGGGTCAGACCGCCGCACAGATCGCCCACGCCCGGGGAGCCACGGTGCTCGGCACCGCCGGCCCGGCCAACCACGACTACCTGCGCGCACTGGGCGTCACCCCGACCAGTTACGGCCCCGGGCTGGTGGACCGGGTCCGGGACATCTCGCCCGACGGCGTGGACGAGGCCCTGGATGTCGCCGGCAAGGGGGCGCTGCCCGACCTGATCGAGATCACCGGTACGCCCGACAAGGTGCTCACGATCGCCGACCCGGACGCCCAGCAGCACGGGGTCCGGATGACCAGCGGCGCGCAGGGCCGGTCGTACCAGGCTTTGGACGAGGCGGTGCGGCTCTTCGAACGGGGCGAGTTCAAGCTCCCCGTCGCGCAGACCTTCAACCTCGACCAGGCCGCCGAGGCCCAGGAGATCAGCCAGAGCGGCCACGTGCACGGCAAGCTCGTCCTCCGGGTCGCCTGACCGGTCCGGCACCGTCCACGATCGAGGCCCACCGCCTCCCCTTCCGTGGCGGCGAGCCGCTCGGGCGGTTCAGTGCTGCCCGGCCAGGCCGCGCACGCCTATCAGGCCGGGCACCCCGGTGCGGCCGAGCTCGGCGCCGGTGGTGGAATCGTGCCAGCTCACACCGCCGGTCTGGCCCACATAGAGGCGCTTGCCGTCGGGGCTCAGCACGAGACCGGTGACGGGCTCGCGGACCGACCAGGTGGTGCCGGCGCCGAGCCGCCCGACCTCCACCGTGCGCACCACCGTGTCGGCGCCGACGAAGAGGCGGTCGCGGTCGGCCGCGGCGTGGCCGGTGCCGGTGCCCTTGGCCACCGTGGCCGTCCGGCGTACCGCAAGCTCCTCGGTGGAGATCTCCGCGACGCTGCCGGACGTGATGTCGGCGACGTGGAGAGTTTGTCCGTCCGGACTGATCGCCATCGCGTGCCCGCTCGCGGGCGCCTCCCCGAACGGATGCGGCAGGTCGATGCAGTACGCCCAGCGCTCATTCAGGTGAAGAGTGTGGACGAACGCGTGCACGTCGCCCGGGCGACCGCTGATCAGGTTGCGGGTGTGCTGGTGGTCGGGCTGATGGGTGTAGAGCGTGTAGAGGATCGTGCGATTCGGCGCGAGCGCGGCCTGCCGCCCGTCGCCGCGCATCTCCTCCTCGGCGCCGGGCGGGACCGGCGTCTTGAGCCGGGTGGACAGCGGGCCGGGTGCCCTCGTGGCGAGATCGACGACCCGGACCCGGTAGCGGTCCGGAGCCGCCGCCGGGAGCCACTCGAGGACGAACAGCCCGGCGAGATCGGCGGTGAACGCTTCCGGCACGAAGTTGCCCCGCAGCTCCAGTCGATGCTGGACCCCGGTGATGTCGGCGATCAGCACCGGGCTCACGTCCCGCCCGTCCGGGCGACCGCTTGTGGCGCTGTCGGCGTGCGACGTGAGCGCCACCTTCGTACCGTTGGCGGAGACCGCCTGCGGCACCCAGCGCCCGGGCAGGGTGACCCGCGTGGAGGCGTGGCCCGTGGCGGTGTCGATCCGCCAGAAGGCGGTGTCCGCACCGTCGGGCGCGGTCGCGTAGACCGCCTGCCCGTCGACGGTGGCGAGGGAGCGCGGGATCGTCATCCGATCAGCGCCGCGCAGTACGCCGAGCCCGCCGTCGACCTCGACGAGCAGTGCGTCGGGGATCGTGATGGCCCGGTCCTGGTTCCGGCCCCGGACAGCATCGCAGCCGATCAGCGCAGCGGCGCCGGTACCGGCGAGCAGGCTCAGCACGGTACGGCGCGAGATCGTGTTTTTTGCCATCATGCCCGGGTGACACCGCCGCGACGACCGGGGTTCCCGGGCAATGGAACCCGTCCGGCGTGGGTGGTGTCATGAGTTCGTCCCCATCGGAGGTTCCCCTGGACGACGCAGAGTTGGTCACCCGCGCTCGGGCAGGTGACCTGGAGGCTTATGACCTCCTGGTCGCCCGGCACACCGCGTCCGCGTACCGGACGGCGGTGCTGCTCGGGGCGGGCCCGGACGCGGAGGACGTCATCCAGGAGGCGTTCGTGAAGGGATATCGCAAGCTCTCCCGCTACCGGGGTGAGTCGTCCTTCCGTTCATGGCTGCTGGCGATCGTGGCCAACGAGACCCGTAATCTGCACCGGTCGCGCAGCCGGCGCGACGGGCTCGTCCTGCGCGCCGCGGTGGTGAACCCCATGTCGGAGATCGCCGAGGATGCCGCCGTCGAGGCCGTCCTCGCCGGGGAACGTCGCGCCGCCCTGGTAAAGGCCCTCCGCCTGCTGCCGGAAAAGGACCGTGAGGTGATCGTCTGCCGGTTCTTCCTCGACCTCAGCGAGGACGAGACCGTGACGATGCTGGGCTGGGCCCGAGGCACCGTGAAGTCGCGTACCTCGCGGGCGCTGACGAAGCTCCGCGGCCTGCTCGACCGCGAGGAGGTGCGGCGTGGATGACCTCGAGCGGGAGTTGCGCGACCTCTCGGCCTGGTTGCGGACACCGGAGCCGCCCGATGTGACCGCCCGCGTACGCGCACGGCTCGCCGCACCCGTGCGCCGGCGACGCCGGTGGCGTTACCTCGTCGCGGTGCTCGTCGCCCTGCTCGTGGCGTTGCTGCCGCCGGGGCGAGCCGCCCTCGCCGACGCGGTGGCGGGGTTGTTGCGCTTCGCCGGCACCATCATCGAGACCTCGCCCGAACCCGTACTGCCCACCGGCACCCCGTCGCCGTTGCCGTCGCAGCGGCCCACCGCTCTGCATGAGGCGCAGCGGCAGGTGCGCTTCCCGATCCGGCTGCCGGCGAAGCTGGGCCCGCCGGAGCAGGTGCTGATCGCCGATCCCGATGGCACGGGCAGCTTCCGTGTGGCCACGCTGCTCTATCGCGGGGGCGCGTTGCGCGTCGACGCCTACGACGGTGGGCTCGACCCGGCCTTCCACAAGCAGGTCGGCGGGCCGGGAGTGGAGTGGGTCGAGGTCGACGGCGACTTCGCCGTCTGGATCGGCGGCCCACACGCACTGGCCTACGTGGACCGCACGGGCACGGTCCGGGTGGAGACCGCGAGGCTCGCCGCCTCGACCCTGATCTGGCAGCGGGCCGGCGTCAGCTACCGGCTCGAGGGCGACTTCACCAAGGCCGAGGCGATCGAGATCGCCAACTCGCTGGATTAGGCCCCGTGTGGAGTTGTGATCACGGTGGTGCGGAGGCCGGCCGGTCGGCCGCTCCATGCTGCCCCCCAGTTACATGCAGAACTTCAGGCAGACTGCTTAGCCCGGGCGGCGTCCCCATGCCGAGATCAGCGGCGCGAGGGTGAGGTCGAGTTCGCCGGCATCGACGGCGGCCAGGTGCGCGTCGATCTCGACGTCGTTGGCCAGCCCTGCGGCGAGCAACTCGGCGCGGACCATGCGCACCGTCGCGGCCTCCAGCTGGTCGCAGGCTACCCCGCCGACCGGGAAGCAGCCGGCCGCCGTGACATCGACCAGGCCCGCCGCACGCAACGCCCGCGGCAGCGTACGGCCGTAGCGCAGATCGGCGCCGCGGCGGGTCATCAACTCCCGGACGGCGCGCCGCAGCCGGTTGGCGCGCCGCTGCGCCGGGCCAACCTCATCGAGGCAGGCCAGCGGCTGCAGCTCGGTGTCGGCATCCTCGACCAACAGCCAACCGCCGGGCCGCAGCGCCGCCACCATCGTCGCCAACGCCCGGGCACGGTCGGGCACGTGAACGAGCACGAGCCGCGCGTGTACCAGGTCAAACGTGCCTGGCTGCGGCGGCGGGTCCCCGACGATGTCGTGCCGGAGCACCTCGTACCCGCCGTGCGGGTCCAACCAGGCCGGATTGATGTCCGTGGCCAGCACGTAACCGGTTGGTCCGACGGCCGTGGCGAGTGCCTCGGGAATGCTGGGGCCGCCGGCACCAACTTCCCAGCAGCGCCGGCCCGCCCTCACTACGAGCCGGTCGAAGTGCCCACGCGTGACACCGTCGAACAGCTCGGCCAGCCAGGTGAACCGCTCGCCCGCCTCCACCCGGGCGTTGTCGAGCAGGTAGCGGTGATCCGGGGAAGACTCGGGGGCGTCCGGCGATGGGGGCCTGGACCGCGCGCCAGCAGTGTTCACCGACCCGCCCGCGGTCGTGTCCGGCTCGGACCCGGGGTCGACGACGGGCTGCGATGAACTCATGCCCACATCCTCACGCCCGACCGCGTGCTCTGTCAGCGCGACACGGGATGCAACCAGACACAGCCTGGCTCCAGCCAACCAGGCCGACCCCTCATCCTCGACACGAGACCACCGTGATCACAACTCCAGACGGGACCGAGGGGCTCCCCGCCTCAGCGGTGGTCAGGTCTCCTGCCGACTCACCGGTGAGTGCGAGGGCGTCCGCTGCGCGCGGCAGCGACCAGGGCCAACCCACCCGCGATGAGGATCGGGCAGCCGATCGTCAGGATGCCGAGCAGGCCCAGCACTGCCATCACCAGGCCCGACAGCGCCAGCGCGAGCTCACGTCGGGGCGCCGCGCGGGCTACCCCGTAGCCCGACAGCAGCGCTGCCGCAGCCAGTCCGGCGAGGAACCAGACCGCCACCTCGCCGCCCTGCTGGCCTATCAGTCCGACGTAGAGACCGATCATGATGAGGGCGATCACGGCCGCGACCGCCGCCAGCGGATCCCAACCCTGCCACCGCCTGGAGGCCATGGCTCATCGTCTCAGATCCGCTGGCGGCAGCAGAACGGCCTGATCGGCCCGAGGTGGCCGCCGGATGCCGTACGTCAGCCGCCGCTCGTGGGCTGCCGTGGAGCTCGGGGGAGACGGAGCCAGGGATCCCGGCGGGCGCGGCCGGTGTCCTGACAGTGGGGATGCCTGCACGAGCGAGTCATCGGCAGGCACGACGCGGTCAGGAGGGCGCGAGATGGGTCTACGGGGCAGGTTGTCGCTGGGGTTGGTGGTCCTGATGGCGGGATGCACGGCAACGAGCCCGCCCGTCACGCCGGCCGTCACCGTGTCGAGCTCGGCGGAGCCCGCCGCCACCGGATGCGCATCCCAGGTCGAGACGGGAGCGCTGCCCGACTGGGCGGACGAAGGGTTCAGCGGAGATTCCCGAATCGCACACGTCTTCGGCGCGAAGGGCGACATCGTCGCGGTGCTGTTCGCTCACCCGCTGGCGCAGCAGCGGAAGGACGGATCCAACAACAAGATCCTGTGGGTGTCCCGCCCGGTTCCGGCGCCGGCCGATGCGACGTCGTCGGACAACCTGATGATCACCGCGACCCTGGACGGCACCGACAGCCGGGTGACCCACGCGGTCACCGGCGGCCCGGGCCCGTCGATCATCGACATGCCGCGGGCGGGCTGCTGGCACCTCGAGCTTCGCTGGTCCGGGCACACCGACACGATGGATCTCGTCTACGCCGAGACGAACTGAACGGGCCGGCAGGCCGTCGCGCTTCAGCCTGCTCTCAGCACGGGGGTGGCAGTTTGCGGCGCATGGCGCTGAACACGCGAAACGGACATCCGCGCATGCGGCAGATGATGAACAAGGTTCCGGAAGTCACGGTCTACTTCTGGATCATCAAGGTCCTGTCGACGACGGTGGGGGAGACCGCGGCGGACTTTCTCAACGTCAACCTGCACCTCGGCCTGACCGGCACGACGCTGGTCATGGCCGTCGCGCTGGCCGCCGTGCTCGTCTGGCAGTTCCGGGCGGACCGGTACGTGGCGGGGATCTACTGGCTGGCGGTCGTGCTGATCAGCATCGTCGGCACGTTGATCACGGACAACCTGACCGACAACCTCGGCGTGCCACTGGCGGTGAGCACCGCGGTGTTCGCCGTGGCGCTCGGGGCCACCTTCGTCGTGTGGTACCGCAGTGAGGGAACGCTGTCGATCCACTCGATCGTCACCGCGCGGCGGGAGCGCTTCTACTGGGCCGCGATCCTGTTCACCTTCGCGCTCGGCACCGCCGCCGGCGACCTGCTGGCGGAGGGCCTCGACCTGGGATACTGGCGCTCGGGGCTGATCTTCGCCGCGCTGATCGCCGTGGTGGCGTCCGCGTACGCCCGGTCGTGGCTGGACCCGATCCTGGCGTTCTGGATCGCCTACGTGCTGACCCGCCCGCTCGGCGCGTCGCTGGGCGACTATCTCTCCCAGGGCCGCGACGAAGGTGGTCTCGGTCTCGGTACGGTGATCACCAGTGGGGCGTTCCTGGCAACCGTCGTGGTCCTCATCCTCTACCTGAGCGTGACGAAGCGGGACGCCCCGGTGCGGGTCGTCACGCCGGACCGGCGGGCCGCCGCGGCACAGCGGTGAACGCCCGCACCGACGAGGCCACCCGCGACCGCCCGGGCCGGCGGCGCCGGGTCCGCCCCGACGGATGATCGGAAGCGACGTCGACCCAGGGCGGTGCCGGCCGAGGGGAGAGGGGCGAACTGGTGCGAGTGCTCGTGGTCGAGGACGAGAAGGCGCTTGCGGAGGTGATCCGCGCCGGCCTGACCGACGAGGGGTTCGCCGTCGACGTGCAGCACACCGGCCCGGACGGGCTGTGGGCGGCCAGCGAGCACCCCTACGACGTGGTCGTTCTCGACATCATGCTGCCCGGCCTCAGCGGCTACGAGGTGTGCCGGCAGTTGCGGTCGCGGGGGGTGTGGACGCCGGTGCTGATGCTCACCGCGAAGGAGGGTGAGTACGACCAGGCCGACGCCCTCGACCTCGGCGCCGACGACTATCTGACCAAGCCGTTCTCGTTCGTGGTGCTGGTGGCCCGGCTGCGTGCGCTGGTCCGCCGGGGCGCTCCCGCCCGTCCGGTGGTCATGGCCGCGGGCGACCTCACGGTGGATCCCGCGCGGCGACTGGTCACCCGGGCCGGCCAGCCGGTCCGGGTGACCGCGCGGGAATTCGCGTTGCTGGAGTTCCTCATGCGGCATCGCGGCGACGTGGTGTCCAAGACCCAGATCATCGAGAATGTCTGGGACGTCCACTTCGATGGCGATCCCAACATCGTCGAGGTGTACATCGGTTACCTGCGCCGCAAGATCGATCAGCCGTTCGGCCGGGCGGCGATCCAGACGGAGCGCGGCATGGGATACCGGCTGGCGGCCGACGGCGGCTGACAGCGGGACCGGTGACCGCCCGTTGCCGGTCGTCTCAGAGCCCTCTCAGCATCGGGGTGCCTACGCTGCCGTCATGCCGGTCACGCGCGAGCACTACCAGGGGTTGATTCGGTGGGTGCGCCGGCGGCTGGGGGTGCGACTCCGGTCGGCGCTGGCCGCCGCGCTGGTGGTGGCGTTCGCCTTCGCCGTCGGGGCGGCGGCATTCGTCTACCTGGCCCGCGCGGACCTGGCCGGCAACGTGGACGCGGCGGCACGGCAGCGGGCCACCGAGGTGGCCTCGGCGGTGGCCGCCGGCGACCGGAACGCGCTCGCCCAGACCTTGAGACCCAGCCCGCGGGAGCAGACCCTCGTGCAGGTCCTCGCACCGTCCGGCCGGGTCGAGGCCGCCTCGGCCGCGCTCGCCGGGGCCGCGCCGCTGTCCCCCCTGCGCCCCGGGGCCGGGCAGGTGCTGCGGGAGCAGCGGATGCTGCCGTTCGCCGACGAGGACCCGTACCGGGTGGTCGCCGAAGGGGTCGGTACCACTGCCGGCACCCACACTGTGCTGGTGGCGCAGTCGCTGCGGCCGGTCAACGAGAGCACGGAGGCCGTGGCCGCGATCCTGGCCGCCGGGCTGCCGCCGATGCTGCTGGTGGTCGGCGCGGCGGTCTTCCTGTTCGTCGGCCGGTCGCTGCACCCGGTCGAGGCGATTCGCCGCCGGGTCGCCGGCATCACCGCCCGCGATCTGCACGCCCGGGTGCCGGTACCCGACGCGCACGACGAGGTCGCGGCGCTGGCCGAGACGATGAACGGCATGCTCGACCGCCTGGAGACGGCGGCGGCGAGCCAACGACGGTTCGTCGCCGACGCGAGCCACGAACTGCGCAGCCCGCTCGCCACCCTGCAGGCCGGCCTGGATCGGCTGGCGATCGCGCCGCTGCCCGACGCCAACGCCGAGCTGGTCGGGCTGCTGCGCCAGGAGTCGCAACGGCTCGGCCGCCTGGTCTCCGATCTCCTGCTGCTGGCCCGCATCGACGAGCGCCGCCCCACCCCGCGCCATGACGACGTCGACCTGGACGACCTCGCCTACACCGAGCGGGATCGCATCGCCACCCGTCGACCGGACCTGACCGTCCGCGCCCACCTGGCCCCGGTACGGGTCCGCGGCGACGCGCACGACCTCGGCCGGGCCCTGCGCAACCTGGCCGACAACGCCGCCCGGCACGCGCGCTCCCGGGTCGTCCTGCGGGTGGCCGTGCACGACGGATGGGGTTGTGTCGACGTCACCGACGACGGGCCGGGCGTCCCCGAAGAGCAGCGAGAGCGGATCTTCGGCCGGTTTGTCCGACTCGACGACAGCCGGGCCCGCGCCGACGGTGGCAGCGGCCTGGGCCTGCCGATCACGAGGGAGATCATCGCCGCGCACGGCGGAACCGTGCAGGTGCTGCCCGGCCCGGGCATGACCGTCCGGATCCTCCTGCCCCTCGGCGACGACGCCTGACCCGACCGACCGGCCCCGGCCCGTCGCCGTTTCAGCCTCCTCTCAGTTCCGGGGGGACATGCTGGTAGCAGCCGGCCGTGTGGGAGTGCCGGGTCAGCCCGGGGAGCCGACGACGCGATGAACTATCACCTGTTCGAGCTCATCAACGCCGCAGCGGGACAGAGCGACCCCGTCGACGACGTCTTCGAGTGGTCAGCGGTCTGGTTGATCTACGTACTCGGCGTCGGGGCGGCGGTGCCCGTGCTGGCCGGTCTGCGGCGAACCCGGGGCGCAGTGGTGCGGGTCGCGGCCGTGCTCGCCGTGGCGTTCGTGACCGGGCAGGTCGTCGGGGCCGTCAGCACCGAGGTGCGACCGTTCCAGACCCACTCCGTGCACCAGTTGATCCCGCACGCCTCGGGACCGTCACTACCCAGCGATCACGCCACGGCCGCGTTCGCGGTGGCTTTCGCGGTCGGGGCGTTTCTGTCCTGGCGTTGGGGGGTAGCGCTGTCTGTGCTCGCCGCCGTCATCGGATTCGCCCGCATCTGGACCGGTGTGCACTATCCGGCGGACGTGCTCGTCGGCGCGCTCATCGCCGCCGCCGCCGTCGGCGTCGTCGATGCCGGGGGGCGGGCGTACGACCGGTGGGCGCGGCGCCGTCGGCCGAGCGCGGCCGTCGGCCACTGAACCCGCCCCCGTCCCCTTCCGTGGAGGTCCCCCTCGTGTCAACGCCCCAGGCACTCCTCGCCGCGGGTCCCAGCTTCCTCGATCCGGAGTGGCTGATCTCCACGTTCGGGTTGATCGGCATCCTGGCCGTCGTCTTCGCGGAGTCCGGACTGCTGATCGGCTTCTTCCTGCCAGGGGACTCGCTCCTGTTCACCGCGGGGCTGCTCGTCGCCGACGGCCGCTACCTGCACCAGCCGCTCTGGCTGCTCTGCCTCCTGGTGGCCGTTGCCGCCATCGCCGGCGACCAGGTGGGCTACCTGTTCGGCAAGCGGGTCGGCCCGAGTCTGTTCCGCCGACCCGACTCCCGCCTGTTCAAGCAGGAGAACGTGGAGCGGGCCAACGCCTTCTTCGCCCGTTACGGCGCCCGATCGATCGTGCTGGCCCGCTTCGTACCCATCGTCCGGACCTTCACCCCGATCATCGCCGGCGTCTCCCGGATGCACTACCGCACGTTCCTGGCCTTCAACGTTCTCGGTGGAGTCCTGTGGGGCGCCGGCGTCACCGTCCTCGGCTATTTCCTCGGCCAGATCGGCTTCGTCAAGTCCAACATCGAGTTCATCCTAATCGGCATCGTGGTGCTCTCCGTGCTCCCGGTCGGCATCCACCTGCTGCGCTCCCGCCGGGTGGCTGCCCCACGCGACGGCGGGCAGCTGGCCGGGCCGGAGCGGCGCGTCGGACGCTGAATCTCGACGAGCAGAGATCGCGTCGTGCCATAGGGAAACACCCGATTACCGGACGCGCGTGACGCCCTACCGTCAGGCGCATGGCCCGTGCTCTGTTCGCCCCGGACCGTCCCCACCGCCTGCCCCGCCCGGGGCCCTCTCGAGGATCCGGGCTGCGGGGTTTGACGCTCCTGCTGATGCTCACCCTGCTCGCGTCCGCTGCCTGCGACAGGTCGACCGACCCGGCCGGCGGCGACATCGGAGCGGACGCGGGCTCCGACGCGGGTGCCGCGGGCCTCGGCAACGACTCCGTACCGGCGTGCCCGTTCACCGCGGCGCAGGTGTCCGATCTGCTCGGGCAGCCCATGAAGGACGAGGGCAACTGCCTGTTCGGCGACGGTAAGGGCGTGGCCAGCCTCACCATCACGATGGCGTCCCAGACCGCCGGCGCGATGACCTACGACTACCAGCACGACCAGGCCGGGCAGCGCTTCGACCGGGTCGTCGACCTCGACCAGGGTGACCGGGCGTATGTGGCCGCCAAGGACATCGAGGGCGAAGCCGTGGTCGTGAGCCCCAAGGGCAGCTACACCGTGACGATGAGCAGCTTCAGCGTCGACACCGGGACGTACGAGCGGAAGCTGCGTGCCCTGCTCGACGCGATCCTGGCCTGACGGGAGTCCGAGATGCGGAAGAACCACCTCACAGTGCTCGGGCTGGCCGTCGTCGTGCTGGCCGTACCGGTCGGGTGCGGCAGCTCCGACGACAAGCCCGCCGGGGACGGCCGGCCGGCCGCGGCGGCGGCGTCGGCGGAGCCGACGACCGAGGAGTCCGGCCCGGCCGGGCCGGCGGCCCTGCCCGACGCCTGCTCCCTGGTGCTCAAGCCCGACGCCGAGAAGCTGGCCGGTACCGGACTGGACGACGCGCAGGCGGTCCGGGACACCTGCACCTACACCGCGCCGGTCACCGGACCCACCGCGCAGGTCGAGGTCTACGTCGGTGACGGCGCGAAGAAGTACCTCGACATCGAGCGTGAGCTCGGGCACGAGGTGCGACCACTGTCCGGCGTCGGCGACGAGGCCTACGCCACCCTGGAGGGGTTCTTCATCAACAAGGCCGGGGTGTGGGTGGCGGTACGACTGGTCCGGCTCAACGACCCCGAGGAGAACCGCCAGGGGCTGGAAGCGCTCGCCCGTACCGTCGGCACCCGGATGTGAGCCGCGGATGCGAGCGCACGGAGGCCGAGCGCTGATCGCCGTCGCCGTCGTGGCCCTGCTGATGCTGACCGGGTGCGACAGCTTCCGCCCGGCGGCCCGCTCCGCGGACGCCACGCTCAGCGACGCGGACCTTGCCTACGGGGCGGCTCCGGTCCCCGGTCCCGGGGTCACTCTCCAGCCCGACGTGGTGATCGTCGGCGGGGGCGGCCGGTCCGTCCGGTCGGTCACCGCCGACGGTCTGACCTGGCGCCTCGACAGGCACGCCCGGAACGCCGGTGACCTCGCCCCCGGCAAGGTCATGTTCGTCACCGGGCGCGGCGTGGGCCGGGTGCTGGACATCGCGGCGGACGGCGACGACCTGCTCGTGACGATCGGACCGGTGGACATCACCGAGGTGATCCGTGACGGCACGTTCGAGAAGCAGGGGATCACCCTCGACGACCCGGTCATCTATCCGGCGGGCGACCCGGGGTGGGCCCAGGACTCGCCCCCGCCGCCGAGCACCTACGGCCGCAGCCGGCCGGTGGGGCGGCTGCCGGCCCGAGCGTCGGCCGACCAGCCCGTGCAGCCGGCGCCCCAGCGCGGCGGCACGGTCAGCACCAGGTCCCACGGGTACCAGGTCTTCTCCACCTGCTGCACCGACGGCGTCGGCGCGCACTTCACCTACGACGACGGGGGCGTCCGGCTCGTCGGGACCGTGACGCTCACCTTCAAACGGCCCAACGCCACCTTCCACCTCGCCATCGGCGCCGGCACGCTGACCCGGGCCGAGTTGGAGATCGGCGGCGGCTTCGGGATCAAGGTCGAGTTCGAGGGCGGCATCAAGGACGGCAAGAACCACAAGAAGTCGTTCCCGATCGCGGCGGACCTCTCGTTTCCCATCGGCCAGCTGATCGGGATACCGCTCTCGTTCACGATCAGCCAGACGCTCGAGGTCGCCACCGCGTTCGGCGCGAAGCTGGGCACCGTCAAGGGGGCGGGCGAGTTCTCCCTCGCCGGTTCGCTCGGCTTCGGATACGCCAACGGCACCTTCGGGCCACGGATAGCGAAGAACTTCCAGCGCAGGACGAGTTTGCTCAACTCCCTCACCGGGGTGCCCGTCGGTGTCATGGGCCTGGTCATCCGGCACGGCGTCCGCTTCACCGTCGGGATCAGCGCCTTCCTGTTCAAAGCCGGGATCTACTTCGAACTGACGACCTCGTACGGCTCGACCCTCGGCTCGGCCCTCGGCGCCGCCTACGCCCAGTGCCGGGGCGTGGCGATCGGGGTGCGGGCCGTCTTCGGCGTCGGCTACCGCATCCTGGAACCGGTCGTGGCGGTGATCAACAAGTTCCTCAGTCTGTTGAAACCGAGCACGGCACCCGCGATCAAACCGATCCCGCCGGAAAGCGGACCTCGCTGGAGCGCCGACGTGTATCGCAACGAGGAGGTCATTCCGGACGTCGCCGTCTGCGGGCGCCCGCCACGGTGAGTCGCCGTACCCCCGGGTGCGCCAGCCGCTGGCGTGAGCGTGCCATCATCCCGCCATGGATGTCTCCCTGGTCGGCCGGGACGCGGTCGCCGGCCGGGCGCGGCGGGCACTCGACGCGGGAGCGCCGGTGCTCATGGAAGGCCCGAGCGGGATCGGGAAGACCGCCCTCTGGCGGGCCCTGGTGGCCGGGGTCGAACGGGCCGGTTGGCTGCCCCTGACCTGCGCTCCGACCGAGACCGAGGCGGCGTTGCCGTTCGCCGCGCTCGCCGACCTGCTCCGGCCGCTGGCCGCCCGGGTGCCGGCCCTGCCGCCCCCGCAACGCGTCGCGGCCGAGGTGGTGCTGCTCTCCGCCCATCGTGACGAGGTGATCGACGAGCGCGCCGTCGGCGCGGCGACCCGGTCCCTGATCGAGGCCGCGATGAGCGACGCCGCGCCGGTGCTGCTCGCCGTTGACGACGCCCCGTGGCTCGATCCGCCGAGCGAGCGGGCGCTGCGGTTCGCGCTGCGGCGACTCGCCCCCCGACCCCCGGTCCTGGTCACCCGGCGCACGGACGGTACGGAACCCCCGGCCGCGCCGCTGGGCCTCGACGACGACCGGTCGGATGTCCCGTCGATGACCCGCATCGGCCTGGCCCCACTGGGCGCCGGGGCCCTGCACCACATCGTCCGGGCCCGGCTGGGCGGCACGCTCAGCCGCCCGCTGCTCGCCCGCATCGCCCGGGACGCCGGCGGCAACCCGCTGCTGGCCATCGAGATGGCCCGGGCGGTGCTGCGATTGCCCCGCCCGCCGTGGCCCGGCGAGGACCTGCCGGTGCCGTCGTCGATGCGGCAACTGCTCGCCGACGCGCTGCGGGCGCTGCCCGCCCACAGCCGGGACGCGGTGCGGCTGGCCGCCCTGCTGACCGTGCCCACCCTCCGCGATCTGGAAGCGGCCGGCGTGCCGGCGGATGCGTTCGACGCGGGGGAGGAGGCCGGCCTGCTGACCGTCACGCCGAGCCGGGTCACCTTCACCCACCCCCGGTACGCCGCCGCCGTACGCGGTGGCATCCCGCCGGGTGTCCGGCGCCGGCTGCACCGCACGCTGGCCGACGCGGTGTCCGATCCGGACGAACGTGCGCGGCAGCTCGCCTCGTGCACCACGACGCCGGACACCGCGGTCGCCGCCGTGCTCGCCGAGGCGGCCGAACGCCAGCGGGCCCGCGGTGCCCCCGCGGTCGCCGCCGAGCTGTACGAACGAGCCGCCGAACTCACGCCATCCGTGGACGCCGACAGCCGGGACCGGCGCCGCCTGACCGCGCTGCGGTGCCGGATCGACAGCGGCGACTACGCGGCAGCCGGTGCGGCGGCGGACGCGGCGGCCGGGCAGCTGACCGGCGAGGCCCGCGCGGAGGCACTGCTGCTGCGCGCGATGGTCGCGTGGTGCGCCGACGATCTCACCGCCGCGGTGTCCGCGGGTGAGCAGGCGCTGGCCGCGGCACCCGCCGGCACCCCCCTGGCGGGGCGGATCCACGCGCACCTGACCCTGTTCGAGGACGCGCCGGAAGCCGCCCGGCGGCACGCCGAGGCCGCCATCGCGCTGCTTCCCGACCGCGAGGACGACCGGTCCCTGGTGACCGCCTCGCTGCTGCTCCTGTTCTTCCACGAGGTACGCGCCGGGCTGCCGGCCCGCACGAAGCTGCTCGATCGGGCCCTGGCGCTCGAGGCCGGCGAGCCGTCGTGGCTGGCCGGCTCGATCCCGGCGATCTGGTGGAAGGCGACCGATGCCCACGACCGGGCGCGAGCCCGGCTGCAGGACATGCTCGGCCGCGCGGTGGCGCGTGGCGACGAGCCGTGGCAGCACGAACTGCTCACCCATCTCGGCGAGACGGAGTTGCTCGCCGGCCGGTTCGCCGCCGCCGGTGCGCACATCGCCGCGGCCCGGGAACTGGGCGAGCAGATCGGCAGCGGCCTGGTCGGTGAGACCTGGTTGGCCGCGACGCTGGACGCGTACCGGGGGCGGCTCGCCGAGGCCACCCTGGTCGTCGAGGCCGGCCTGCGCCGTGCCCGCGACCTCGACGACGCCTGGTGCCGGCGGATCCATCTGCAGCTCGCCGGGTTCGTCGCGTTGTCCGCCGGTCGGATGGGCGAGGCCGCGGCCGCATACGGCGAGCTGGTACAGGCGCTGGACGGCTCCGGGATCGCCGAACCGATCGCGCTGCGCTTCGAACCGGACTGGATCGAGGCGTGCGTCGGAGCCGGCGACCTCGCCACCGCCGAGAAGGCCCTCGCCCGGCTCGCCGAGCGACACACCCGGCTGGCCCGACCGTGGACCTCCCTCGGCCTCGCCCGCAGCCGGGTGCTGCTGGTCAGCGCCACCGGGGCCGACCCGACGCCGGCGCTCGCCGCGTTGTCCGCCGCCCGGGCGGCCGTGCCGGCGGACGTGCTGCCGCTGGACCGCGCCCGCTGCCTCCTGGTCGCCGGTCGGGCACTGCGCCGCGCCCGCCGCCGACGCGAGGCCCGCGAGGCGCTGGACGTGGCCGACGCCGAGTTCACCACGCTCGGGGCCGCCGCGTTCGCCGCCCAGACGCGGGCGGAGCTGACCCGGATCGGCCGGCGGGCGGCGTCATCGATCGTCCTCACCGCCACCGAGGAACGGGTGGCGCGGCTGGCCGCGCAGGGGAGCACCAACCGGGTCATCGCCGACACGCTGTTCATCAGTCCGAAGACCGTCGAGGCCAACCTCGCCCGGGCCTACCGCAAGCTCGGCATCTCCAGCCGGGCCGAACTGGGGGCGGTGATGGGAAGCCGACCGGGCGCCCCGCCACCGGAGTCCGTCCCGGACTGACCGTCCGCGCTCGGCCGGCCATCCCGCGCCCGAGCGCCGGCCGTTAGGGGGCGCCATTGCCTCGGCGACGAGGAACGGCGGCACGGTCTCGGTGGCTCAGCGTCGGCCGCGTCGCCGACCGTACAGGGTCAGCGCGTTGCAGACGTCGAAGACGCCGGGCACGTCCCAGGCCAGCTCGCCGGCCGCCTGCCGGGTGTTCGGGTCGCCGACCATCCCGGTCAGGATGACCACCCGGTTCTGGACGGACACCGAGATCTGCTGACGACGAGTGGCCCAGTCGGCGCTCAGCCGTTGGGCGACCAGCGCGGCGAGTCGCAGGTCGTGATCGTCGTCGTGAGCCCCGTCTCCGCCGACAAAGGGATTGTTCTCGGGGAATGGCCAAGGCATCACCTGGCGACCTCCTTGGTCGATGTCGGCTGAACGGGCGTCGTCGGACTCGGCTGGACGGG
The DNA here is from genome assembly GCF_047921475.1 of Micromonospora sp. SL4-19. Taxonomy (NCBI): domain Bacteria; kingdom Bacillati; phylum Actinomycetota; class Actinomycetes; order Micromonosporales; family Micromonosporaceae; genus Micromonospora; species Micromonospora sp. SL4-19. The sequence continues at coordinate 216,617 of NZ_JBLROB010000003.1, forward strand.
CAGATAGCGCGCTGGCGCGCGACGGCGGCGGGTCGCGTCCGTCGCGGGCACCGCGCGAGCGGTCCCGGCGGATCGACGAAAGGCGACCGTACGGGTGGGGATGACCGGGAAGACGGTGTCCAGCCGCATGGTGTGCAGCACCGTCCGGACGAAGCGGGACGGCGCCACCAGGCAGAGCACCTTGCCGTCCTGCCGTGCCTCTTGATGCGCGCGCACCAGCAGGCCGAGGCCCGTCGAGTCGATGGTGCTCACCTCACCGAGGTCGACGAGCACCTGATCGTCCGTGGTGAGGGACTCCGCCAGGGCCCGTCGCACCGCCTCGGTCGGGTCCCCGTTCCCGGGCGCCCGCTCGTCGTCAATTCCGTCGAGGTCGTCGATGCCGAGCGTGTTGTCGAGGTCGTCGTCCCGGGCCCGGCCCGCGCCGTTGGCGCCGGCGGCGAGCCTGAGCCCGCAGCGGGGGCAGTGGTGCGGACCGGAGGCGAAGGGTGAGCCTGTCCAGCCGTGCTCGAACACCAGCGTCCACACGACCTCGGCGTCGGGCAGGACGCAGGCGGCTCCGGTGATCGTCTCGCCGCAGCCGTCGCAGATCAGGCTCATCAGGTGGTCCGCCGGTACGACCGTCATGCCTCTCCTCTCGCTGCCCGCCCGTAACGATGTGCGGGCTCGGCGGTTGCCGGATGGTGCGGCGGTTCAGGGCTTGGTGGCGTCTCCCGTGCCCCGGCGTCCGGCGGTCACGACCCCGAGGATCACTGCGGGAACCGCGAAGCCGACCTGCGCGAGCAGCCGGGGGAACGTGTGGTCCACGTCAACGCCGAACAGGCGGATGGTCATCGAGCCCAGCAGCGCGGCAGCCACCCCGAGAGCGAGGGTCAGCCACACGGGGGCGGCCTTCGGGCCGGGCAGGACGAGCCGGCCAACGATGCCGACACCGAGACCGATGGCGAGGGCGCTGAGCAGCGCGCTGCCGGTCACTGATTCCTCCTTTCGCTTCGGTGGGCTCAGCACCGCGCGACGACCTGCGCCCGTCCGAGCGCTGGTTTCGTCGGCTCGGCACCGGCCGCACTGCTTCTGGCGGGTTGCGGGCGCGCGGGTGCGCCGACGACCGGGAGAGGTTCCTTGTCACGGGCGGTGTCGAGGATGCGGCGGATTCGCGGGTGCGGATCGCGGAGCGTGAGCAGGCCGCCTCGTCGAGCCATCCGTCGCTGGACGTCGAGCAGCAACCCGATGGCTGCCGCGTCGAGGTGCCGGCATCCGGACAGGTCGATCACCACCTCCGCGGGATGCAGGGACAGGACCCGGTCCAGGACCGCGCCGATCTCGGGTAGTCGGGGCAGGTCGAGTTCGTCGACGATGTCCAGCTCGACCCGGGGCACCCGGCACTCCGGTGGGAGTGGTTGGTGCGCAGTCACTCACGGCTCCTGTGGGTTCTCGGTCCGTCGCGTCCGGTTGCTTCACACTCTGCGTGCCGATCTTGGAGGTCGTCCCGCAGCCGCATGACAGTTGTGTGACAAAACCGCAGCGGGGATCAGGGGGTTGGGGATCCCGACCTCGGCCAGGAATGATGCCGGGTATGACGGCCGTACTGGTGATCGAGGACGACGACCGGATCCGGCTCGCGCTGTTGCTCGCCCTGGAGGAGGAGGGTTACACCGCGTACGGGGCGGCGAGCGCCGAGGAGGGGCTGCGCCGGCAACGTAAGGACCCGGCGGACAACGTGCTCGTCGACCTCATGCTGCCCGGGATGGACGGGTTCGAGTGCATCCGGCAGCTCCGCCGCGACGACGACGTCCCCATCGTGGTGGTCAGTGCCCGGGACGACACGCACGACATCGTGGCCGCGTTGGAGGCCGGCGCCGACGACTACGTGGTCAAGCCGGTGGCGATAAAGGAGCTGTCCGCCCGGCTGCGGGCGTTGCGCCGCCGGGGACGGGCCACCGTCACGCCCACCGCGATGCAGGTCTTCGGCGATCTGGAGATCAGCGCGGACGCCGGGGAGGTCCGCCGCTCCGGCCGAACGGTCGCGGTGACCAGGACGGAGTTCCGCCTGCTCTGCGAGCTGGCCCAGCACGCCGGCAAGGTCCTGTCCCGCCAGCAACTGCTCCAGCGGGTGTGGGGATACGACACCGGCGACGAGCGCCTGGTCGACGTGCACGTGGGCCGGCTGCGCCAGAAGATCGAGCAGGATCCGGGCAACCCCCGACACCTGGTCACCCTCCGTGGCCTCGGCTACAAGCTGCAGCGATGAACCGTCTCGGACTCCGCGCCCGGGTCACCGCCGCGTTCGCCATCGGCGCGCTGCTGCTCGCGGTGGCGATGGCCCTCTTCTCGTACGACCTGACCCGCCGCTCACTGCTCGACGAGCGGGAACGCACCGCGGTGCGCGCGGCCTACTTCGACGCCGCGGTCGTCCGCGCGGGCCTGGACACGGACGCGCCCGACGTCGCGGAGGTGCTCGGGTCACTGGACACCGGCAGTGCCCGGCGCCCGCTGGTGCAGCGCGACGGCCGGTGGTTCGCCCGTACCGCGGAGATCGGCGCGAGTTCGGTCCCGCCCGAGCTGCAGCGAATGGTCCGATCGGGTGAGCCGGCCGTGCAGCGGATCCGGACGGACGGGCAGCCGGCCCTGTTGGTCGGCATCCCGCTCTCGCCGAACACCAGCTACTACGAGCTCACCTCCCTGCGCGAGGTCGAGCAGACCTTCCAGTTGGTGGGGCTGACGCTGACCGCGGTCGCCATCATGGTCGCCGGCTCCGGAGCCGCCCTCGGCTGGTACGCCACCCGGCACAGCCTCCGCCCGTTGACCGCGGTCGCCGACGCCGCCGAGCGGATCGCTGCCGGCGACCTCAGCACCCGCCTCGACCCCGCCACCGATCCTGACCTGACCCGCCTTTCCACCTCGTTCAACCGGATGGTGGAGCAGCTGGTCCGGCACATCGAGCGGGACCGGCGCTTCGCCGCCGACGTCAGCCATGAACTGCGTTCCCCGCTGCAGACACTGGCCGCTGCGGCGAGCGTGCTGGACCGCCGCCGCGAACACCACGACGAACGAACGGCGACGGCCGCCGGCCTCGTCGCCGACGAGATCGCCCGCTTCCAGCGGCTGGTCGACGACCTGATCGAACTGGCCCGCACCGAACATCCCGCGTTCCGCGAGCGCGTCGACGTCGAGGCGCTGGCCCGGGACGCCTGCCGGACGCACGGGTTGTCGGACCGGATGGTGTGGTCCGCACCGGCCGGCGGCGAGTGGCTGGTCGACCGGCGCCGCGTTGCGCAGATCCTGCTCAATCTGGTGGAGAACGCCGTCCGTTACGCCGGGGGGCCGGTGGCGGTGCGGTTGACCTGCGACCACGACGGCACCGGCATCATCGAGGTGGACGACGACGGACCGGGTGTGCCGGTGCAGGACCGCGAGGTGATATTCGCCCGCTTCGTTCGGGGTCGGGCCGCCCACGCCCGCGCCGGCACCGACGGGACCGGTCTCGGTCTCGCGCTCGTCGCCGAACACGCGGCCGTGCACGGCGGCCGGGCCATGGTGACGGAGCGCCCCGAAGGCGGAGCCCGGTTCCGGGTGGAACTGCCGGGGTGCGTGCCGTGAACCGACGGGTGTCGATCCTGACTCTCGCCGCGCTGCTGGTCGGTGGATGTGGCGTTCCCGTGGACGAGGCTCCCCGCCCCCTGCACGCCCCACCTCGTCCCTTCACCAGTCCGGTCGGCAGCGGTGCCGTGCCGACCGAAGGACGGGCGGACGAGCCGTTCTGTTTCGTTCGGGATGACCGGCTACGCACCGTCATGCGCCGCGTGGACTACCTGCCCGACGTCGAGACGCACCTGCAGCACCTGCTGGCCGGACCCGGGAGCGCGGAACGGGACGCCGGATTCACCAGTGCCCTGACCGGCACCGCCGCGGTGGCCGGTGCCCGGCTCAGCGGCGGCGTCGCCGAGGTAGAGGTCGGCGGAGCCGGCTACGAGACGCGACGCAGCGACGAAATCCTCGCGTTCGGCCAGATCGTCTGCACGCTGACCAACCGCGCCGACGTGCACGGTGTCTCCTTCCGACGGGACGGTCAGCCGGTGGACGTGCCGCGGGCCGACGGATCGCTGTCCCGGGCACCGCTGACCGCGGCGGACTACGCGCCGCTGATCGTGCGGCGCTGACGCCGGCACCCGCGACGCGAGTGCCGGCGGCGTAGCGTGCGGTCAGCCCTTGGCCGCTCGCTTGGCCATCTGCGGCTGCTCGCCCTTGCTGACCCTCTTGAGCGCCTCCTGCAACTGGCCCTCGGTCATCTTGGAGTTGCCCTCGATGCCCGCGTTGTGGGCCTGCTGGCGCAGGTCGTGGAGTCGTTCGCGGTCAGCCATGTCAACCTCCCGGCTCGGCTTCGGCGCGGCTACCGGACTCGCGCCGTCGGAACCTCATGGCTTCCCGGGCACCCGGGCGGCAAACTGCCGCGGCGCCGCGCCCGTCCGTGGGCGTTTGGTGCTCCCGCACCCGGAATGATCCGGGGTCGATCGATCCGGGCACAACGCTCCTATTGCGCCGATAGCGTGGCGGGTGAACGGACACCCGCGGCGGGCAGGGCCGACCGGGGCGTGGAGAGGGAGATCATGAGGGAAGCCGAACTGAGCGACAGTGGCCGGCGCGTGATCGTGGTCGCGGTCGACAAGGGGGCGGAGGCGGTGGCCGCCATCAACGACGTGGCGCAGCGGCACGGCATCCGCGGCGCCCAGGTCACCGCCGTCGGCGCGTTCACGACAGCTGACCTGGGCTACTACGACCGCGAGCGGCGTGAGTACCTGCGCATCCCGGTCCGCGAGCAGGTCGAGGTCCTGTCGCTGCTGGGTGACATCGCCGACGACGAGGGGAAGGCGGCGCTGCACGTGCACGCGGTGCTCGGCCGCTCGGACGGCACGACGGTCGGCGGTCACCTGCTCCGTGGCGAGGTGTGGCCGACCCTGGAGGTCATCATCTCCGAGGTCGGGGCGAGCCTCGCCAAGCGGATCGACCGGGAGACCGGGATGGCCCTGCTGACGGGAACGACCCGCCCGTGACCACGCGGAAGCCCGACCGGAGGCGGGCGCCTCAACCCGACACGCCAGGGCGCCCGAACAGGGTCGCGTAACCGGACGGCAGCTGGGTCACCACGTCGTTGAGCTCTCCGCCGGAAACCGCGTCGGCGATGGTCGACAGGACAGCACTCGCATCCCATTCCGCGGTGCGCTCGGTCGCGCCGGTCCCGTCGCCGACCTTCCGGAGGAACTCCGTCACTCCGATCCGTTGGCCGCCGCCGGTGGCTGACTTGAGGAAGTCACCCATCTCCGCCGGCAACTGCGAGCCGAGCTGGCTCGCCTCGTCCGACGTCAACCGTTCCGCCAGGCAGGTCACGACCACGCTGATCACCTGCTGCGCCTCAGCGGCACTGTCGTACTCGCCCCGTTCGCGGACTTGTGTCACGAACTCCTGATATTTCATGGATGCCCCCCAACAGCCAGCCGGCTCACCGAAAGCTGGCACGGATAACGCGGCCACCTGCCGGCGGAGGGCGACCTGAGGCGCACGACGCCGCCCCCGCGAGTGTGATCCTGACATGCCTCGCCGGGCCCGCGCGCCCGCTTCGGCGGCATCCGCCTGCGCCATTCGGGGCCACCACCGACCGCGCTGACCTACGCTGCCGGTGGGAAGAAGCGGGGGAGAGATGACGCGGACACGGCGGGTGGCGGTGCTCGGCCTCGGCGGGATGGGCGCGCCCATGGCCCGGAACATCCTCCGGGCCGGCCTGCCGGCGGTCGTCTGGAACCGCCACCCGGAGCCCGCCCACCGGCTGGCCGCCCAGGGCGCGGAGGTGGCCGCCAGCCCCGCCGACGCGGTGCGCGGGGCCGACGTGGTGGTCACGATGGTGACCGACGCGGACGCGGTCCGGTCCATCGCCCTCGAGCAGGGAATGCTGGCCTCGATGGTGGACGGTGCGATCTGGGCCCAGATGAGCACCATCGGCGTCACCGAAACGGAACGCCTCGCCCGGCAGGTCGCGACGGAGCGCCCCGGGATCCTCCTGGTGGACGCGCCGGTCGCCGGCAGCCGGGATCCGGCCGAGCAGGGCCGGCTCGTCGTTCTCGCCTCCGGGCCGGAGCAGGCCCGGGACCGCGTCGCGCCGGTCTTCGACGCGGTCGGTCAGCGTACGGTCTGGGTCGGTCCGACCGGAGCCGGCTCCCGCCTGAAGCTGGTGAACAACCTGCTGCTCGCCTTCGTGGCCGAGGGGGTCGCCGCGGCGGTCGCGTTCGGTGACGCCGTCGGGCTGGATCGCGCGGCGGTGCTGGGGGCACTGCGAGGCAGCCCGCTGGTGTCGCCCTGGGCGGCCGAGAAGCTGGAGCGGATCGGCCGGGACGACTACGCCGCCCAGTACTCCCTGGCGCTGGCGGTCAAGGACGTCGACCTGGCGCTGCGCGAGGTCGACGCCGGCCGCTTCCCCGCGGCCGAGTGCCTGGCCGCCGAATGGCAGCGGGCGGTGGCGCAGGGACTCGGCGCCGAGGACCTCGCCGTGGTCACCCGCGCCCTCTCGCCGACCGCTACCCCGTAACGAGCATCGACGGTGCGAGCCGGCCGGCTCGCACCGTCCGCCGTATCCGGCGTCACTCGTCGCCGACGGTCTCCGTCTCGCCGTCGTGCTGGAACTGGGCGGCCAGGTGCTCGTCGGGCTGCGGGGCCTGCGCCATCTTGTGATGGGGATCCCCGTCGGTGGAGAAGAGCACGTCGTCGGTCTTGGGGCTCTTCTCCTGCTCCTCTTCGGGCTCCGTCACGTCGGGCTCCTCGTCGCCGTCGCCGGTGATGACCGCCGCCGGGGCGGCCCGTCGTACCCCACCCTAGGCCGACGCCCGGTGCCGCCGCAGGCGTTCACCGCCCGTCGTCCCCACCCCAAACTGCCGGAACGGACCCCTCTACCGCGGGGCATGCGCGATGGTGGGTTCCGTCGGCCCCACCCGGCGGCGGCCGGTTCAGCGGAGCCGGCCGGGGCGCGGCCCGGGCCTCGGGGAGCCGGCCGGGCACGGGAGCGGAGCCGGTTTGTGGAGGGTGTCGGGTGCCGACCAAGGAGATCATCCAGTGGGTCGGGGAGTTCCTGGATCTCGCCGGCGGGGTCGTCATCGCCGTCGGCGTCGCCTTCGCCACGGTCGTGTTCCTGCACCGTTGGTGGCGCACCCGCCAGTTCCTCGACGCCTACCGGCCGTACCGGCAGGGTGTCGGTCGGGCCATCCTGCTGGGGCTGGAGTTCCTGGTCGGCGGCGACATCATCCGCTCGGTGGCCGTCTCGCCGACGTTCGCGAGCGTCGGTGTGCTGGCGCTGATCGTGCTGATCCGGACCTTCCTGAGCTTCTCGCTGCAGGTGGAGCTCGACGGCCGCTGGCCGTGGCAGGGGATGGGGCCGATGAGCGGCGGAGGAGCACCCGGCCGGTGACGGTGGTCTACGACCACGACCGACCGCGGGTCGTGGTCGTGCCGTGGTGCCGTGGTGCCGTCAGATGTTGGCCGAGTCGGCCGGCACCTCGCTCGGCAGCGCGGGCGCGCCGGGCGCCGGCTCCTCCCGTCCACAGGTGAGCCCGAGGGTGTACGCGGTCATCGACAGCGACCCGTACGCGTACCCGTCGACCAGCACCTCGGGGCGGGTCCCGGCGGAGCCGGCCAGCCCGGCCAGGTAGAGCAGCGGGATGAAATGGTCCGGGGTCGGTACGGCCAGCTGGTAGTCGCGGTGCCCGTCGAGTCGGGCCGCCTCGGTCGGGGTGTCCCGCATCATCTCCCGGGCCGCGTCGTCGAAGCGCTGCGCCCAGTCGAAGCCCTCGTCGGTGAGGCGAGGGTCCACCCCGCTCAGGTTGTGCACCACGTTGCCGCTGGCCACCACCAGGACGCCGCGTTCGCGTAGCGGCGCGAGTCGGGCGCCGAGGTCGAGGTGGTAGTCCAGCGGCTTGAACGCGTTGATGCTGAGTTGGACCACGGGGATGTCCGCCTCGGGGAAGGCGTGGGTCAGCACCGACCAGGTGCCGTGGTCGATGCCCCACGAGTCCACGTCGGCGCCGACCCAGGTGGGGTGCACCACGTCGCTGATCTCGTCGGCCAGCTCGGGCAGCCCGGGCGCGGGGTAGCGCACGTCGAACAGCTGTTGCGGAAAGCCGTAGAAGTCGTGAATGGTCGGCGGCCGGGGCATGGCGGTGACGGCGGTGGCGCCGATGTACCAGTGCGCGGAGACCACCAGGATCGCCCGCGGCCGGGGCACCGCCCGGCCGAACTCCCGCCAGGCGGCCGTGTAGCGGTTGACCTCCAGCGCGTTCATCGGGTTGCCGTGCCCGATGAACGCCGCCGGCATCACGGTGTCCGTCGTCTGCTCGCTCATGTCGCTCCCGGGGCCGGCCCTGTCCCGAGGCTAACCCAGGAGACGTTCCCCTGTCCGGGCGACGGTGCCGGACCCCGGTGATGCCCCGGTTCGGGCCCGTCGCAGCCGCGAGGATGACCTCGGAGCAGGGACCGACGACCCCGTCACGAGCCGGGGGCACCGATCTTTGGCGTATACCCCTGAGGGGTATATGGTGGCGGCGGAGGTGGAGTTCGATGGAACACGGACACCAGGGGTCGCACGCCGGCCACGGCGGGCACGACAAGCACGCCGGGCACGACCCGGAGCAGTTCCGCCGCAAGTTCTGGCTCAGCCTGGCGCTGACCCTGCCGATCGTTGCCACCAGCCACATGGTGATGAAGTGGTTCGGTTACTCGCTCGACTTCCCCGGCGTCGAGTGGGTCGGTCCGGTGCTCGGTTCGGTCGTCTTCTTCTACGGCGGTTGGCCGTTCCTCGTCGGCGGTGTCCGCGAGGTCCGGGACCGGGCGCCGGGCATGATGCTGCTGATCTCGACGGCGATCACCGTCGCGTACGTCGCCTCGGTGGCGACCAGCCTCCGGCTGTTCGACCTGGACTTCTGGTGGGAACTGGCGGCGCTGGTGACCATCATGCTGCTCGGCCACTGGCAGGAGATGAAGGCGGTCGGGCAGGCCCAGGGCGCGCTCACCGCCCTCGCCGCCCTGCTGCCCGACGACGCCGAACGCCTCGACGACTCCGGCGGCGTGCAGCGGGTGCCGGTGGCCGGCCTGCGCGTCGGCGACCTGGTGCTGGTCCGCTCCGGTGGCCGGGTCCCCGCCGACGGCCGGATCGTGGACGGGGCCGCCGAACTCGACGAGTCGATGATCACGGGGGAGTCCCGTCCGGTGCCGCGCGCCGTCGGGGACCGGGTGGTCGCCGGCACCGTGGCCACCGACTCCGCCCTCCGGGTACGGGTCGAGGCCGTCGGCGAGGACACCGCCCTCGCCGGCATCGGCCGCCTCGTCGCCCAGGCCCAGGCCTCCGGCGGGCGCGCCCAGGCGCTCGCCGACCGGTTCGCCGCCCTGCTCTTCTACGTCGCGTCCGGTGCCGGGCTGGCCACCTTCGCCACCTGGATCGTCCTCGGCAACGCCGACCAGGCAGTGGTCCGTACCGTGACGGTCCTGGTGATCGCCTGCCCGCACGCCCTCGGGCTGGCCATCCCGCTGGTGGTCGCGCTCTCCACGGCGCTGTCGGCCCGCTCCGGCATCCTGGTGAAGGACCGGCTCGCCCTGGAGCGGATGCGGACGGTCGACACCGTCCTCTTCGACAAGACCGGCACCCTGACCCGGGGCAGCCACACCCTGACCGGCGTGGCGGCGGCCGGTGACCTGGACGAGGACGGTGCGCTGCGGGTCGCCGGCGCGGTCGAGGCGGACAGCGAGCACCCGCTCGCCCGGGCCCTGGTGACGGCCGCACAGGACCGGGGCCTGCGGGTTCAGGCGCGGGACTTCCGGTCCCTGACCGGGCGCGGCGTACGTGCGGTCGTCGACGGCACGGCCTGGGCGGTCGGCGGCCCGGCCCTGCTGCGGGAAGTCGACGTGGAGGTCCCCGACGAGCTGACCCGGGCGGCGGAGGGCTGGTCCAGGCGAGGTGCCGCCGTGCTGCACCTGGTCCGGCTGCCCGAGTCGGGTCGGCCGGCGGTGGTCGGCGCGTTCGCCTTGGAGGACGAGGTGCGGCCGGAGGCCCGCCAGGCGATCGAGGAGCTGCGCGAGCAGGGGGTGCGGAAGATTGTCATGATCACCGGCGACGCCCGGACGGTCGCCGAGGCGGTCGCCGCCGATCTGGGCTTCCGTGCCGGGGTGGACGAGGTCTTCGCCGAGGTGCTCCCCGCCGACAAGGACAAGGCGGTGACCGAACTCCAGGCCCGGGGGCTGACCGTCGCGATGGTCGGCGACGGGGTCAACGACGCCCCGGCCCTCGCGCGGGCCGACGTCGGGGTGGCCATCGGCGCCGGCACCGACGTGGCGATCGAGTCCGCCGGGGTGGTGCTGGCCAGCTCCGACCCGCGCGGCGTGGCCGCAGTCCTGCGGCTGTCCCGGGCGTCGTACCGGAAGATGCGGCAGAACCTGGCCTGGGCGGCCGGCTACAACGTGGTGGCGATCCCGCTCGCCGCGGGGGTGCTGGCCTGGGCGGGCATCGCGCTCAGCCCGGCGCTCGGCGCGGTGCTGATGTCCGCCTCCACCATCGTGGTGGCGCTCAACGCGCAACTGCTCCGCCGGGTACGCCTCACCCCGGGCCAGGGCTGACCGTGCGTCAGGCCCTGGTCGGCTCGCAGATGCGGCAGCTTTTACCGCCAACCGCCGCCGATACGAGGCCAAAGTAGGATTTCCATTCGCATCTGCGGGTCGCTAGGGTGGCCCGGTGACGATGTTCCGGATCGGCGAGGCCGCCGAACTGCTCGGGGTCAGCGCGGACACGGTCCGTCGCTGGATCGACGCGGGCCGGCTGCCGGCGACCCGCGACGAGCAGGGCCACCGGGTGGTCGACGGGGTCGATCTGGCCGCGTTCGTCCGCGCTCCGGGTCACCCGGAGCTGTCGTCCGCCCGCAACCGGCTGCGCGGCATCGTCACCGCCGTCGTCAAGGACACCGTGATGGCCCAGGTCGACATCCAGGCCGGGCCGTTCCGGATCGTGTCGCTGATGAGCCGCGAGGCCGTCGACGACCTCGACCTCCAGGTCGGATCGGTGGCCGTCGCCGTGATCAAGTCGACCACCGTCGTGGTGGAACGCGCATCCGCGTCAAAGGGAAGGACCAGCCCGTGACCGTACGGTGGATCCGCGCCGCCCTCGCCGGGGTGGCCGCGTCGGCCCTCGCCCTGACCGGCTGCGGCGGCGACGACAAGCCGGCCGCCTCGAACGGCGGCGGCCAGGTGACCGTCTTCGCCGCCGCCTCGCTCACCGAGTCCTTCACGAAGCTCGGCCAGGACTTCGAGGACGCCCATCCCGGGACCACCGTCACCTTCAACTTCGCCGGCAGCTCCGCGCTCGCCACCCAGATCACCCAGGGCGCCCCGGCCGACGTCTTCGCCGCCGCGTCGCCGGCCACCATGAAGACCGTCACCGACGCGGGTGACGCGGCGGACACCCCGGTCACCCTGGTCCGCAACCAGCTCGTCATCGCCGTGGCCAAGGGCAACCCGCACCGGGTCACCGGCCTGGCCGGCCTGGCCCGGCCCGGAGTGAAGGTCGCGCTCTGCGCCAAGCAGGTGCCGTGCGGCGCGGCGGCGACCACGGCCCTCGACGCGGCCGGTGTCCAGCTCACCCCGGTCACCCTGGAGCAGGACGTCAAGGGCGCGCTGGCCAAGGTCAAGCTCGGCGAGGTCGACGCCGCGCTGGTCTACCGCACCGACGTCCGGGCGGCCACCGCCGAGCTGGACGCGGTCGAGTTCCCCGAGTCCGCCCGGGCGGTCAACGACTACCCGATCGTCGTGCTCAAGCACGCCGGCAACCCCGACGGCGCGCGGGCCTTCGTCGACTACGTCCGCTCCGACGCCGGCCGGGCGGTGCTCACCGCCGCCGGCTTCCAGGCCCCGTCGACCGAGTGACCCGCCCCGCGAGCCCCCGGCAACGGGTGCCGCTGGCGCTGCTGCTCCCCGCCGGCCTCGGGCTGCTCTTCCTCGTCCTGCCGCTGGTCGGGCTGCTGGCCGGGGCGCCGTGGACCAGCCTGCCCCGGCGGCTGGCCCAGCCGGGCGTACTCACCGCGCTGCGGTTGTCGCTGGAGACCGCCACCCTCGCCACCCTGCTCTGCGTCGTCCTTGGCGTACCCCTGGCCTGGCTGCTCGCCCGGGTCGAGTTCCCGGGGCGGCGGCTGGTCCGGGCCCTGGTCATCGTCCCGCTGGTGCTGCCCCCGGTGGTCGGCGGGGTGGCGCTGCTGCTGGTCTTCGGCCGGCGTGGCCTGCTCGGGTCCTGGCTGGACACCACCTTCGGGGTGACCCTGCCGTTCACCACCGCCGGGGTGGTGCTCGCCGAGGCGTTCGTCGCCATGCCGTTCCTGGTCATCGCGGTCGAGGGCGCGCTGCGCGGCGCCGACCCCCGGTACGAGGAGGCGGCGGCCACCCTCGGCGCCGGGCGCTGGACCACCTTCACCCACGTCACCCTGCCGCTGGTCGCCCCCGGCGTGGCTGCCGGCGCGGTGCTCTGCTGGGCCCGCGCGCTCGGCGAATTCGGCGCCACGATCACCTTCGCCGGCAACTATCCCGGCCGGACCCAGACCATGCCGCTCGCCGTCTACCTGGCCCTGGAGACCGACCTGCAGGCGGCGATCGTGCTCAGCCTCATCCTGCTCACCGTCTCCGTGGCCATCCTCGCCGGGCTGCGTGATCGCTGGGTGAGCGCCCCGTGACCCCGCCGCCCCTGCTCGACGCGCACCTGGTCGCCGACCGGGGCGCGTTCCATCTCGACGTCCGGTTGCGGATCGCCGCCGGGGAGGTGGTCGCGCTGCTCGGTCCGAACGGCGCCGGCAAGACCACCGCCCTGCGTGCCCTGGCCGGGCTGCACCCGCTCACCGCCGGGCACCTCACCCTCGACGGCGTGGACCTCGACCGGCCGGACCGGCGGAGGTGGACCCCGCCCGAGCGGCGGCCGGTGGGCGTGGTGTTCCAGGACTACCTGCTCTTCCCGCACCTCAGCGCGCTCGACAACGTCGCGTTCGGGCCGCGCCGGCACGGCGCCGACCGACGTACCGGGCGGGCCCGGGCGCAGGCCTGGCTGGATCGGGTGGGTCTCGGCGGCCAGGCCCGACACAAGCCGCGCCAGCTCTCCGGTGGGCAGGCCCAGCGGGTCGCCCTGGCCCGGGCGCTGGCCGTCGAGCCGACCCTGCTGCTGCTCGACGAGCCCCTCGCGGCGCTGGACGCACGAACCCGGCTGGACACCCGCGCCGAACTCCAGCGGCACCTCGGTGACCACCCCGGCGCCACCCTGCTGGTCACCCACGATCCGCTGGACGCCCTGGTGCTCGCCGACCGGCTGGTCATCATCGAGGACGGGTGGGTGGTCCAGGAGGGCGACGCGGCCACCGTCACCGCCCGGCCCCGTACCGACTACGTGGCCCGGCTGGTCGGGCTCAACCTGCACCGGGGTCGCGCCGACGGACACCGCATCACGGTCGGCGGGTTCACCCTCACCGCGGCCGATTCGGTGCACGGAGACGCGTTCGTCGCCTTCCCGCCCGCCGCCGTCGCGCTGCACCCGAGCCGCCCCGACGGCAGCCCGCGCAACGTCTGGCCGGCTACCGTGGCCGGGGTGCAGCGGCACGGCGACAACCTGCGCGTCCAGCTCGACGGGCCGGTCGCCGTCGCCGCCGACGTCACCCCCGCCGCGGCGGCCCACCTGCGGCTGCACCCCGGCCAGACCGTCTGGGCGGCGGTGAAGGCGGCGGAGACGCGGGCGTACCCGGCCTGAGGAGACCCGGCCTGGTGACGGTGCGACCCCGTACCGCCGCGACCGGCGTGACCAACGACACATGGCCGGGCTGGTTCGGTCGGGGACAGTTGAGTCCTGCCTGGTCACCGCGCCGGGGAGCTGTCGACGAGAGGGGTGCGGGGTGCCCGAGACGACCCGCCACTGGCCCAGCCACGACGCCGTCCTGCCGGACGACGTCACCGACACGCTGCTGTGGCGGGTGGCGTACGACGTCGCCGAAGCGCACCGGCCCGACGCGGCGGGCCGCTGTCCCAGCCCGCTCTGCGGCTACCAGAGCGCGCCGTGCCCGCCGCTGGTCCACGCCCGGCGGGCGATGCGCCTGGCGCGGATGCCGCAGTCCACGCCGGCACCGGCGGGATGGGCCTGGCGGCCCGAGGCGGCCTGACCGCACCCGCGAGCCGGGAGCGGGCGGGTCAGTGACCGGCCTCCGGGCCGAAGGCGGTGAGGAAGCGGTCCCGGAGGGCGTCCATCCGCCACACCGGGGCCCGTGGGCCGGGGCGAAGCCCGTCCTGCCAGCCCCAGCCGGCCACCCGGCGCAGCACCGCCGGGTCCTTCGCCACGATGGTGATCGGGACGTCCCGGCCGGCCCCCACACCGGTCACCGGGGCCGCCGGCTGGTGGTCGCCGAGGAAGACCAGCACCAGGTCGTCCCCGCCGTACGTCAGCACGTACGACACCAGGGTGCCCAGCGTGTACTCGATCGAGTGCCGATAGTCGGCCCGGACCCGGGCGCTGCCGCGCGGCACACCATCCTCGAACCGGTTGGCGGGCCGGTGGTAGATCGAGCCGTCGCCGATCGCGTCCCAGGGCACCGGCTTCGGGATCGCCGACCAGGGGGAGTGGCTGGAGACCAGCGGGATCTCCGCCATCAGCGGGGCGTGCGGCCGCGCCCGCTCCAGCCGCTGGAAGGTCGCCAGGGTGTACTGGTCGGGCATCGGCGCGTAGCCGAACGCCGGGCCGCGGTAGGCGAGCTTCTCGGCGTCGTAGTACCGGTCGTAGCCGTAGAACCTCCCCTCCGGCCAGGGCTTGGTGGCGGCGGGCAGCACCCCGACGGTCTGCCAACCGGCCCGCTGGAACGCGCCGCCCAGGGTGAGCCGGTTCCCGGTCAGCAGGTCGCGGTGGCGCCGGTCGTTGTCGATCCACACTCCGGAGAGCAGGGTGGCGTGGGCCAGCCAACTGCCGCCGCCGAAGGTGGGCGAGGTGAGGAAGCCGCTGCGGGCGTCGTACCCGGCCGCGCGCAGCCGGCGGTAGCCGTCGTCCAGCACCGCGCCCACGCCGGGCGCCAGCCCGGGATCCTCGACGGCGTCCCGGCCGTAGCTCTCCACGAACGCGACCAGCACGTCCCTGCCGCGTAGCCCGGTCAGCAGCCGGTCGCCCGGCACGTCCCGGTACGCGTCGGCGGCCACCTCCGCGGCGAACGCCGAGCGGTCCCGCAGGCCGGCGCGCACCTGACCGACGTGCGACGCGACCAGGCTGCTCGCCTCCCGGCCGGCGACCGGTACGCCGGCGGCGAGCCTCAACCCGGCCACGGCGCAGCCCAGCCAGAGCACGGACAGCGCCGCGACCACCCGCACGGTGGCGGTGTGGTGGCGGGCGACGAGCCGGGTCAGCCGTAGCACCGCAGCGGTCGCCAGGACCGGCAGACCGGCAGCGAGGAGCAGCGCCCCGACGGCCGCGGCGACCGCGCCGGCCCGGCCGATCGAGTCGGCGAGGAAGGCGAAGCCGTCGTCGAGCAGCCCCCAGTCGAGCAGCACGTCGAACGGCCGGTCCCGGGCCACGAAGAAGCCCATGTCCAGCAGCGTGAGGAGGGTGAGCAGCCCGAGCGCCAGGCCGAGCAGCACCGCGAGCGGCCGGCGCGCCCGGGCCGGGACGACGAGCAGCAGCGCCACCGCGACCAGTCCCTCCACCGGGAGCCGCAGGAACACACCCGGACCGATCCGGGCCAGCTGGTTCGGCACGACGAGCGCCGCCACCACCAGCAGCGCGGCGACCCCGGTGAACGCTCCGGCCCGGATCCGGCGCCCCGGCGACGGCAGCGTCGTCTCGTCCGACGGCGTCGCCCTGCCCGGCGCTGTGATCGTTTCCGGCGGTGTCTTCGGGTCCGCCGGTCCGGCGGCTGCGCGGGCAGGCCGGATCGTCGGGGTGGTCGTGGCGAGGCGGTGCCGCCACAGCCACACCACGTCGCGGCCGAACGACTCGACCAGCAGCGCGAGCGCGCCCACGACCAGCGCGGTGGTCGCCGCCGGGGGCAGCGCCTCGCTCGCCGCGACCGCCAGCACCACGCCCTGCGCCGCCGCGACGACCTTGCGCCAGTACCGCGGCGGCAGCGGTCCCCGCAGCCAGGGCAGCGGCCAACCCGCCGCGACGAAGGCGTACCGCGTGCCGCCGATGGCCAGCACCCAACCGCCGACCGACGGCGCGAGGTGGACACTGAGCACCAGGATCAGGAACGCGTCGACCTCCATGTCGAAGCGCGCCCCCAGGGGGCTCGCGGTGCCGGTGCGCCGGGCCACCCAACCGTCGACCGCGTCCAGCGCCAGCGCCACGGCGGTGAGCGGCACCAGCACCGCCACCGGTGCCGGCCCGCCCCAGGCGGACACGACCAGCGCCAGTACCCCGCCGACCAGCAGCGCCCGGACCAGGGTCACCCGGTCGGCCGGGCCGAGCCGGTCCGCGCCGGCGGCCCGCCGGCCGCGCCGGAGCAGCCCGTGGAGCACCACGCCGTACGCCAGGCCGGCGAGCCAGCCCGACACGCCGATCCCCACCGTGCCGGCGAGCCCGGCCAGCAGGACGAACCCGACGATCAGCCCGGCCAAAGGGCCAGTTCGAACCGTGGACACCCTGCCTCCGTGTCTATGATCGGCAACCCTGCCCCTCAACACGGAAAACACGGCCGTCCGGTTCGGTCCGTAGCCGGAAGTGAGGAGAACCAGTGCCCGGCGACGCCTACGCCTTCTGGCTCCGTGCCCCCGGCGAGGGTGAGATCCGCCCGGTCGAGCTGCCCCCGCCCGGCCCCGGCGAGGTGCTGGTCCGGACCCGCTTCTCCGGCGTGAGCCGGGGCACCGAGACGCTGTTCTTCACCGGGCAGGTCCCCGCCGACCAGTACGCCCCCATGCGGGCCCCGTTCCAGGAGGGCGACTTCCCGGCCCCGGTCAAGTACGGCTACCTCAGCGTCGGCACCGTCGAGCAGGGGCCGGACGGGCTGCGCGGGCGCACCGTCTTCTGCCTGCACCCGCACCAGAGCGCGTACGTGGTGCCGGCCGACGCCGTGGTGGTCGTACCCGATCGGGTGCCCGCCGCCCGTGCGGTGCTCGCCGGCACCGTGGAGACGGCGGTGAACGCGCTCTGGGACGCCGCGCCGCTGGTGGGCGACCGGGTGAGCGTGGTCGGCGGCGGCATGGTCGGCTGCTGTGTCGCCGCCCTGCTCGCCCGCTTCCCCGGCGTACGCGTGCAGCTCGTCGACGTCGACCCGGCCCGGGCCGCGGTGGCTGCCGCACTCGGGGTCGACTTCGCCCTCCCCGCCGACGCGGCCGGCGAGCGGGACCTGGTGGTGCACGCCAGTGCCACCGCCGAGGGCCTGCAACGCGCCCTCGACCTGCTCCGCCCCGAGGGCACCGTGCTGGAGCTGAGCTGGTACGGCGACCGCCCGGTCACCCTCGCCCTGGGCGGCGCGTTCCATTCGAAGCGGCTTGGCATCCGCAGCAGCCAGGTCGGCACCGTGTCGCCCCGGCGGGCCGACCGCAGCTACGCCGACCGGCTGGCGTTGGCCCTGGAACTGCTCGCCGACCCGGTGTTCGACGCGCTGCTCACCGGCCCGTCCCGCTTCGCCGAGCTGCCCGACGTGCTCGACCGGCTCGCCTCGGGCCGGCTGCCCGCGCTCTGCCACCTCATCACCTACGCCGAGGAGTGATCGATCCGTGTTCAGCGTGACCGTCCGGGACCACATGATGGTCGCCCACAGCTTCCGCGGCGAGGTGTTCGGCCCCGCCCAGCGGCTGCACGGCGCCACCTTCGTCGTCGACGCCACCTTCCGCCGGCCGGAACTCGACGGCGACGGGATCGTGGTCGACATCGGCCTGGCCACCGAGCAGCTCAAAGCCGTCCTCGGCGCGCTGACCTACCGCAACCTCGACGACGAGCCGGCCTTCGCCGGGGTGAACACCACCACCGAGGTGCTGGCCCGCACCGTCGCCGACCGGCTCGCCGAGGCCGTGCACGCCGGGGCTCTCGGCGAGGGCGCCCGAGGCCTCGCCGGGATCACCGTCACCCTGCACGAGTCGCACGTCGCCTGGGCCGGCTACGAGCGCTCCCTGTAGCCGGATGACCGTCGTCCACGTGGTGCTGCCCGGCGACATCGACGACCCGGCCACCCCCAGCGGCGGCAACGCCTACGACCGGCGGGTCTGCCAGGGGCTCGCCGCGCTCGGCTGGACCGTCCGGGAGCATCCCGTGCCCGGCGGCTGGCCACGCCCCGAGGCGGCGGAGCGGGCCGCCCTCGCCGGGCTGCTCGCCGCGCTGCCCGACGCCGCGCTCGTCCTGCTCGACGGCCTGGTCGCGTCCGTGGTGCCGGAGGCACTGGCCCCGCACGCCCGGCGGTTGCGCCTGGTGGTGCTCGTCCACCTGCCGCTGGAGGACGACGTCGAGGCTCGCGCCCTGGCGGCGGCGGCCGGCGTGCTCACCACCAGCGAATGGACCCGCCGCCGGCTGCTCGACCGGTATCCGCTCCGCGCCGACCGGGTGCGGGTCGCCACGCCGGGCGTGGACCTCGCACCGGCCGCCTCCGGCTCACCGGCCGGCACCCGGTTGCTGTGCGTCGCGGCGGTCACCCCGCTCAAGGGTCACGACGTGCTCGCGGACGCCCTGGCTACCCTCGCCGACCTGCCATGGACCTGCGACTGCGTCGGCGCGCTCACCCGGGACCCGGCCTTCGTCGACCGGCTCCGCCGGCAGCTTGCCGCCGCCGGCCTGACAGACCGGGTCCGGCTGCCCGGACCGCGGGCCGCCGCCACGCTCGGCGCCGCGTACGCCGCCGCCGATCTGCTGGTTCTGCCGTCCCGGCGGGAGACGTACGGGATGGTGGTGACCGAGGCCCTCGCGCGGGGCGTACCGGTGCTGGGCAGCGAGACCGGCGGGCTGCCCGAGGCGCTCGGGCACGCCCCGGACGGCAGCCGGCCCGGCCTGCTCGTGCCCTCCGACGACCCGGGGGCGCTGGCCGGGGCGCTGCGCTCCTGGCTCACCCGGCCGGACCTGCGGGATCGGCTGCGCCGGGCGGCCCGGCAGCGGCGGGAGACCCTCACCGGCTGGACGGTCACCGCAACCCAGGTGGCGGCGGCGCTGAAGGAGGCGACGGCGGCATGACCACCCAACTCCCACCCGACTTCGCCGACTGGCTGCGGCTGCGCGAGCCCGCCGACGCGGCGGCCCGGTCGGCCGACCTCGTGGCCGCGGTTCGCCGCCGGCTGCCCGCCGCCCGGCCCACGGTCGTGCACGACCTGGGCAGCGGCACCGGTTCGATGGCCCGCTGGCTCGCGCCCCGGCTGCCCGGCCCCCAGCACTGGGTGCTGCACGAGCGGGACGTCGACCTGCTGGCCCTCGCCGCCGCCGAGCTGCGGGCGGCCGACGGCAGTCCGGTCACCATGGCGACCCGTGGCTGCGACATCACCCGCTTGCGGGTTGCCGACCTCGCCGACGCCCACCTGATCACCGCGTCGGCGCTGCTGGACATGCTCACCGTCGAGGAGATCGAGCGGACGGTGGCCGCCTGCGCCGGCCACCCCACCTTCTTCGCGATCACCGTGGTCGGCCGGGTGGAGTTCACGCCGGCCGACCCGCTCGACGCGGAGTTCACCGCCGCGTTCAACGCCCACCAGCGCCGGAGCGTCGACGGCCGGGACCTGCTCGGACCGGACGCCGTGGACGTAACGGTGGCGGCCTTCCGCCGCCGGGGGATCGGCGTCCAGGTCCGGTCCAGCCCGTGGCGGCTCGGCCCCGCGCAGGCGGCGCTGATCGCGGAGTGGCTGGTCGGCTGGCTCGACGCGGCCGTCGAGGAGCGGCCGGAACTGACCGGCGCGGTCGGGGCGTACCGGGACCGGCGGTTGGCGGAGGCGGCGGCCGGCCGGCTGCGCGTCGTGCTGCACCACACCGATCTGCTGGCGGGGTGAACCGCGCGGCGTCGCGGTGCCGCCTGGGCGTTCGCCGCCACCATCGGCTACCGGCGCTGGTCCGGGCCGCCGGCCTGCCCGGCGCCGCGTGCTGCTGGTGCGCCGGCTCCCTTGCCGGGTGCCCGGCGACGGCCGGTGATCCCGCCTACGGTGAGGGTGCGAGGTGCGCGATGCCGGCGCGTCCGGCAGCCCCGGACGGAGGAGAAGGATGGACGAAACGCTGCCCATGGCGACGGTCCGGACCCAGGTCGCGGTGCCGCTGCGGTTCCCCGACGGGTATGTCACGACCGCCCTCGTCCACTCCTTCCACGGCCTCGTGGACGGCCGGGAGCACTTGGCGTTCGGGCTCGGTGACCGGGTGGCGGCCGGGGGTCGGCCGGTGCGGGACGCGCCCGCGCCGCTCGTACGCCCGCACAGCGAATGCCTCACCGGCGACGTGTTCGGCAGCCAGCGCTGCGACTGCGGGCCGCAGCTGCGGGAAGCGGTCGAGCGGATCGCCGAGGCCGGCGGCTACCTGCTCTACCTGCGCCAGGAGGGCCGGGGCATCGGCCTGTACGCCAAGCTCGACGCGTACGCCCTCCAGGACGGCGGCCTGGACACGTACGAGGCGAACGTGGCGCTGGGCCGGGGCGCCGACGAACGCGACTACACGGTGGCCGCGCAGATGCTCGCCGCGCTGGGCGTGACCCGGGTGGCCCTGCTCAGCAACAACCCGGACAAGGCGGCCCAGCTCGACCGGCTCGGCGTGACGGTGGTCGACCGGGTGGCCACCGGCGTGCACCTGACCCCGGCGAACGCCGGCTACCTGGCGGCGAAGATGAGCCGCGCCGATCATGCCCTCGAGCTGCCGTTCGTGCCGTGACCGCCCGGCCGTACGTGCTGCTCAGCTGCGCCATGTCGATCGACGGCTACATCGACGACGCCGCCACCGAGCGGCTGCTGCTCTCCAACGACGAGGACTTCGACCGGATCGACGAGGTCCGGGCCGCCTGCGACGCGATCCTGGTCGGCGCGGCCACGGTCCGGCGGGACGACCCCCGGCTGCTGGTGCGTTCCGACCGCCGCCGGGCCGACCGGGTGGCGCGTGGCCTGCCCCCGTCGCCGGTGAAGGTCACCGTCACCGGCAGCGGCGACCTCGACCGGACCGCTCGGTTCTTCACCCTCGGCGACGGGGCGAAGCTGGTCTACTGCCCGAGCGGCGCGGCGGAGAAGACCCGGGAGCAGGTGGGCGGGGTGGCGACCGTGGTCGACGCGGGCGAGCCGCTCACCCCGCAGGCGGTGCTCACCGATCTCGCCGCCCGGGGCGTACGCCGGCTGATGGTGGAGGGCGGCGGGAGCGTGCACGGCCAGTTCCTCGCCGCCGGGCTCGCCGACGAACTGCACCTGGTGGTCGCGCCGTTCTTCGTCGGGGACTGTCGGGCTCCCCGGTTCGTCGGGGACGGGCGCTTCCCCTGGCACGCGGGCCGCCGCGCCCGGGTCGTCGAGGTACGCCAGATCGACGACGTCGTGCTCACCCGGTACGCCCTCTCCGACCGCTGCGACGGCACCTGAAGCGGGCGCGCCGCCCGGCCGCGCTACCGGAGGACGAGGGAGCGGGGCCGGGCGGCGCCGACGGTCAGAGCACCTGCGACAGGAACCGGCGCAGCCTCGGGTGCTCCGGCGCCTCGAAGACGGCGTCGGGCTCGCCGGCCTCCAGCACGACGCCCCGGTCCATGAAGGCCACCGTGTCGGCGACCTCGCGGGCGAAGCCCATCTCGTGGGTGACCACCACCATGGTCATGCCGGCGGCGGAGAGGTCGGCCATCACCCCGAGCACGCCCTTGACCAGCTCCGGGTCGAGCGCTGAGGTGGCCTCGTCGAAGAGCATCACCTGCGGACGCAGGGCCAGCGCGCGGGCGATCGCCACCCGCTGCTGCTGCCCGCCGGACAGCTGCGCGGGCCGGGCGTTGGCCTTGGCGGCCAGCCCGACCAGCTCCAGCTGGTCGCGGGCCACCTGCACCGCCTCGTCCTCGGGGAGCTTCTTCAACTTGCGCAGCGCCAGGGTGATGTTGCGCAGCACGGTCATGTGCGGGAACAGGTTGAACTGCTGGAAAAGCATGCCGACGCGTTGGCGCAGCGCGTCCGGGTCGTCGCGCAGCACGCTGCGGCCGTCCAGCAGCACGTCCCCGCGGTCGGGCTCGATGAGCCGGTTGATGGTGCGCAGCAGGGTCGACTTGCCGGAGCCGGACGGGCCGATCACGCAGGCGGTGGCACCGCGGGCCACCTCCAGGTCGGCGCCGCGCAGCACCTGGTGCGCGCCGAAGGCGAGGTGCACGTCGCGGACCGCGAGGCTGACCGAGGTGGTGGTGCTGGTGGTGGTGGTGCTCATCGCGGGTCCCTCCGTGCGGGCAGGGCGGTCTCCCCGGCCAGGGCCAGGCCGGCGTCGTCGACGTCGTCCGGTGCCACGGCGACGGTGCGGCCCTGGCGCAGCCGCCGGTCGATCCAGTTGACCGCGTGGGTCAGCGGCACGGTCAGCGCCAGATAGAACAGGCCGGCCAGCAGCAGCGCGGACTCGTTGCCGGTGGTGGCCGCGTAGTCCTGGCCGATCCGGAACAGCTCGCGCTCGCTGGCCACCAGGCCGAGGAAGTAGACCAGGCTGGAATCCTTGATCAGCGCGATGAGCTGGTTCACCCAGGCGGGCAGCACCCGGCGTACGCCCTGGGGGACGATCACCAGCCGCATCGCCTCACCCCAGGAGAAGCCGAGCGCGCGGGCCCCCTCCAACTGGGCGGCCTCCACGCTCTGGATGCCAGAGCGGAAGATCTCCCCGATATAGGCGGCGGCGATCAGCGACAGCGCCAGCACTCCGAGTGGGTAGGGGTTCGGTCCCCACACCTGCATCCCGAGCGGTGCCAGGCCGACGCCGATGAGCAGGATGGTCGCCGCCGCCGGCAGGCCGCGGAACACGTCGGTGTAGACCCGGGCCGGCCACCTCAGCCATCGGGTACGAGAGATGCCCGCGATCGCCAGCAGCATGCCCAGCACAGAGCCGAGCAGGGCGGCGGAGACCGCCAGGATCAGCGTGTTCGGCAGCCCGACGGTCAGCATCTCGGGCAGCGCCTCGCGCATGGAGTCCCAGTCGAAGAAGGTCTCCCACAGGGTGCTCAACGGATCCATCAGACGTCTCTCCTATCGCCCCGCTCGCTCGTCCGAACTACCTCAGGAAGCGGCCGACGCCGACGGCGCCGCGACCGTGCCGCTGCCCGGCTTGAAGTCGGCCGGAATCGGTCGGCCCGGGTAGTACTGCGCCTGGAGCTTGCTCCAGGTGCCGTCGGCGATCACCTCGTCGAGGCCCTTGTTCAGCGCCTCGCGCAGCTTGTCGTTGCCCTTGGCGACCGCGTACGCGGTCGGGGCCGGGCTGAGCTGCTTGGCGGCCACCGTGATCTTGCCGCTGCTGTCGGCGGCGGACTTGTCGCCGATCTCGGCCGGGGCGATCCAGGCGTCGGCCGTGCCGGCCTTGAGTTGGTTGATCGCGCCGTTGTAGTCGGGCACCCGCACCGGGTTGAGGTTTTCGCGGGTGGCGTAGTCGTCCTGCACCGTGCCCTGCACGACCACCACCCGCTTGCCGGCGAGCTGGTCGAAGCCGGTGATGGACGAGCCCGCCGGCACGTCGAGTCCGAAGTAGCCGAAGTCGTAGCCGTTGCCGAAGTCGACGGTCTTCTTGCGAGCCTCGGTGATGGTGATGGACGAGCTGCCCACATCGAACTTGTGGTTGTTGACCTGGGAGAGCAGGGCCGAGAAGTCGGTGCCGACGAACTCGACCTTCAGGCCCACCTTGCCCGCGACCGCGGTGAGCAGGTCGTTGTCGAAGCCGGTGAACTTGCCGTCCTTCAGGTACACGTTCGGCGGGGCGTCGGTGAGCGTGCCGGCCCGGAGCACGCCGGGCTGGAGCAGGCCGTACGGGTTGGCGGCCTCGTCGGTGGCGCCGCCGTCGCCGCAGGCGGTGAGGCCGGTGGCGGCGAGCACGGCGGCGGCGCCGAGCGCGGCGACGCGGGTCAGGACGGGAAGGAATCGCACAGATGTCTCCAGGGTCCGATGGCGACGTGGACGCACGTCGCCGACGGCACGTCCGGGTTCGGGCGAGCCGCGAGGGATGGTTCGGGAAGGAGGGGGTGGCGCCTCAGCGCGCGCCGGCGCGGCGACAGGAGTCGCTGCACACCCGCATCAGATCGACGTGCCGGCGCTTGACCAGCGTGAAGCCGGCCGAGTACGCGGCGGCGTCGACGGGCGGGGTGCGCAAGAAAGCAGACATGGTTCCCTCGGGTCGGTGATGACCTGGGTACCAGGCCACGCTTGCACCGACGTGCTGCCGGTGCCTGGTCTTCACCCGGGGCACCCCACCGCGGAGGAGGGTTGCCGGCCAGCGAGCCGGGGCTTGGCGCTGGCGCTCATGACCTGCCGAGAGGTTATCAGCTGCGCCACCCGGGACGTCCAGCCGTTATGACCACCCTCACGTGCCGCGCCTTACGCCGGCTCGGTCGGGCGCTCCGCAGGGCGGTCGATTGTCCTTCGCACGCTACGAACCTGATGACGTAAACGGATCGCCGGATCGCTGAATCGTTCAC
Source organism: Micromonospora sp. SL4-19 (assembly GCF_047921475.1). Classification (NCBI taxonomy): domain Bacteria; kingdom Bacillati; phylum Actinomycetota; class Actinomycetes; order Micromonosporales; family Micromonosporaceae; genus Micromonospora; species Micromonospora sp. SL4-19. Next base: position 241,195 of record NZ_JBLROB010000003.1, read on the forward strand.
GTCATCAGGTTCGTAGCCGCAGACGGGAAACCGGGCCCGGGCCGAGCCGGCCGCCCGGGCCGGTCCGAGCCGCGCGGCCAGGCCCGGCGGCGCGGGCCCGCCGGCCCAGTCAGGAAGCGAGTGCCCTGGCGAGCCGCCGGGCCTCGGTCGCCAGCCGGCCCCCACCGTCCCGCGCCACCACGTCGGCCAGCCCCGGCACCTCGATCCGTACGCCCGTCGCGGCGGCTGTCTCGGCCGCCAGGGTGAGCAGATCCGGGGTGCCCCGGGGTGGCGCGGGGGCGGCCAGCAGCGGCGGTAGCGCCGCCGCGAGCAGCCGCCAGGTGCTCAGCCGGGCGCCGGCCGTGACCGCGTCGCGCAGCGGGGCCGCCGCCCGGGTCAGCGTCACCTGGCCGTCCGCCGCCAACGCGCCGAGGTGCCCGCCGACGGCCGGCGCGTCCAGGTCCCCGGCCGCGGCCAGGATGAGCAGGGCGTCGAGCGCGGCGACCCGGTCCACCTCGTGCCGGGCGCACAGGCCGTACGCCAGGGCCAGGTCCAAGGCCGGGCCGCCCGTACCGGTGCACTCGGCCAGCACCGGCAGGATCGTGGCGCCCTCTCGGAGATCCTCCTGCGCCGCCTTGGCGATCTCGGGGAGCACGTGTGCGGCGACCAGGCCCCGGTGCCCAGGCAGCAAGGCTGGCCAGAGGTCGCCCCAGCGGCCGTGCCCCCGTCCTGTCAGCTGCGGCGTCACGGTGAGCAGTCCGAGTCGGTCTGCCACGCCCTCTGGCGCAGTGGTGGCGACCAGCGTCCGCCGCTCGGGCAACCGGTCGTAGCCGAAGTCGTGGCGGCCCATCGACTCCCGTCGACCGACGGTCACCACCTGGTGGGCCGGCGACGGGAGAGCGTCCCCGCGAAGCCAAGCGGCCAACTCGTCGCCGGCCGGCGTGTCGAGTGCCGCCGCGCGGGCCACCAGCGCCTCGTCCACGACGGCCGGTAGCCGCAGCAGGGCCTGGGTGAGATCCCATCGCCAGACCGGGCGGTCGCCGAGGACGGCCAACCGTTCGTACAGCGCGGTCGGATCGACGGCGCCGGTGGTCGAGGTGGGTGCGGCGAGCAGGCCTGGGTCATCCCGCGCGTCCAACCGCTGCCCGATCTCGGCGAGCCGGGCGCAGTACACCTGTGTGAGCGCGGGCCGACGGGCCGGCTCGGCGGCTGGACCGCTCCGGAACGGGCGTAGCGCCCGTGGCCGGGATCTGGTGAGGATGCCGGTCCACTGGTCGCGGCGCACGGCCGCCTCAGCCGGGGCGGCGGCAGCCAGCAGGACCCCGTGCAGCTGGGCCGGCAGGGAGAACGCCGCCCACGGGTGGTCGTCGGCCCCCACCCGATGGCGGCGCAGCACCGGCAGCAGTGCCGCCTCCAGCCGGACCCGGTCGGTGGTCGCCAGCCGGACCAGCCCGTCGAGGACCCGCTCGACCGCCAGCGCGGGCCAGCCCGTGCCGAGCAGCGCCGCCACCTCCTCGACCAGCTCGTCCACGTCCGCGATCGGCGGCGGGGCGGCTGCCACCGGTGCCGGAGGCCGCAACTCGTCACCGGCCACCGCCACGGTGACTGCGGCGACCGAACGGTGACCATGCCGCTGCGCGACCGTGACCGCCCGGTCCCGCAGGTCCGCCGCCGGGTGCTCGGCGGCCACCGCGACGACCGACGCGATCTCCGCCGCCCGGTCCGGCCGCTGCCGGGCGAGCCGGTCCAGCCAGGACAGTTGGCCCCGTACCAGCGCCTTCTCCGGGCGGATCAGCACCGCCCGCGAAACCTCCAGCAGCGACTCCAGCTCCACGTCGCCGGCCAGGCTCCGCAGCGCCCGCTGCGCCATCGCGGCGACCGGCCCGGGCGCGTCGGCGAGCAGCCGTAGGTAGGTGGTGGCTCGCGCCGCCACCTCGGCCGGGGCCGGAGCGAGCAGGTCGTGCAGGGCGAGGAACGGCCGTAGCGCGGCCGCCCGGTCCCCGCGTAGCAGCCGACCGAGGACCGCGTCCAGCAGCGTCGACCGGTCGATCCGCCCCTCCGCCGCCAGCGCGGAGAGGGCCTGGGGCACCATCTGCTTGTCGGCCGCGTAGGGCGGCGTCAGGTCGTCGCCGACACCGTCCACCTCGAACAGCCGGGGCAGCAGCACGTCCAGGAACGGGTCGGCGCGCAGGCGGTCGACGAGGGGAGCCAGCTGCCGGTGGTCGGGCCGCCACCACATAGCGTAGGCCCAGCCCGCGACGAACGCGTCCCCGGTCGGCGGCGCAGCATTCTCCGCCAGCAGCAGCCCTGCGACGAACTGCCAGCCCTCCCACGGCCGCCTGCGGGACAGCCGGTCGGCCAGCTTGTACGCCAGGTCGGCCAGCCAGGTCACGCGCCGCCGCCGGGCCATGGCGACCACCGGCTCCGGGTCGGCGTCCCGCAGCATGACCGAGCGGCGGCCGAGCAGCGCGGCGGCCTTCGTCGGGGTGCTGAGCGTGCCCACGGCCGCCACCGCTAGCGCGGTCGCCTCGTTGCCCCACCACCAGTTGTCCCGTCGCCGCCGGACATGGGCGACCAACTCCTCGCCGAGCGTACGGCGGGCGGGCTCGTCCAGCCCGACCAGCACCGCCTGGGCGGCGTCGACGTCGCCCCGGACCAGGGACTCGAAGAAGTCGGTCACGCCCCGACCTCCACCGGCGCGGTAGCCATCGAAGCGGCCAGCGCATGCTTGCAAGGCCCGCGCTGCCCCTGGTGCCGCCCCCACCAGCGGCAGGTGCAGGTGTACGCCCCGTCCGGCAGCCGCCGCACCCGGTAGGCCTCCGTGCCGCTGCGTACCGTCGCGTGCCCGTCCGCCCAGTCGACCGCGCCCCGCTCGACCAGCGCCCGCGCCCCGACCAGGCGCGGATTGTCCCGCTCGGCCCGGCCGGCGTCGTACGGCATGACTCGGTGGAAGTACCCGCCCTCCGCCACGTCGTAGCCGACCCGACCGGCGGTGCCGAGCTGGGCCAGCGCGGCGCGCACCCGATCGTCGGACAGGCCGGCCGCGTCGGCGAGCGCGGCCACGTCGATCGTCGGGTCCCAGGAGAGCAGGGCGGTGACCAGCTCGGCATCGTCGACCACCTCGTCACCGGCGAGCGCGAGCAGGGCGGCCCCCTCGCCGGAGAAACCCCGGTAGGGCTCGGGGGAGAGGGTCAGCGACAGCCGCAGCGCCCCGGTGCCGAGCTCCCAGGTGCTCGGCACCGCGGGCGAACCGGCCCGCACCGGTGGCCCGTACACCCGCAGGGTGCGGGCGTGCCGGAGCAGGCCGCGCAGGGCTGCGAGCCGGCCCGCGCCGGCCAGGCAGACGGCGCCCGGCACCGGTCGCGAGGTCAGCCGGAGGGTACGCCCGGCGGGCACCGCCCAGAGCACGGTGCGGTCGGTGCCGCCGGGGAGCCGGCGCAGGAACGCGGCCGCCTCGGCGGCGGGGATCTCGGCGCGCGGCTCGAACGCCGCGGTGAGCACGTGCACCTCGGCGAAGCCGCGCAGCCAGCGTCCCGGCAGTGGGACCTTCTTCTCGACCACCGCGCCGTCCATGGTGGAGACCGTGAGATCGTCCGGGCCGACGGCCACGTGCAGCGGCTCGATCCCGGCGACCCGGGCGAGCGCCTCCCGAAGCGGCGTGTTGACGTCGACGTTGGTGGTGCCGTGCCCCACGATCTCACCGTCGAAGCCGGCCGGGACCACGTCCATCCGCGCGTACACCCCGCAGCAGCCGGAGAAGGACTCGAACCGCAGCCGGTCCCGGCTGCCGGTCACCACCGGGTCCAGGCTCGCCGGGCTGACCGGTTGGTGATAGCGGGTGCGGGCCACCTCGGCGACGGCCAGCAGCCCGGCGGCCGCCGCTGCGGGTGTGGTGAGGAAGCCGGTGAAGAAGCGCGGGTTGGCCGCCGGGCCGCCGCAGGTCTGAAGGTCGAGACCGGCGGGGCGCAACGCGGACGGCTGGAGGTATCGGTACGTCTGGACGGCGTTCACGGCGCACACCGTAGGGCGGGCGACCGACATCCTTCGCCGACTCACGCCCCGGGCTGCTACGTTCCTCTGCGTGTTTGCCCTGCCCCTGACTGACGACGCCGAGCTGCGGCCGCTCGAGCCCTGGCGCTCCGACGAGTTCCTCGCCAACCTCGACCGGTGCCGCGAGCACATCGCCCCGTGGGTGGGCGCGTCCTTCGTCGCCACCGACGCCGACTCCGCCCGTCGGGTCCTGCAGAACTACGCCGACCGGGTGACGCGCGACGACGGCGGGATCTGGGGCATCTGGCAGCGCGGCACCCTGGTCGGCGGGGTGATGTTCGTGTCGTTCAGCACCACCACCGGCGTCTGCGAGGCCGGCTGCTGGCTGGAAGCCGCCGCCGAGGGGCAGGGCCTGGTCACCCGGGCCGCCCGCGTGATCATCGACTGGGCGATCCGGGAGCGTGGCATCCACCGGGTGGAGTGGGTGACCAAGGCCGGCAACGACCGCAGCATCGCCGTCGCGCGGCGGTTGGGCATGCGCCGCGACGGCGTCCTCCGCGAGGCCGCCCCGGGACCGGCCGGCCGGGCCGACATGGAGGTCTGGTCGGTGCTGGCTCCGGAGTGGACCGCCTGATCACACGCCGCGCGGGGTTTTGTCGTACCCGGACGTCAACATCTGTCCATGGCTGCCCCCGCACGGGCCGACCGGTCTCCCGATCCGCGCGCCCTGCCGCTGCGCGAGGTCCGCACCCGGCTCACCCAGCTCGTCGCCCTCGCCGAGCTGACTGACACGATCACCGTCGTCACTCGCGACGGTGACCCCCGCCCGATCGCCGCGATCGTGCCCGCGTCCGCCGCGAGGACGGCGGCGCAGGCCCGGGCCGACGCCGAGCGGATCGCCGCGATCAGCGCCGGCTGGTCCCGCCGCCTCGAGGAGCTGCACCGGCAGAGCAGCCGACGGCACGCGGCCGAGCGGCGTGCGCTCACCGACGCCCTCGCCGCGGTCTGGGCGGAGCTGGACCGCCGTGCCCCGGCCGGCGACCCGGCACTCACCCGGCTCCGCGCCGCGCACGCCGACCTGCTGCGCGACTGATGGCGGCCCGTTCCTAGGACGGAGCCGCCATCGGCGTACGCGTCAGTCCCGGCCGCGCTGCTGCCGGTATCGGCGGATCAGCGCCGCGGTCGACGAGTCCACGTCGCCGAGGTCCGGCCCGGCCCCGGTGAGCTTCGGCGCGAGCTGGTTGGCCATCACCTTGCCGAGTTCCACGCCCCACTGGTCGAACGGGTTGATGTCCCAGACCGTTCCCTCGGTGAAGACGATGTGCTCGTAGAGGGCGATCAGCTGGCCCAGCGTCGACGGGGTCAGCTTCGGCGCGATGATCGACGTGGTCGGGCGGTTGCCTTGCATCACCCGGTGCAGCACCACCTCGGCCGGGCCGCCCTCCGCCTCGACCTGCTCCCTCGTCCGCCCGAAGGCCAGCGCGGCGGTCTGCGCGAAGAAGTTCGACATGAACAGGTCGTGCATGTCGCCGAGGTCGTGGTTGGGCTGGCTGAACGCGATGAAGTCGGCCGGGATCAGCCGCGTCCCCTGGTGGATGAGCTGGTAGAAGGCGTGCTGCCCGTTGGTACCGGGCTCGCCCCAGAAGATCTCCCCGGTCGGGTACGTCACCTGGTTGCCGTCGACGGTGATCGACTTGCCGTTGCTCTCCATGGTGAGCTGCTGCAGATATGCCGGGAACCGGTGCAGGTACTGCGCGTAAGGCAGCACCGCGTGGGTCTGCGCGCCGAGGAAGTCGGTGTACCAGATGTTCAGCAGGCCCAGCAGCGCCGGCACATTCTGCTCGACCGGCGTGGTGCGGAAGTGCTCGTCGACGGCGTGGTAGCCGGCCAGCATCTCCCGGAACCGCTCCGGCCCGATCGCCAGCATCACCGACAACCCGACGGCCGAGGGCAGCGAGTAGCGGCCGCCCACCCAGTCCCAGAAGCCGAACATGTTCTCCGGGTCGATGCCGAAGTCGCGGACCCGCTGCTCGTTGGTGCTGACCGCGACGAAGTGCCGGGCGATCGCGGAGTCGTCCGCGTCCAGCCCAGCGAGCAGCCAGCGCCGCGCCTGGTCGGCGTTGGCCAGCGTCTCCTGTGTGGAGAACGTCTTGGAGACCACGATGAACAGCGTGCTGGCCGGGTCCAGGTCGGTGGTCTTGTCGTGGATGTCGGTCGGGTCGATGTTGGAGACGAACCGGCAGCTGATCCCGGCGTCCCGGTATGCCTTCAACGCCTCGTACGCCATCACCGGCCCGAGGTCGGAGCCGCCGATGCCGATGTTGACCACGGTGGTGATCCGCTCGCCGGTGTGGCCGCGCCACGCGCCCGACCGGACCCGGTCGGCGAAGGCCGACATCCGATCCAGCACGGCGTGCACGTCGGCGACCACGTCCTGCCCGTCGACCACGAGCGACGCCCCGCGCGGCTGGCGTAGCGCGGTGTGCAGTACGGCCCGGTCCTCGGTGGAGTTGATGTGCTCCCCGGCGAACATGGCGGCGATCCGGTCGGTCAGCCGGACCCGCTCGGCGAGCGCGGTGAGTAGGCGCAGCGTCTCGTCGGTGACCAGGTTCTTGCTGTAGTCCACGTGCAGGTCGGCGACGTCGCCGGTGAGCCGGTCACCCCGCTGTCCGTCGGTGGCGAACAGCTCCCGCAGGTGGGTGCCGCGCAGCGCCTCGGCGTGCTTGCGTAGCGCCTGCCATTCGTCGGTGGTGGTGACGTCCACAGCCATCGGGTCGATCTTCTCCTTCACGACGGGGGTCTGCCAGCGGGCCGTCGTCGCCCCGCTGCCGGCGACCCCATCAGCCTGCCACCCGAAGGAGGTTGGTGCGACGCGACCCGACATCGCCCACCCCTTGGGCGCGCCGCGCCGCGGCCTCGACGACACGATGTTGGACACCTGTTCGACACGCCGACGACGCCAGGACAGCGTTCGGTGGCCGAACGTAGGCTCCGATGGCTGACCGTGACGGTGAGGAGGTCCGCATGGCGACGGTGATCGGCCCCCGACCTCCGTCCGACGAGGACGAGCCGTCCGACGGCGTCGACGAGTCGCCGCTGCCGGAGCTGGAGGACGGCCACTGGATGCACCGGGCCACCGAGTTCGCCCACACCAGCTTCGGGTCGGTGGCCCGCCGACTGCCCGCCCTGGTCCGCGAGGCCGTCGCCCTGGCCTGGGCGACCAGCCGTCGGGACACCGTCGCCTCGATCGGGCTGAACGTCGCCGCAGGCGTGCTCACCACGCTCGGCCTGCTCGCCACCACCGGGGTGCTCCAGCAGCTCTTCGCCGCCGGCCCGACGCCCGACCGGATCCGTGCGGCGCTGCCGGCCCTGCTGCTCGCGGCAGCGGCGGTGGCCGTACGCGGCGCGCTGACCGTTGCCGCCGGCTGGGCGCAGGCCCGGCTCATCCCGCAGATCAACTACGCGGTGGAGCTACGGCTGTTCGAGACCACCACGGCGGTCGAACTGGCTGCCTTCGACGACGCCGGCTTCGCCGAGGAGATGGACCGGGCCCGGGACAAGGGCATGGTCGAGGCCGCGTCGATCGTCAACGACACGGTCAACCTGGTCAGCGGGGTGGTCGGCGTGCTGGCCACCGCCGCGGCGGTCACCGTGATCCAGCCGGTGCTGCTGCCCTGCCTGCTGCTCGCCGCGGCACCTGAGGCGGTGACCGCGGTGAAGATGGCCCGCCGTCGGCACCTCGACTGGTTGGCCCGGATCAACCGCCGTCGCCGGATGTGGATGCTCGCCCACCTGATGGCCGATCGGCACACCGCCGCCGAGATCCGCACGTACCAGATGCGCGAGTTCCTGCTCGCCGAGTTCCGCCGGATGATGCGCCTGGAGACCCGCGCCGAGCTGCGGCTGGCCCGGGCGCAGACCGCCACCCGGGCGGTCGGCCTGTCGGTCACGGGAATCGCCGCGTTCGTCCTCTACACGGTTCTCGGCGGCCTGTTGCTCGGCGGCGTGGTGGCGCTGGCCGCCGCCGCCACCGCCCTGCTGGCGTTGCAGTCCGCCCGGGCCGGCCTGCGGACCGCCGTCTTCGCCACCAACTCGCTCTACGAGGACGCCCTCTACTACCAGGACTACCGGGATTTCGTCGACCGGGCCCGGGAGCGGGTGTCCACCGGCGGCGGTCGACCGGTCGACGCCGTCGATCGGATCGAGCTCGACCAGGTCACGCTGGTTTATCCGGACACCGACATCCCGGCCGTGGACCAGGTCAGCCTCACCATCCGGCGGGGTGAGGTGGTGGCCCTGGTGGGGGAGAACGGCTCCGGCAAGACCACCCTCGCCAAACTCATCGCCGGCCTCTACCGGCCGACGGGTGGGGTGATCCGCTGGAACGGTGTGGACACCGCCGAGCTGGATCCACGGCAGACCGGCGCCCAGGTGGCGGTGATGAGCCAGGACTGGTGCAGGTTCCCGTTCACCGCCCGGCAGAACATCCGCATCGGCCGGCACGACCGCGTCGCCGACCGCGCCGGCCCCAGCGTCGAGGACGCCGCCCGGGGCGCCGCCGCACACGACATGATCAGCGGGCTGCCGTTCGGGTACGACACCCTCCTGGACCGGCAGTTCAAGAACGGCCAGGACCTCTCCGGCGGGCAGTGGCAGCGCCTCGTCGCCGCCCGCGGCCTCTATCGGGACGCCCGGCTGCTGATCTGCGACGAGCCCTCGGCGGCCCTGGACGCCCGGGCCGAGCACGCCCTCTTCCAGCACCTGCGGCGCCACCCCGACCGGGCGGTCGTCCTGATCACCCACCGGCTGGCCAACGTCCGGCACGCCGACCGGATCTTCGTGCTGGACCACGGCCGGCTCATCCAGCACGGCAACCACGACGAGTTGATGGCGCAGGACGGCCCCTACCGGGAGCTGTTCGCGCTCCAGGCCGCCGGCTACCTGGCGCAGGCGGGGGAGGCCACGGGCTGACCGGTCACCGGTTGACCTTGAGTGCACTCGAAATCCTACGGTGGCCGGACCGACCGCCGCCCGGTCAGCGCGGCGTACCCCGCTGGAAAAGGAGCATCCCGTGCGCTACCGCGTACTCGGCGGCACCGGCATTCAGGTGAGCGTCCACTGTCTCGGCACGATGATGTTCGGCGCGGTCGGCAACCCCGACCACGACGACTGTGTCCGCATCGTGCACGCCGCCCTCGACCAGGGCGTCAACTTCATGGACACCGCCGATATGTACTCCGCCGGCGAGTCGGAGGTCATCGTCGGCAAGGCGCTACGGGGCCGGCGGGACGACGTGGTCCTCGCGACCAAGGTGCACTTCCCGATGTGGGAGGGACCCAACCGGGGCGGCAACTCGCGGCGCTGGATCGTCCGGGAGGTGGAGGAGAGCCTGCGCCGCCTGGGCACCGACTGGATCGACCTCTACCAGGTGCACCGGCCCGACCACACCACCGACGTCGAGGAGACGCTCGGCGTGCTCACCGACCTCGTCCGGGCCGGCAAGATCCGTGCCTTCGGCTGCTCGACCTTCCCGGCCGAGGAGATCGTGGAGGCGCACCACGTCGCCGAGCGGCGCGCGCTCGGTCGCTTCCGTACCGAGCAGCCGCCGTACTCCGTCCTGGCCCGGGGGATCGAGACCGCGGTGCTTCCGGTCTGCCAGCGGTACGGGATGGGCGTCCTGGTCTGGAGCCCGCTGGCCTCCGGCTTTCTCTCCGGCCGGTACCGGTCCGGCCGTGCCGTCGACCTCACCGCCGGCCGGCCGGCCCTCACCCCGGCCCGGTTCGACCCGGCGTTGCCCGGCAACGCCGCGAAGTACGCCGCCGTCGAGGAACTGGTCGCGCTCGCCGACGAGATCGGCTGCACCCTGTCGGAGCTGGCCGTCGCGTTCACCGTCGCGCACCCGGCGGTCACCTCGGCGATCATCGGACCGCGCACGATGGAGCAGTTGGAGGGGCTGCTCAAGGGTGCCGCGCTCACCCTCGACGACGCCGTGCTGGACCGGATCGACGAGATCGTCCCGCCCGGCACCAACCTCTACCAGCCGGACGGCGCCTGGTCGCCGCCGGTGCTCACCGACCCGGCCCGCCGGCGCCGCCCCCTCGCCGACCGGGCCGCCGCCTGACCGCCCGGCCCCCGTCGCCGGCGCGCCCGACGGCAGGAGCACAGCGGGCTCCGGCCCGGCGGAATCCGCCGGGCCGGAGCTCTTGTGCCGTTGACGGGCCGTGGATCAGCTCGTCTTCACCGATCCGGTGACCTTGCTGTCCCGCACGGTGGCGCCGACAGCGTCCACCGAGCCGTTGACGTTGCTCTCCACGATCGACACCACGGAGGCACCGGTCGCGCTGACCGAGCCGTTGAGGGTCGAGTTGAAGGTGATCAGACCCGCGCCCGGCGCGACCTTGGTCGCACCGTTGACCGTCACGCCGTCCAGGCAGGTGATGCCGGACTTGATGTCGAGCCCACCGTTCTGTCGGTTGGTCAGGACCGTGGTGCAGGCCGGGTAGCTGGGCTGCGTCTGCACGTTCAGCTCATCGAACGCGATCGCCCGGGCGTTGTTCGTCCGCGGGTCGTCCAGCTTGATGACGTCGAGGCCCTTCTGGATGTCGTTCGAGTAGATGTATCCGTTGTGGTAGTACGTCGACCAGGCCCCGCCGAGGATGTTGCGGGTCTCCGAGAGCGGGCCCCGCTCCCAGAAAGCGATCTCGACCGGGTTGGCCGAGTCGGTGAAGTCGATCACCGAGATGCCGCCCTGGTACCACGCCTGCACCATCACGTCGCGGCCCATCGCCGGGATCAGCGAGCCGTTGTGCGCAACGCAGTTCTCCCGGGTGGTGTTCAGCCGCGGGATCTTGAAGTAGCTCTTGAAGACCAGCTTGCGGCTGTCACCGGACCCGACGATGTCGTAGATCGCGTCCGCGCCCTGGTTGGTCCGGTAGTTGCTGGTGCAGATCGCGCTGCTGCCGCCGCCGAGCTCGTCGGTGAAGATGACCTTGTTGCCGGCGTTGTTGAACGTGGCCGAGTGCCAGAACGCGAAGTTCGTGTCCCGGACCTGGCTGATGATCCGCGGCGCCTCCCGGTCGGAGATGTCCATCAGGACGCCGTCGCCCATGCAGGCACCGGCGGCCAGGTCAAGCTCCGGGTAGGCGGTGATGTCGTGGCAACCGCTGGTGGAGTTCGCGCCGGTGGTTCCCGGGAAGAGAACCGGGGTGGCCACCACGGAGGCGGCAGTCGGGTTGTCCAGCGGCACCTTGATGATCGAGATCTTGTCGTGCGGCGTCTTGCAGTACGCGGCGCTGGCCGACGGGCTGTACGACTGCACGTAGACGTAGACGCTCTTGCCGTCCTTGCTCGGCACCAGCGTCTGGGTGTGGGAACCGCAGTCGGTGCGGACCGACTTGATGTACCGCGGGTTCGCCTTGTCGCTGATGTCGAAGATCCGGACGCCCTCCCAGTGGGCCGGGTTGGTCACGGAACCGACCGCGCTGGTGCACGAGTCGTTGGTCCGCGGCTGGTCGACCGCGAGGAACAGCAGGTTGCCCATGACCGACGGGTCGCCCTGCGAACCGGAGCAGACCACCTGGCTGACCACCTGGGGCGAGCTGGGGTTGCTGACGTCGAAGACGTTGAAGCCCTCGTAGTTGCCGGCGAAGACATAGTTGCCCTGGAACGCCAGGTCCGAGTTGTACGCCCCCTCAGCGGCGAACCCACCGAACTTCGGGTAGTTGGCGATCTGCCGGATGTTGGGGCTGCTCGCGATCTCGTCGACGCCCGGAATGGCGTTCGCGGCGACCGCGTCGTTGACCGACTCCTCGGCGATGCAGTACTCGGCGAAGTTGTCTCCGGCGGCCTGGAACGATTCGCAGACGTCTGTGTTCTCGGTGGAATCGGTGGCGCCGCTCGCCGGCGCCGCAGCCACGGCGGCGGTGAGGAGAAGGGCGCCTGTGGCGGCCAGGGTGATGGCCAGCCTTCGGCTTCCTTGTGGGATTCGTTCGAACATGTACGGACACCCTTCGTCATGGGGTCGAGCAGGGTAGCCGGACGATAACCCAGAGTCCGACCTCAATTTGTGACCCAGGTCACAGTCGGCGCGGACTCATGGTCACGGTTAGGTGAAAGTGGCGGTGGTGCGGCGGCACGAATAACCGCAGGTGAGACCAAAACAGAATCTTTTCGCTGCCCGCGATCCTCCCGGTGGCAGGTCACCCCGCGTTACGATCCCGGCCATCCTCGGACGGACGGCGGGAGTCAAGTTGTGCTAGGTGGACGGATCCGAGCTCTCTTTGGACGGTCGCGAGCGATTGTGCTGGTCGAGCTGGTCGTGCTCGCGGTGGTGGCCGCCGGGGCGGCGGCGGTCGTCTGGTGGCCGGACGACCAGCCGAAGCCGGCGGCGAAGGCGGCGACGGCGAGCCCGCCGGAACCGCTCGCCCTGCCCAGTGCGCCCGACGCGACCGCGCCGGTGCTGATGCCCGGGGCTCCCGGTGAGCCGGCGAAAACCCTCCCGGCCAACGAGGTGTCGCCCCTGCCGCGCCGGTCGCACAACAAGGCCGACATTCGGTTCGTGACGATGATGATTCCGCATCACGAGCAGGCGCTCGTGATGGCCAGACTGGTGGCGGAGCGGGGACAGAACCCGAAACTCAAGATCATCGCCGACCGGATCCTGGCGGCCCAGGAACCGGAGATCAAGACGCTGGACACCTGGCTGACGGACCGGGGCCTGGACCGGAACTCTGGCGGCCCCCACCAGCACAGCATGACCGGCATGCAGTCAGCGGAGGCATTGGAGCTTCTCGCCGCGGCCCGGGGCGCCGACTTCGACCGGATGTTCGTCACCATGATGATCGAGCATCATCAGGGTGCGATCGACATGGCGGGCGAGGTGCTGGCGCTCGGGGTCGACGGCATCATCAACGAGATGGCCAGCGGCGTCATCGCGGAGCAGAGCGCCGAGATCAACCGAATGCGTGAGGCGTTGGGCACCGCGAAATAGCCCCGCCACCCGCCGCGGCACGATGCCACACTGGTGGAGTGGATCATCGTGACCTCGTGCGGGTGAGCAAGAAGATGTCCCTCGCGCTGCGGCACCGCCCGGACCGGTTCGGCCTGGCGCTCGACCGGGCCGGCTGGGTGCCGGTCGCCGACCTGCTCGCCGCGCTGCGGATCAGCCGCGTCGAGCTCGACGCCGTGGTCGCCGGCAACGACAAGCAGCGCTTCGCGGTCGAGCGCGGGCCCGACGGCGCCGACCGGATCCGGGCCAACCAGGGCCACTCCGTCGCGGTCGACCTCGGCCTGACGCCGGCCACGCCGCCCGAGCGGCTCTTCCACGGTACGAGCGACAGCGTCGCGCCCGCGATCCGCCTTCAAGGGCTGCGCCGGGGGCGCCGGCACCACGTGCACCTGTCGCCGGACGTGGAGACCGCCCGGCGGGTGGGGTCCCGGCGGGGCGGCGCGGTGGTGGTGTTCACTGTCGACTCCGCCGCGATGGCCGAGAACGGCTACCTGTTCTATCGCAGCGCGAACGGGGTGTGGCTCACTGACGCAGTGCCGCCCGCGTACCTGACCGCCTGATCGTCGGCCGGCGGCGGCGGGACGGTGATCCACCACCGGTCCGCAGCACCACACCCTGGGGTCACTCGTGACGCTGCTCGGCGAGGAAGTCGGCCAGCACCCGGGTGTGGGTGGAGAAGGCCAGTTCGACCGGCTCGGTGACGACCAGCCACTCGGTGGCCTCCTCGGTCGGCGCCGACGGCGGCAGGTCCCCGATGGCCCGCTCCGGCAGCACGCCGAAGACCATCATGGTGCCGCCCGCAGGCGCCCCGTGCACCGCGAACAGCCGCGCCTGTCCGGCCTCGGCGAGCAGGCCGGTCTCCTCACGCAGCTCCCGGACCAGCGCCTCGTTCCACTCTTCGCCGTACTCGATGAACCCGCCGGGGAGCGCGAGCTGGCCGCGGGCCGGTTCGATGTCCCGGCGGACCACCACCACGCCGAGACCGGCCGGGGTCCGGACCGGCAGCACCGCCACCGCGACGGGCAGCGGGTTCCGCCACACCGTCGCGCCGCAGTCGGCGCAGACGCGCGGCCAGCCGGCCTCCGCCGGGTAGGCCACGCCGCAGTACGAGCAGTGCGAGTACGGTGTCGCGGTCACGCCGGAGCACGTTACCCGCCTGGCGCGCGGAGGGTCCTCGTCATCCGGCCGGCGCCTGGTATGTTTCCGAGGGCGGCACGGGCGTCCATCAGCGCGAAGCCGAGCAGGTTCTCGCCCCGCCACCGGGCCGGGTCCGCGGCGCGCGGGTCGTCGGCGGCCAGGCCGATGCCCCAGATCCGGTCCACCGGGCTCGCCTCCACCAGCACCCGCTCCCCGGTGCCGAGCAGGAAACGCTTCAGCTCCTCGTGCTGGCCGAACTTGGCCACGCTCCCGGCCACCACGATCTCGTAGCGGCAGGACACCCAGGTTGCCTCGTCGAAGCCGCGGACCTGCCGGCCGAGCGCCTTGGCCCGCTGCGGGTGCCCGGCGGCGAGGACCCGCTCGGCCGTCTCCGTGTCGCCAAACAGGTTCGCCTTGCGCCACATCATCCACTGCTCGGCGGTGGCGTACGTCCGGCCGTCCACGGTGAACGGTGCCGGCCACCACTGGCTCAGGCACCCGACGCCGACGCTGCCGTCGCGCTGCGGGCGGTGGCCCCAGAAGTGCAGGTACTTCGTCCGCCGTCCGGACCGGACGGCGGCGACGAGCTCGGCGGCAGATCGGGGCGACATGATCGACAGTCTGCCCGAGGGCACCGACAAATCGCCTCCGCGTTTCGTGCCGCAGGAAACGGTTGGCCAGGTCGCGTGGCGGTCGCGGGGCACCCCGGTGGGCGCCCCGCGACGGCGGGTCGGGTGGTCAGCCGCCGAGGCGGGCGGCCACCGCGCTACGCAGCTCAGGCAGTCGGTCGTGCAGCAGCCCCGGGCACTGGGTGCTGTTGAAGTCCTTGTGCCCGTAGATCTCGCTGGACGGGATGCCGTACTGCTGGCAGGTGAACGCGCAGAACCACACCAGGCTGTCCCAGAGGGCCTTCGGCGGCTGCACGTCGAGATAGATGCCGTCGTTCTCGATCCCGATGGCCTGGCTGTTCTGCCCGACGCAGTGCGCGCCCTGCACCATGGTCTGCCCGTGCAGCAGCGCGTAAAGGCTGCCGTGCCGGCCTTCGGTGAGGTAGCCGCCGCGGCTGTTGGTGAAGTGCTGGCCGGAGTCGAGCCAGCCGTTGGTGTCCATGTGCAGGTTCTGGATGTCGCGCGAGTTCCGGTAGGCCTGCGCCAGGCTGTAGTCGGTGGTGTTCGGGAACGCCGTGTGATGGATGATGATCTTGTTGGGGCGGCTCTGCACCACGCTCACCGCGGACGACGGCGGGCGGGCGCTCCAGGTCGCACAGTTGGCGATATCCGGCTGGTCGACCCGGGTGGCGACGGCCCGCGCGCCGAGGTCGTCGCCGAACTGGGTGAACGCGGTCGCGCCGGCGGCGGCGCCGAGCAGGACCGCGCCGCGCAGCACGGCCCGCCGGGGGACGGGGACGGACATCATGGCCTCCTCAGGGGCACGGACGCCGCCGGTGGCGGGCGGCTGCTCCGGGTCGCGGCGTGGCGTCAGAAACACCGAGCCGGAGTGGCCGGAGGGCGGCCCGCCACCGGTGCGGATCAGCAGGGCCCGTTGCAGGCCAGCACCTTGAGCCGGTCCAGGGTGCCGTTCCAGACGTTCTGGTCACCCGGGAAGGTGCCGGAGGAGGCCCACTGCCAGAACGAGTACGTCGGCCAGCCGGCCGGCAGGGTGCCGACGCTGCTGGCGTAGCGGGCGATCCAGAGCGGGTTGTTGGCGGCGAACTGCGACGTGTTGCCGGTGCAGGTGCTCCACCAGTCGGTCGTGGTGTAGATGGTCGCCCACCGGCCGGTACGGGCCTTGTACTGGTTGACGAACGAGGCGATCCAGCTGCGCATCGAGGCCTGGCTCAGCCCGTAGCAGGTCGCGCCGTACGGGTTGTACTCGATGTCCAGCGCGCCCGGCAGGGTCTTGCCGTCCTTGGACCAGCCGCCACCGTGGTTGACGAAGTAGTCGGCCTGGACGGCACCGCTGGAGACGTCCGGCCGGGCGAAGTGGTACGACCCGCGGATCATGCCGACGTTGTAGGAGCCGTTGTACTGCTGGGCGAAGTACGGGTTGGTGTAGCCGGTGCCCTCGGTGGCCTTCACGTACGCGAACCGGGCGCCGTTGTTCCAGGCGCCCTGCCAGTTGACGTTGCCCTGCCAGCTGGAGACGTCCATGCCGGGCAGGC
This sequence comes from Micromonospora sp. SL4-19, assembly GCF_047921475.1. Classification (NCBI taxonomy): domain Bacteria; kingdom Bacillati; phylum Actinomycetota; class Actinomycetes; order Micromonosporales; family Micromonosporaceae; genus Micromonospora; species Micromonospora sp. SL4-19. The sequence continues at coordinate 257,469 of NZ_JBLROB010000003.1, forward strand.
CGGCCGGTGCGGCACTGGCGGGTGTCGCGCCGAGGAGGGTCGAGGCGGCCAATGCGGCCGTGGCGAGCAGAGCGGCGCCGGCGGTACGCAGCGCCGATCGGAGCGGACGGTTCATCTTTTCCTCCCTGGGGGTCTGCCGCTCGCTGCGGCGGGAGATGACGAAAGGATCTGTCAGTATTAGGTCACGAGGCGGAGACAAATTTCAATAGATCGATGGAAGATCCTCTCTGAACTTTTCCCGCCCGCGCTCCCGGGCCTGCTCGCGGGCGCGGTCGGTGATCTCGGGGCCGGTACGCCCTGGCCACCACCCTGCCGATCGAGGTGCGCCCGTTCCAGGGCGAGTTCTGAGGGCGTGACGGACCTGCGGGACGGCGGCGCGCCGGGCGCTGGAGGGTCCCGGTGTTCCGCCGACGGTGAACCGGACGGCGCTCACAGCGACCGGCGGCGAGGATGCCGACAACGTCCACGCAAGCGGACCGACCTACAACCGGAGGGACGGTGAAGCCATGACGGTGATAGCGCCGGTGAAGACTGCGGCGGCGTGGCGAAGTGACCACGTCGGCGACGATCCACGTTGGCGGCTGCGGCTGAGCGAGGTCCACCAGGACGAGGTACTCGACGCGTTGGCCGCGGTGCGGGCCGCCGGAGTCGGCCTCGACGATGTCTCGCCCGAGCTGTTCCCGTTGCCGACGCTCGGTCCACACCTGCGGCGTCTGGCCGTCGACGTCACGCACGGTCGGGGGTTCGCGCTTGTGCAGGGCCTTCCGGTAGGTGCCCTGGCCGAGCACGACGCCGCGCTGGTCGCCCTCGGTGTCGCCGGCCACGTCGGCGGGATCGTGCCGCAGGGGCCTGAGCGGATGCCGGTCATCCACGTACGGGACGAGGGCGCCGACCCCGCTCGGTCGACGACCCGCAGCCACCAGCACAGCCAGCAACTCGGCTTCCACGCTGACCCCACCGACGCCGTTGCCCTGCTGTGCCTGTGGCCGGCCCGATCCGGAGGGCAGAGCGCGATCGTGAGCTCCGTCGCGGTACACAACGCACTCGTCGACGCCCGCCCCGACCTGGCATGCCTGCTCTACCAACCATGGTGGTTCGATCGGCGCACCGGCGATGGCCCGGACAGCTTCCACCAGCAACCCGTGTACGCGGTCAGCCCCGACGGGCGGCTGACCGTCCGGTACGGCCCGGACTACATGCGCAGCGCCCAGCGATCCCCGCACGTGCCTCCGCTCACCTCACAGCAGTGGGAAGCGTTGGAGGCGGTCGACCGGCTCAACCACGACCCCCGGTTCCTGCTCACGATGGACCTGCGCCCCGGCGACCTGCAGTTCCTCAACAACCACGTCATCCTGCACAGCCGAACCGCCTATGCGGACCACCCCGACCCGACTCGCCGCCGGCACCTCCTCCGGCTCTGGCTCGACCTTGGTCTGGAGGGATAGGCGATCATGCAGCAGCATGCGGGCCGGTGGTGGCGCTCAACCGGGCGGTCGCGCTGGCCGAGGTGGCCGGGCCGGCCGCCGCGCTGGCCGAGGTCGACGGGCTGGACCTGGGCGACTACCACGTCTTCCACGTAGTCCGCGCCGACCTGCTGCGCCGCCTCGGCCGCCCTGTCGAGGCCGTCGTGGCCTACGACGCGGCGATCGCCCGCACCGCCAACGATGTCGAGCGCGAGCACCTGCGCCGCTCCCGCGACCGGCTCGCGCGTCACGCGTTGGTGCCCCTGTCCCGCTCGACGGACCGGCCCTGAGTTGGCCGGCGGCCACCCTTCCCCACGCCTCGGGCGACAGGCCGGGCGGATCGGCCCCCATCAGGTGATGTTGCCGAGGTTCCGGGCTCCGTACCGTGGCGGGCATGACGATCGCCTCACCGCTGCGGGCTGTGCTGAACCGTACGGGAGTGCCGGGCCTGAGCTGCCGGGGCGCGACCCATACCGTCCGGTCCGCCCGACTGGAACTGGCCGTCGCGCGGGTACGCGACGTGATCCAGTTCAGCGCCGCGGCCGACGAGGTGATGCGGTACCGGCACGGGTACTCGCAGGCGGCGTACGCCGAGGGCCTGATCGGGTTGGATCCCGACCTGCCGGTCTGGAGCCCCGACCTCGCCAAGTTCGTGGCCCGGGAGCGCGGCACCGGTCGGCTGGTGGCGGACCTCAACCTCTACGTCCAGTTCGGCCACCAGGTGCACGTCGGCGGCTCGGTCGTCGCCGAGGCCCGGGGGCAGGGCTACGGGCGCGAGGCCTTGGACCTGGTCTGCGCCATCGCGCACCGCCACCTCGGGCTGCGCTACGTCGGTGCGCGCTGCGAAGCCGACAACGTGGCGAGCTGGCGCTGGCTGATGTCCGCCGGGTTCGTCCGGATCACCGGCGACCCGACGCACGTCCTGCCGGACGGCCGCGAGGTCGAGACGCTGTGGTGGCTGCACTCCGCTCCGGAGCCGCAGCGGAGGTGCAACAGCCCGCATGGGCCCGGGGCGGCCCTGCACCTGACCGATCGGACAGCCTCCGGAGAAAACCCGATCTCCAAGACGTGATTTGCAGATCCATAATAGGTACAGTGGCGCCGTGCATGACGGAGTGCAGGCCCAGGTGCCGGTGCTGTACGTCGCGGACGCCGAGGCCGCGCGACGGTTCTACGAGCTCTTCGGCTACTCCGAACTGCGCGCCGGTGGCGACGGCGAGTCCCACTGGTCGTACCTGCAGTGCGGGCAGCTGACCCTGCTGCTCGCCGCGATCACGCCGCGCCTCGTCACCGTCGAGCTGCCCCTGCTCATCTACCTCTACGTCGACGACCTCGCCGCCACCATCGACCGCCTGACCGTCGCCGGCTGCCCCGTCGAGCGGGCCGGACACCCCGAGCACGCCCCCGGCGGCGAGTGCCGCACCACCGACCCCGACGGCAACGTGGTTCTCTTCGGGCAGCGCCGGGCCGTGCCCGAGCAGGCCCGCGCCGGGCAGGACGGGGCCGAGGCCCGGTTCTCCCTGATCCGGGAGGCCGCCGAGGCGGTCAGCCGGCGTGACGGCGCGCCCACCCACTGCCAGGTCGGCGGCCCGCGCGGCGCGGCGTGCCCGGAGCCGGCCGAGGTGAAGCTCGCCGACTCCTGGGGTGACACCGTGTGGGGCTGCATGACCCACGCCGACGAGACCCTGATCAACGCGAGGGGCGCGTTCCTGGCCACCGAGGACAGGCTGGGACTGGCCGCGTTCCTGCGTAACCGGCAGGCCCAGCCGGGCGCCGCGGCGCAGGTCTGAGGCGCGTCACCGGCGGTCCTCCGGGCCGGACGCCGGCGGGGCGCCCTCCGCCGACGTGGTCTCGGTGGGTCGCCCGGGCGCGTCCTTCGCCGGCCCGGGCGCCTGTTTCGGGACGATGTCGATGGCGGTGAAGGGCTCGAAGATCCGGGCCTGGCGTTGCCGGTCCCGCATCAGTTCGGCGCTCCACTGCGCGGCGGCCCGCTGCTCCGCGGCCATGTGCCGTCGCGCCCGCGCCAGTTCCTCGGTGACCGCCCTCGCCTGCTCCCCGCCGGCCGGGTCGTCGACGAACTCCTCCATGATCGCCACCCAACGCCGGTTCAGCTGCTCGGCGTACCGGGCCCGCTTCAGGTACAGCTCGTACTGGCAGTCCAGCTCGATCAGGCGGTCCCAGTACGGCCGCAGCGCCCGCCGGACCCGCTCGTCGTGGCTTACCCACACCTCCGGTCGGCACTCGACGGCCACGCCGTCGTGCGCGTACCGCCACGGCCCCTCGTCGCCGAGCGCCGTCTGCAGGGCGACCTCGAGATCGCCCGCCTGGTGTGGGGCCAACTCGCGGGCCCGGTCCGCCGCGACCCGCCGCAGCCGCTGGATCACGGCGGGCATGAAGTAGCGTGCGTACCAGGTCAGCGCCTCCGGGCGGAGGCCGGTCGCCGACCAGGTGAGGCCGGCCCGGACGGTGAACGTGAAGATGTGCCCCTTCGCGGCGACGCTGATCGGGCGCGCCACCTCCCGGAATTCGACGACGTCGTCCGGCGGTGGGGGAGCCGGCACGTCCCCGTCCGCCGCCGCCCACAACCGCTGCAGCAGCGGGAGCAGCCGCGCCCACCCGGTACGCAGGATCGCCAGCAGGTGAGGAGCCGCCTGCCGGACCCGCTCCCGCCCCCGGTCGGTCCACCGTGGCCGCTGGTCCGGCGCGGTCGCCTTCGCGCCCGACTCGTCGGTCATCTCACCCCTCCTCAGCACCGCCAGCCGGTGCCACCGTCCGGCGGCGGGTGACTGGTCGAGGGGTGCCGCGCACAGACGGCGCGGACCAGCCGGGACGTGTCGACGGTGACGAACGTCGACCCACGCTAACAAGCCGGGCACGCCGACCCCCGTAGCCGCGCGGACACACCGGGCGCAGCCAGCCCGTGATCAGCGGCGCGGCTGGCTCCTCGTTCCTGTGAACGGGTCGGACTGTCGGCGGCGAACGCCCGCGGTTTCGTTCGGTGACAGCTGACCTGGCCGACACGCCGACGAAGGACCAGCTGTGGTGTCACCGATCGGGCTTCACGTAGCAGATTTGGGGGGCGGGTTGGGGGGTTTCCACAGGGGGGTGGGCGTCCACCGGTGGGGTGGGGGGTGGTTGCGGCACGTCGGGTGGGGCGGAACGGTTGGCGGTGTGAACGCGGTGCTTCGGGAGTTGGTGGAGCGAGGCGGCGGGCTGGTGACCCGTACGGCGGTCGAGCAGGTGGTGCCCGAGTGGATCCTGCAGGGGGCGTGCGGCAGCGGCGCGCTGGTGCGGGTGCTGCCCGAGGTGTTCGTGGCAGCGCACATGCTGAACGGTGGGCGCCCGGACACTCCTGCCCTCAGCCGACTCGACCCGGCCGTGGGCCGCCGCGCGGCTTGCGCCTGGGCACGGGGGCGGGGCGCGCTCAGCCACCTCACCGCGCTCGACGTGTGGGGACTGCGCCGACAGGCGGCCGGGGACGTGCTGCACCTGAGCGCGCCGGTCGCTGGCGGCCTGCGCAGCCGGCCCGGAGTGCGGGTGCACCGACGTCGGGACTTCACTCTCGAGCCGCCGCAGGGGTTGGTGCGGCAGGGCCTTGCGGTGACCCGCCTCGAGCAGACCCTTGTCGACTCCTGGCCTGTGCTGCCGCCCGCCGAGCGGAGGGCGCCGGTGATCCGGGCGGTCAACGACCGGCTGACCACCCCCGAGCGGCTGGAGGTGACGCTGGGCAGCGTGCCGAAGCTGACCGACGCGGCGGCATTGCGTACGCTGCTGACCCGGCTCGCCGAGGGCTGCCGCAGCCCGCTGGAGATCTGGGGGCACGAGCACGTCTTCGCCGGCCCTGGGATGCCGGTGTTTCAACGGCAGGTGCCCATCCGGCTCGGCCTGCGCAACGTCTACCTCGACCTCTACGCCGAGCTGGAACGCGTCAACATCGAACTCGACGGCGCCACGACCCATGGCGACACACGCCAACGCGAGGTCGATCTGCGCCGTGATGCGCAGCTGGCCGCCATCGGCATCCTGGTCGTCCGCTTCGCCCATCGTCGGCTGGTGCACGAGGTTGACCAGGTACGCCGCGAGACACTCGCTATCCTGGCCAGCCGCCGGACCACCACCACCGCCGATCATCGATGACCGGCCGGACGTGCGACTCCCCGGTAGCATTCGGCGCCGCCCGCCGGTTGCCGGCGTGGCTCGTCCTCGGCGCCGGTGTGCTGGATTGCTACCGGAACGGTGGGATGCGGCAGACTGTGCCGCGTGAGTCCAGTGAGCCGTAACCGGCGCCGCAACGGGAAGAAGCGATCGGTTCGGAGCGGCACGCCGCTCGTCGTAGTGGGCGAGCCGGAGGTGTGTGACTGCCCGTACTGCGCAGGGGAGCGGCCCGCGCCGGACCTCGGCGATCTGATTCCGGCAGAGGTCGATGTCGACGCCATGCGGGATCCGATAGAGATGGAGATAGTCGCCTCGACGTTGCTGGCACTTGGGGCCACCCTCGGCGACGACCGCGACTCGGCGTTGCGGGAACTGTTCGTGCCGGCGTTCGAGGCGCAGGCCAGCCCGGGGGCGCGGGCGATGCTGGCCGGGCTCGCCTCAGTCTCCGACGGCGAGGTCAGCCGCGCCGCGACGGAGGCGGCCCGCCGGCTCGCCGATGCCGGCGTCGGCGCGCCATCCTGGCTCGCCGAGCTGGACGCCCCGGTCACAGCCGACGAGTGCATCCGCTTCGCCGATCCGGAGGGGTTCACGTTCCTGCTGGCCGGCAGGTTCCAGCGGGCCGGCCGGTCGCACGCCGTCGGCGTTGCCTTGGACGACTGCGACTGTGGTGGCGCCGCAGAGATCCTGTTGATCGACGCGGACCAGTGGCCGGAGGCGCGCGAGGCGCTCCTGTCCGATCTGCGCGCCGGTGGGGTCGACGTAACTGAGAAGAAGCTGCGGCGGGCGGACTTCCGCCGAGCAGTAGAGGACGCCCTGGACGCCCGCGACGACCACGACCGCTTCGACCCTGAGCCGCTGGACGAAGTCGTCGATGAAGAGGGCCCCAGCTACCCTGCGCTGGCCCTGCTGCTTCGTAGCCGGCTCCGGGCGCTTCCCGCGCCCAGGCGAGGCAAGCTGCACGACGGCGAACTAGCCGTGGCGCAGATCTCCGCGCTGCTCAACCTGATGCATCCGCCCGGGCGAAACGGTGGCGTGCCGGCCCAGCGCCGCCCGGCGAGCCTGCCCGCGAAGCGGAAGAAGTCCGACGGCCCGGCACCGATCTACCAGATCAAGGTGGGCCTGCGGGGTGCCCGCCCGCCGATCTGGCGGCGTCTCGAGGTGCCCGCCGATGTCAGCCTCGCCCGGCTGCACGAGCTGATCCAGTCAGCCTTCGCCTGGACCGACAGTCACCTGCACGTCTTCGAGACCGCGTACGGCAGCTTCGGCCGCCCCGACGCGGAACTCGGCCACCGCGCTGCATCGCGGGTCACCCTGGAGCAGGTCGCCCTCGCTGCCGGGGACAAGCTGCGCTACACGTACGACTTCGGCGACAACTGGGAGCACGACATCGTCGTGGAGAAGGTCCTCGATCGGGAGGCGTCGGTGGCGTACCCGCGCTGTGTCGGCGGGCGCCGGGCCGCGCCGCCGGACGACTGCGGCGGCGTCTGGGGTTACGCGGAGTTGGTGGAGATCCTCGGGGATCCCACCAACCCCGAGCACGAGGAGCGGCTGGAGTGGCTGGGCCTGGACGACCCGGCCGACTTCGACCCCGCCCGCTTCAACGCGAAGGCGGTGACCGAAGCCCTGCAGCAGAGGCGGTAGTGCGGGGCGACCGACCTTCGGGCGCGTCTCCTCGGGCATTTCTGGGCTGACGGTGCCGATCAGTCAGCCGAGCCGGCAGGCACCACCCAGGCGGTTGGTTGGCCGGTGATCGCCGTGATCATGTCGAAGTCGCCGTCGTAGTGCAGCACGGTGGCGCTGTGGCGTTCGGCGGTGGCGGCGATCAGCAGGTCCGCCATCGACAGCGCCCGGTGGTTGCCCTTGTGCAGCGCTTGGACCTGGAGGTCGATCGCCCGGTCCCAGATCTCGTCGGGCATGGCGAGCCACTCGAACCCGCCGAGCAGCCAACGCGCGCGCTGCGCATCCTTGGCAGTGCGGGCGCTATGGATCACCTCGATCTCCACCGCTCCGCACACCGCGAGCAGCCCCCTGTCGGACAACTCGTCGAGCACGGAGGCGACCGTCGGCTTGGGCCAGCGGGCGAGCGCGGACTTGTCGAGGAGGTAGAGCTCTCGGCTCACGCCGCGTCCGACTTGGCCGTGCCCGTTCCGCCAGTCAGGTCGGGAAGCCCACCGGTCTTGAGCCAGTCGGCGAACTGGCGCCGCTTCTCCCGGTTGACCACCGCCTCAAGTGCCGCGTTGACCGTTGCCTTCTTGGTTGTGGTGCCCAGGATCTTCGATGCTTCCGCGAGGAGGTCGTCGTCAACGTCCAGGATCGTTCGCGACATGGTACGGACCCCTTTCTGCTGGCAGCGAGTCAGCGCCGAGGATATCAAGAATCCTCATAGTTGATATCACTGCTCGCCGGCGGCGGGGTTTCGCGAGATGCTCGGCGGTCGCCCTGGTCATGCCGGTAATCACAAGGGCGGGAGCCGCTCGGAGCCGGGTGATGGTGGCGCGGTGGAGGCCGGCGAGCTGGACGTAGATCTCGCGCCTGGCGGTCGCGTTGCCGCGGCGCTTGATGACGTATCCGGTCAGCCAGACCCAGCCGGCGTAGGTCGGGCGGTCGCAGACCGAGACGACGCGGATGGTCAGGGCGCGGTCGCCGGCGAACCGCATCGAGGCGCGACCGTCGATCCGCAGCAGGTCACCGGGCTCGGGCCGCGCCGCTACCAGTGGCCCTCGTTGGGCTGGCACTCCCGGGCGTGCATGGTCTGCCAGTCGCGCAGCGCCCGCTTGAGCCGATCGTTCTCCTCGCTGAGCAGGCGTACCTGCCGGTGCAGGTCGGTCAGTTCGTCGGCGACCTGGGCCTGGAACTCGCGTACCTGGTCGGGATCGGCGCCGCGACGCCGCGCGTCGAACGTGCGCGTCCGCACCTCGTGCGGGGTCAACCGGGCCGGCTGGCCGGTCCCGTAGAGCTGGCCACCTCGATACACCTGGGCCACGACAATCCTTTCCGGGGCAGGCGGGAGCGCTGAGGGTTCGTGCGGTGGGTCTGGATGGGCGGGCCGTCCACACGCCGGCCGCGGGCGACCCGCCCGCTCCGCCGCCGCAGCTCGTTCAGCGGTACGACAGCGGAGCAGTCCGGTGGGTCGGGACGGGCGCGCGCACCCGCCCCGACCAGGGGGATGAGCCGAACCCGTTGCCACGCGAGGACCGACTCGCGGCAACCATATATGCCTAAGTTGCGAAAGGCAACGCTCGGTTGTCTGGTCACTGCGTGTCGTGATCAAATTGGCGTGCCACGCGAGGAGTGCCATGCCACAGACACCGGACTACATTCGGATCTCCGACGAGATCATCAATGACCTGCACGGCGGCAAGATCCAGCCGGGGGACAAGCTGCCGTCGATCGCGGAGATGGCTGACCGCTTCGGGGTCAGCTCATCGACCATCCAAATGGTCTATGTCCGGTTGGAAGCGCTGCGCGTCATCCGGCGGCACCAGGGCAAGGGCATCTTCATCACGGACCCGAAGACCTGGATGCGGGAGCCCTGACGCGGATGCTTGGCCGAGGCGTCGACCGTTTGGGGGTGGCGAGGAGATCAAGTCGGGTGCACGCTTGCCGGTGTGAAGACCTTCGTCGGCGTGACGGACGAGAAGTGGTTCCGATTTCTGGCCGCGCGTCCCGGCTTGACGGAGGTCAACTTCTGGCGGCCTTCCGGCGGTGGCTTCCGTGCCCTCACGCCCGGTGAGCCCTTCTTCTTCAAGGCGCACTACCCCCTCAACCGGGTGGTCGGAGGTGGCTTCTTCAGCGGCTTCACCCAGTTGAGGATTTCCGAAGCGTGGGAGCTGTTCGGTGAGGGAAATGGCGTCGCAAACCTCGATGAGATGCGCCGCAGCGTCGGCCGGTATCGCAAGCAACCGATCGGCTTGGACGAAGATCCGGTCATCGGCTGCATCTTCGTCCGGGACAGCGTCTTCTTCCCTGATGATTCGACGGTCGATCCGCCTCCGGGCTTCGCGTCCAATGTGGTACAGGGCAAGACGTATGACCTCGCCGACCGGCCGGTGGCCGGGTACTTCGACCTTCTGCTGCACCGCCTCCTTGGCGTGACCGTCGACTTGGACCTCCGCGAGCCCTGGCATCGGCCCGGGCCGGCGTACGGTGACCCGCGGCTCGTGCCGCAGCGCCTCGGGCAGCAGTCGTTCAAGGCCGTGGTGCTGGGCGCCTACGGGCGGCGGTGCGCCATTACCGGCAACAAGGTCCAGCCGGTGCTGCAGGCGGCTCACATCCGGCCGCTTCCGCAGGGCGGGGAGCACCGCATCGACAATGGTCTGCTGCTCAAGTCGGACGTCCACATCCTCTTCGATCGGGGATACCTGGGCGTGGACCCGAAGTACCGGTTGATGGTCAGCCCTCGACTGCGCAGCGAATTCGGCAACGGCGACCAGTTCTACGCCAAGGCCGGTGAAGTCATCGCGTTGCCGGAGCGGCGGGTCGACAGGCCCAACGCCGAGTTCCTCGAGTGGCACCTGGGCACGGTCTTCAAGGCCGCCTGATCCTGTGCTGTGTGCTCGCGGGGTGCTAGATGCGCAGTCCTTACCGAGCGGCGCCGGCCACCTGGGAGAACACGTCCCGTTCGCGGTCCCCGCCGTTCCAGGCGGGTACGACCCGCCGGAGGTGCTCCGTGGTGAGGAAGGCGAGCCGGAGGTCGGCGGGCAGCCCGTCGTACGGCGAGATCTGCGACGCGTGCGCCGCGATCGCCTGTTCCCGCTCGGCCAGGTACCGCCGGGTGTCCACGACCGTGGTGATGAGCTCTTCCGGGGTGCCGGGCACGTCCGCCTCGAGGTGCTGCGAGGCCGGGTGTTCCCGGGCGAGGTGTTCGAGCCAGCGGCGCATGAGGGCTTGTGGGAGGCAGTGCAGGTAGACCCGCGCCACCCGCCATCGGGCCTGCTGGGCGGCGGCCAGGGTCGCGTCCCGGATCCGGACGTGGTCCCGGTGTCCGTCGCCGGCGTCGAGGGTGACGAGCACGTGCGGCTGGAAGTCCTCGAGGCATTCCCGGACCCGGTCGCGTACGTCGGCGAACGCGGCGCCGGCCAGGGTGTCCGGCCCGGCCGGCCCGGACATGCCGGAGTCGGCGAAGTCGAGCATGTCCACCCGCGACACCTGCAGCAGCCTGGCCGCGGCGCGCAGCTCCCGCTCGCGTACGGCCGGGAGCTCCTGCTTGGTGACGCCGCTGCCGGGCGCCCGCTCGCCGGCCTCGCCCCGCGTCGCGCAGCACACCGCGGTCGTGGCCCCCGAGGCCGCCGCGTGCAGCAGCAACGATCCGCAGGCGAACGTCTCGTCGTCCGGGTGCGCCACCACGACCATCAGCCGTGGTGGCTCACCGGCGCCGATCACCGGACCGTGCACAGGAAGTCCTCGATGGCTGTGGCGACCTCGTCGGGCACCTCGAACATGGGGAAGTGGCTGCGGGCCGCGAGTCGGTGCGCGCGGAACCACGGGTGCTCGGCGCCGTACGCGCGTTGCGCCGCGAGCACGCCGTCGTCGGCGGGCTGCGCGTAGAGGTGCAGCGTCGGGCAGGGCGCGTCGAGCCGCTCCAGCGCGGCGAGCGGGGCGCCCTCTGCGGCGAACGCGGCGGAGATCTCGCGGCCCGCGCGCCGCCAGTGGCGGAAGCCGTACGCGGCCATGCCGGCGATGTAGTCGTGCAGCGACGCCACGTCGATTCCGGTCGTCCACATGCCGAACAACGCGGACCGCACCTGCTCCCACGCCTGCGGTTGTTGCAGGCCCGCGAGCGCGTCGAGGAATCCGGGCGGCGGACCCAGCACCATCCAGTCGAGCAGCACGATCGCCGGAACCCGGTCGGCACCGAGACGCCAGCGCAGCTCGATCGCCGCCCAGCCGGCGTGGGAAAGCCCGACCGGCACCACCTGTTCGACGCCGGTTCGCTCCAGCAGGGCGATCGCGTCCGCCACCACCTCGTCGGCGCCGAAGTCCGCCGCGGTGCGCTCGGACTCGCCGTGGTCGCGCAGGTCCATGGAGATCGCCCGGCGGTGCCGGGCCACCCGCGGCAGCAGCGGGTCGAACACGGTGCGGTCGCCGCACCAGCCGGGCAGGAACAACAGCGCCGGTCCGCCGTTGCCGAGGTCGTCGTACGCGACCCGGGCCGGGTCTGCGACGGTCATCGTGATCCCTCTCCTCCCGATACTGCCCTTTGCAGTAATCGACGGGATGAGTCGACACTGCCCAGGGCAGTATGTCAACGTTGCTGTCATGACCACGACTGGAGCCAGGACGACCACCTCGTACGCGCTGCTGGGCCTGCTCGCGGTCCGCGACTGGACGACGTACGAGCTCGCCAAGCAGGTCAAGCGCAGCCTCAACTGGTTCTGGCCACGCGCGGAGCGCAAGCTGTACGACGAGCCGAAGCGGCTGGTCGAGCAGGGCCTGGCGACAGCGACCAGAGAGCAGACGGGCCAACGGGGAAGGACCGTCTACCGCATCACCCCACAGGGGCGCGTGGCCCTCGCGGAGTGGCTGAGCGAGCCGCCGGCGCCGCGCAGCATCGAGTTCGAGGGCATGGTGAAGGTCTTCTTCGCCGACGCGGGGTCACCGGACCAGCTGCTCGCCACGCTGGACCGGATCGAGGACGAGGCGACCGGCCGACTCGCTGCGCTGGCAGCGATGGCCGCGACGCGACCGGTGCCCTTCCCGCAGCGGGCACACCTGAGCGCCATCGGGCTGCGGCTGCAATACGAGCAGGAGAACGCGGTGCTGCGCTGGGCGCGCTGGGCCAGGAAGCAGGTCACGCAGTGGAACAGCACGACGGACCCCGGCACCTGGGACTCCATTCGGCTGCTCGACGAACTGGCGGGCAGGCAACGCCGCGAGTGATGACCCGGGCCGGCCGTGGTGGCCTCAGCGGTGTTCGTCGTCAGGGGCGGTGCGCGCCCTGCGGCTGCGTCCCCGGTAGATCGCGATCGGTGCGAGCAGCGCCAGCAACAGGATGAGCGCGAGTGCGAAGCCGACGAAGAATGCGCCGGAGGGTCGATCGGTCGAGCTGAGCCGCCAGATCAGCACGCCGATCAGGCCCACCGCGACCGTCGCGATCAGTTGGATCCCGAGGATGAAGAGGATTCTGGGCCGCTCTCGTCGCATGGTCACCGCCGGAAGTCCTCGATCCGTGGCACGAACGCCTGCGGGTCGCTCGCGAAGTCGCTGATCCGCCGCCCGTTGACCGTCAGGTGGCCGAGCGCCGACTGCTGTGCGTCGGTGGCGAGGCGTTCGGCGGCAAGGACCGCCTCGACCACGTCCTCGCCGAGCGTGTGATTGTCGATGTCGCGGGTGGCCCGCGGACTGAAGACGATGGATTGGAGCTCGCGGGTGCCGGACACCACCGCGGTGACGGCGCCGTCGGCAGAGGTCGCCTCGTAGCGCTCGTGCGGAGCACGCAGGGAGTGCGCTGCGGTGGCCTCCAGCGCCTGGGACAGCTCACGCCGGATCTGGTCGGCCAGGTTCATCGCACCTCCCGCGCCGCGCGGCCGAGCACGTCGGCGGCCTGCGTGACATCGTACGAGGAGTCTTCGCGGTCGGTGTCTCTCGGCGCGGGCAGGTCAGGGAACATGGCTGACATCTCTTCGGCGACCAGTTCACCGCCGCGCCGGCGTGCGTCCTGAACCGCCTGCAGGCAGGCCTGTCCGAGTTCCTGTCCGGACAGGTTGCGGATCGCGTGCGCGCTGATGGCGACCGCCCGCAGTGCGCCGCCGCTGACGGTGGCGGTGACCAGGCCACTGTCGTCAGTGCCCTCGACCTCGGCGCTGGTGACCTCCTGGATGCGCGCCGTCATCACCTGGATCTGATCCGCCACCTGCTGCAGTGCCTGCTGGTTGAAGGCGAAGCGTTCCGCGTCGCGGACCGCGGCCTGAAAGTCGTCGAGGCTGCTCATCGGTGTCACTCCTTGGCCCAGTTGGTCGGCTCGGAGATGCGCACCTGGATCTGCTGGGGAAGTGTGAGCGTCTCGGTGTTGAGCCGGCCGGCCTTCTCCTCGAACATGTTGGTGAGTTCACTGAGCGCGTCGTTGATGCTCTCGCCGGAGGCCCAGAGGCCCTGGGCGAAGGTGATGAAGACGCCGATGGCGGCGACAGCGGCGGCTGCCCACGCGCCGATGATCGCCCACTGCACGGCGGGGGTGAAGGGGCCGGACGCGTAGGCGACCCCGCAGGCGACGAGAGCGCCGGCGGTGAGAGTGATGTAGCCGGTGAGCACGGTGACCAGCGACCACCACATGCTGTTGCACATGCTCTTCATGGCGGTGGCAGCAGTGCTCAGGGCTTGCAGCGCGGGCTCGATGTGCCCCTCCATGAACCCCTTGAAGGCTTCGGCGCCTCGATCCGCCCACAGGCCGTCGACGTCCGAGCTGAGTTGGACCGCCCGGTTCTTGATCTGCGTGAAGAGATCGCTGACATCGTTCCAGGAGTCCGCGCCCCGATCCCAGGGATCGGGCGAGCGGACGTTCAGCTCGGTCACCACGGTGATCCCGGCGACCACCGCCGGCCCACCGACGGTGGGCAGCACGCAGGCAGCCAACGCCGTGCCGAGCACACCCACGAGCACCCACAGATCCTGGGTGGTCTGCCCGTCGCCGTATTTGCCCGCGTTGTAGAGGGAGGAGTCGCCCACGCTGGTTCCCCTTGCCCTTTCCGTCTCAGTTCCGGTAGGTGAAGTTCTCGGTCCGCACCTGTTCCTGCTGCTCGTAGTGGGTGGCGATGTTCGACAGCGCCTGGCCGATGGCGTCGAGGGACTGGAACAGCGCGCGGCTGACGTCGAGCGCTCCCTGCCGCAGGGTCTCGTAGTCGCCGGTCAGGTTCCAGGCGAAGACGGGGAACGCCTCCTGGGGCATGGTCATGGTCTCGAGCTGGGCGACGAGCTTTTCGGACGCCATCGCGGCATCGTCCTTGAACGTCTGACCCGCGCGCTTCAGCGTTTCGGTCTCGATCGATGTCATGCCTCAACTCCCGGGGGCGGTCGTGGCCGGTCGTCATCGGTCGCCCAACCTTAGCCGCGATGCCGGCCCTGTGTGGGGCACCACCGGCGCGGCAGGCGGGCGCGGACCCCCACATTGGACAGTCCCCCTTGCGGCATCGCCGACACGCAGCGGGACGCGCGAGCCCTGACGGCTCCGCGGCGGTGTGACGGGTAGCCGACAGTATCGACGCCGGTGCCGCTGAGTGTCGGACCCGGGCGCGAGACTGGCCTCCCGCCGCCGGAGGTGTCCATGCCGTACGTCAGGTCGCACCCCAGGAAGAACGGTGCCCGGGCCCGGGCGCACCACCGCACCCGCCGCCGCGCCGGCTCCGCGCGGGCGTCGGCGGCTCGGCGGCGTACCGGATCCCGCAGGTCGGGTCTGGACCTCACGATCCTGTTCGCGGTCCTGGCGGTGGTGGTGCTGGTGGTCCTGGTCGTCGACTTCGTCGGCCGGCACCCGTACTGGTCGGCGTTCCTCGCGGTCCTGGTCGTGGGGGCGATCGCGGCGGTGCTGGCGCTCGTTTCCCGGCAGCGGAGCCGCCAGCGGGCCGCGCAGGCCGAGCGGGACCGGCTGATCGCGGTGACCGACGCGATGAGCGGCGCGGAGTTCGAGCGATGGTTCGCCCGCCTTCTCGTCACCTCGGGCTTCCGGCAGGTACGTGTCGTCGGCGGTGCGGGTGACCGGGGCGCGGATGTGACGGCCGTTGCGCCCGACGGGCGCCGGGTGGTGGTGCAGTGCAAGCGGCAGAGCAGCCGCAACCGGGTGGGCAGCGCGGCGATCCAGCGCTTCGCGGGCACCTGCCGGGAGATCCACGGCGGTGAGCTGTGCATGATCGTGACCAACGGCTTCTTCACCAACGGCGGCGGCGTCCACCTGGCCCGCCGGCTCGGGATCATCCTGGTCGACCGGCGGTTGCTGGAGATGTGGGCCTGGACGGGCCGTCCGCCGGTCGCCACGGCCTGACTCCGACCAGGCGCGCGGCCCGCGGCGGGCGCGGCTCAGTTGGGCTGGTCGAGGATCGCGCTGAACCGCTCCTCGGCCAGGTCGAGCTGGGCGAAGATGTGCCGCTTCACCGGTGCGGACAGCGGCGTGTCCGGCCGGGCGATGAGGTCCCGGAAGACCGGCACCAGCGGCCGGTATTTGGCGGCCGAGCGGGCCACCTTCGGCCCGACCGTGTGGATCACGCCCACCCCGTTGTCGGTGAAGTCCGAAACCTTGATCACCCGGGCCCACGGCTCCCGGTCCAGGCTCGCCGCGACGTGCTCCCGGTACTGGACGTGCCGGTCGCGCCCCGGGTCGTAGGCCGGGTTGGTGACCGCGCCGACGAGCCGGGCGACCCGCGGGCCGAACCGGTCGGCGAGCGCGGCCAGCGCCGCCGCCGTCGGGTCGTCGTCAACGGCTCCGGGTCGCTGCGCGGCGCCAGACGCGCCGAGCTGGAGTTGTCGCAGGCCGTACGGGCCGGCCAGCTCCACCGGGTGGTCCTCCACCGCGTCGTGCAGCAGGCCCGCCACGATCACGTCCACGTCCCGCACCTGATAGTGGTGCATCATCCGGATCGCCACCCGCAGCAGGTGGTTGAGGTACGGCTCGCGGACCCGCCGGTCCTCGCGATGCAGTTCGGCGGCGAGGTCGAGGGCCGCGGTGAGCCGTTGCCGCGCGGCGGCGTCGAACGCCTGGATCTCCAGCCGGAACCGGGCCAACAGGCCCGGTTCGCCGTGCATCTCGGTGATCGCGTGCATCGGCATGGTCGCCAGGTACGCGGGGAACTCCATGCGTCCCTTATAGCTGATCTTCGTCGGCGGCGGGGGTCAGGCGTCGGCCACCCGACGGCAGCCTGCCGCCGCCGGAGAGGTGCTTGACCAGCCGTGCCGTCGTCCCCTCCGGGGTGCCGACGACGGTCGCCTCGTCCATCACCCGCGCCATGATCAACAGCCCCCGGCCCCGGTCGGTGCCGTCCGCTCCGGCGGTCTCCCGCCAGCCGCCGTGGTCGCGTACCTCGATCTCCAGCCGGTCGTCGCGCAGCTCGGCCCGGACCGTGGTGATCCCGCCGGCGGCGAACCGGTAGCCGTGCTCGATGGCGTTCGCGCACGCCTCCCCGGTGGCGATGAGCACCGTCTCGACGTCCGGCTCGGGCACGCCGAGGCCGTGCAGCCAGCCGCGCAGCCGCTCCCGGGTGGGCGCGAGCTGCCCCGGGTCGGCCGACACGGCGGCGGTGAAGAGGGTCCTGGCTTCGGCGGTGGCTGTCCCGTCCTCCACGCCTGCCTCCATCTCCCGCACACCTCCCGGCCGGGGCGCTCGCCGTCGCTGTCACCGCCCGTCGTCACCGCATTCTCCACGGTGAGCCCGTGCTTCCCGCTCCGACCCGGCGGTTCGTCCCAGCCGCTGCCGGTCACCGGACGCGACAGGTCCGCCGCAAGCTGCGTGAGCGCGGGCGGACCCGCCGGCTCGCGGGTGACAATCGGCGGATGGACCCGATGCCGAACCTGCTGGTGGCGCTGCCGCCGGCCCTGGTCCTGGTCCTGGTGTTCCTGCTCCCGGCGCTGGAGGCGTCGACCTTCCTCGGGCTGTTCGTACCGGGGGAGGTGGCGGTGCTGATCGGTGGCGTGTTCGCCCACGACGGGCGGCTGCCGCTCTGGGCCGTGGCGGCGGTGGCGATCGTCGGGGCCGCGCTCGGCGACCAGATCGGCTACCTGGTCGGCCGCCGGTACGGCCGACGGCTGCTCGACCGCGCGCCCCGCCGGTTCGTCCGCTCGCGAGACGTGCGTCGAGCGCTGGACCTGATCCGCCGCCGGGGCGCCGTCGCGGTGGTGTTCGGCCGCTGGGTGGCGGCATTGCGCGCGCTCGTGCCCGGGCTGGCGGGGATGAGCGGCATGCCGCGCGGGACCTTCACCGTGGCGAACATCGCGGGCGGGGCGTTCTGGGCGGTCACGGTGGCCGTGCTCGGATACCTGGCCGGCGCGTCGTACCGGCTGATCGAGCGGCGGCTCGGCTGGGGCAGCGAGGTGGTGCTGGCGCTGGTGGTGCTGTTGGTGCTGGTCCGGATCCTGCGGGCGCGCCGGGCCGCTCGCCGCGAGCGGGAGGCGCCGACCGGACGTCCCTGACTAGCAATTGATGGGACTCATGAGCATCGTCCGTTCGGTTGATTCGGTGGTGACGTTTGGTCTATGGTGTCTGGCACGACCGGTGCTGGGAGGCACCCGTTCTCCCCAGGACAGGAAGGGCCGCATGACAACGACGACCATCGCGCCGACGACGACCGACGTGCACCGCTCGGCGGTGACCGGCGAGGAGACCCGGGCCAGCGAGCTGATCGCCGCCCTGTCCGCGCTGCCCGAGGGGCACCCGGATCGGCCGGGCCTGCGTCACCAGGTCATCGAGGCGTGGCTGCCGCTGGCCAACCACCTCGCCGCCCGCTACAGCGGCCGCGGCGAGCCGGCCGGCGACCTGGCCCAGACGGCGGCCCTCGGCCTGATCAAGGCGGTGGACCGGTTCGACGCCTCCCGTGGTGTCGACTTCGCAGGCTTCGCCATCCCGACCATCCTCGGCGAGATCAAGCGGCACTTCCGCGACCGCACCTGGAACATCCGGGTTCCGCGACGCCTCCAGGAGCTGCGACTGCGCATCTCCGAGGCGAACAGCACCCTCACCCAGGCGCTCAACCGGGCGCCCACGGTGGCCGACATCGCGGGCCACCTCGACATCACCGAGGAAGAGGTCCTCGAGGGACTGGAAGGCGCGCGCGCCTACAACGCCGTCTCGCTGTCCACGCCGGTCGGTGCCGCCGACAGCACCACCGAGCTGGGCGACACCCTCGGCGCCGAGGACGACGAGTACGAGCTGGCGGAGCTGCGTGCCTCGCTCGGCCCGGCGCTGGCCACGCTGGACGAGCGGGAGCAGAAGATCCTCATCCTCCGGTTCCACGGCAACCTGACCCAGAGCGAGATCGCCACCCGGATCGGGGTGTCGCAGATGCACGTCTCGCGGCTGCTCGCCCGAGCGCTGACGAAGCTGCGCGGCCAGCTCGCCGAGGTCTGATCCGCGCCCGTACCGGGCTGACCCGGCTCCCGGTTCCGGTCCGGCGAGCGGTGCCGCCGCAACGTCCGGGTCCCTGCGCACCGCCATCGGCTCCCCACGGTGGCGGTGCGTTCCCGGCTCAACCCGTCCGCGCCCCGGCGAACTCCGGGCCGACCGGGGTGAGGTCTATCCGACCGAGCACGGGGAGCCCTCGACCGCGCAGCCCTCGGGTGCCTTCGCGCGCATGTCCCGATCCCGCACGTCGAATCGGAACGTCGTCGACCCCCCGGCGGGCACGGCCGGTCCGGTGAACGTGACGACCCGCCCGTCCTGCTGCCACTCGGCCCCGCTGACCTTGCTGATCGTGGCCTCCTCGCCCAGCGTCACGATCACCGCCCAGCCCTGCTTCGCCGCGCTGCCGGGATTGGTGACCACCACCTCGCCCCGGTAGCCGAGCACCCGGTCCGAGACGGTCTGGTAGCGGGCGGTCAGCGCGGTGGCCGGCGCGAGGCTCGCGCTGGGCGTACGGGTGGGCGGGGCAGTCGGGGTTGGGGTCGGGGTCGGGGCGGCACTGCTCCGGGTGGTGGAGGGTGCCGACCGCGACGGGGTGCTCCCGGGGGCAGGGCTGGTGGTGGCCGGCTGCCGCAGCGGAGCGGACTGCGGCGCGGCGTCCTGGGCCGGTGGTGTCGGCCGGGTCGCCCAGAACGCCAGCCCGCCGGCCAGGGCGAGGGCGAGGCACGCCAGCGCGCCGATCACCCACACCCGTCGGCGTCCGGTCCGGGAGCGGGCGTCGCCGGTCAACCGGACCACAGGTAGCTCGGCGGTCAGCCCGCCCTCGGCGCGTCGCAGGTCGATCCGCTGGAACGCCACCCAGTCGAGAATGGCCGGCAGCCGCACGGTCACCGCGTGCTGGTGGTGCTCCGTTCGGCGATCGCGCTGTGCCGCGTCCCAGTCGCCGTGCTCCAGCGCCTCGCGAACGGACAACCGGCAGCCGTGGCCGGTGGGGACGACGCGGCAGCTCAGCCGGGTACGCCGGGCACCCTCGAGGCAGTTGAGCACGAGCAGCTCCGGCGCCCGCCGCTCGACCACCGTCGCCTCGATGTCGGCGTCGTACCCGGGCAGCCCCGCCGTACGCAGCAGCAGCCGATCCGGCGCGTCGGCCACCGGCACGCTCTCGGCGAACCACTTGGCGAGCAGCGCCCGCTCCGTCAGCGCCCGCCACACCGTGTCGGACGGGTGGAACAGGTCGACCGCGATGTCGATCTCGATCACGCGCAGACTCTACGGGTCGGGGTGCGCCATCCTTAACGGACGGGCGATCACCACCGTCGCGCTACTCCGCCGACTGCTCCGGGCCGCCGTTGCGCCAGCGTGCGCGATAGGCGGCCTCGCGCGCCTCGTGGCTGATCTTCTCCTCGTACACGGCCCGGCGCAGGGCGTCGCGGGAGTCGGCCAGCACCACCACCTCGACGGCGACCAGCGCGACGCAGATGGCGGTCAGCAGGCTGAGCGCCGCGAGCGCCGGCAGTTGTCCTCCGAAGGGGAGCCCGGCCGCGAGCGCGACGAGCGCGGCGACCCGCGTCCACGTCACGGTCCCCAAGGTGCGTAGTTGGAACGCCATGTCGGTGGCCAGGTAGATCATCACTCCGCCGAACAGCATCGGTACGGCCGGCGCGCGTGCCCGCTCGGCCACCCCGCCCGTCGGCTCGGTGATCTCACGCACCAGTGCCTCCGCGCCGATCGCGAACAGGATCACCCCGGCGATCATCGGCAGGTAGAGGTAGGCGTACGCGTCGCGGGCCATCGCCACCCGCCGCGCGCCCTGGGCGGCGTGCAGTGCGATCCGGGCGGCCGGACCGATCATGTCGAAGTGCGCCCACCACAGCGCCGCCGTGAAGAGGATGCCCAGCATCGCCGCCACAACGGCCGACCAGGTCACCGGCTTGCCGAGCAGGTTGCCGCCGACACCGATGGAGATGACCGACTCGCCCAGCGCGATGATGAGGATCAGGTCGTAGCGCTCCGTCCAGTGCTCGGCGGAGGTGATCTCCCAGCCCCCGGCGCGGCCCAGCAACCCGCTGGCGTACTGGATGACGACGACGGCGATCCACAGCCCGTCCCGGAGCCACATCCCGAGGTCCGGGTCCGCGATCACCGCCGGGAGCAACGCCGCGGTGAGCAGCAGGAGGGCCGTGATCACCACTTCGGGGAGGAACCGGACCAGTTGGCGGCGGGACTGCGGCCGGCCCCGGGTGGCGTGCGCGAACAGCATCAGGTGCACGGCGCGGAACACCACGTAGCTGATCGTGACAAGGATGGGGCCGCCGATGCTCCGCTGGCCCTCGCCGAAGGTCTGCGGCAGGGCCAGCGCGAAGGTGAACAACGCGATCATGCCGACCACCGTCAGCGCCGGGACGAAGCCCTCGCCGAGGCGGAGCCGGCTGGCGACCACGCTGTGCACCACCCAGCACCACCAGAGCACGGCGAGCACCAGCAGGGCGTGCAGCAGTTGGAGCCCGGTCACGTTGGCGGCGGTGGCCCGGGTGATGATGAAGAACGACACGACGAAGACGAGGTCGAAGAAGACCTCGAACTTGTCCACCCGGGCGGCCGGGGCGATCGGGATGGCCGGCCCCAGCTTGCCGCGCCTCCGGTCGCCGTTCACCGCACGAGTCTCGCAGCGCCGGCCCGGTCGCGGGTCGGAATCGGCGCACGCCCACCTGGGCCGACCCTCACCCCTGCTTGCGACGACTGGTCAACCGCCCCAGATAGGTGAGCGGGCCCGGTCTCAGTCGCCCAGCCGCTGCCGGGCCAGGAACTTCGGCACCACCATCCGCCAGGACTCGGTCACCAGCTCGGTCATCTGGTCGTGGTCGAGCCGGCCGAGGTGGCAGCACACCCAGTTGAACCGCAGGTCGGAGGCGCGAGGGAGGAAGAACAGGTCCGGCTCGGCGGCGATGAGGCCGTCCCGTTGCTCCTTCGGGTAGCCGAAGCCCATGGTCCGCTCGTCCCTGGAGAACGCGACATAGACGATCGCGCCGACCCGGAACTTGATCCGGTCGTGAATCAGGTGCTCGCTGGTGCGGGGCAGCGTCCGGGCCAGTGCCCGGACGTCGTCGACGGTGACCACGGGGACGACGGTATCGCCACCCACCGACAGCTACGGTGTCGACCGGAGGAGGTCCTTGGAGGAGGCGTACGCAGCGTGGGCGATCAGCTCGTGCCCACGGGCGTTGGGGTGGTCGCCGTCGCCGGCGAGCAGGTCGGTCGGGTCGGCCTGTCCGGTCGGTCCCCGGAACGCGGGGTACGTCGGCACGTAGATCGCCCCGCTGCGTCGCGCCGCCGCCCGCAGCGCGTCGTTGACGTACGCGGTGGCGACGTCCGCCTCGGCGAGCCCGGCGGCGTCGGTGCCGTCCCGGGCGACCTGCCCGTCTTCGGCGACGTTCCAGTAGCCGAGCACCAGGACCGGCAGCGGAGCGCCGTGCAGGTCCCGCAGCGCGCTGATCGCGGCGGCCACGTTCGCGCCGACCTGCTGCGCCGTCGCCCGGTAGGTCTGCTCGCCGGAGCGCTCCTCGACCAGCGGGACCATGTCGTTGGCGCCCGACATGATCAGCACCGCGTCGACCTGCGGCAGTGCCTGCCGGGCGGCCGGCGACCGGAGCTGCTCGTCCAGGTCCGCCGAGGTGGACCCGCCGAGGGCCAGGTTGACGGCGGTGGCGGTGGGGGCGAGCATCCGCGCGTACAGGTCGGGGAAGGGAACACACCCGCAGGCCGAGCCCGCCGGCACCGAGTCACCGAGCGCGACGACGGTCCCGGCGGGGGAGGGGGTGGCGGTGGCCGGCCCGAGCGGGGACGCCAGGGCGAGGACGAGGGCCGTGCCCGACGCCGCCAGGCCGGCGGCTTTGGCCGCCCTGGGTACGCGTCGCCGGGCCATGCCGACAATTCTGCCCCGGTCGTCGCGGGCCCGCCGCCCACGCCGTCGGTGGCGGGTCGGTGGCCGGCGTGGCAGCCCGACGGGGCGTCAGCGGTCTGCCGGCGCGGGAGCCGCGTGGGCGAGCGCGGTCCGGATCGTGTCGACCATCGGGGTTTCCGGGTGCTCGATCCAGTGCTGGGTGGCGATCCGCAGGGTGGCCAGAAAGGTCGCCGCCAGGACCCGGGCGCGCAGCGCCCGGTCGGGGCCGGTGAGTCGCGCGGCGAGTTCGCCGGCCAGCTCGCGTTCGATCGCGGCGTACGCGGCGACCTGGTGCGCGATCAGGCCCGGGTGTCCCTGCAGTTGACGGCGACGGTTCAGCCAGGCCAGAGCAGGATCGTCGTACACCTCGGCCACCAGTTGCAGGGTGGCCCGGCTCAGCGCGGTCCACGGCGGCTCGCCGGTGGGCTGCGCGCGCAGCAGCTCCAGCAACCGGCGCAGCCGCATGGTGTCGCCGTGGAAGAGGGCCTCCTCCTTGCTGGAGAAGTAGTTGGAGAAGGTCCGCCGGGAGACGTTCGCGGCGTCGGCGATCGCCTCGACGGTGACCCGGTCCGGGCCCTGCTCGGCGGCGAGGCGCAGCGCCGCCTCGTGCAGGGCGAGGCGGGTCGCCGCCTTCTTGCGTTCCCGCAACCCCGCCGTCTCTTCCATGGGGTCAGCGTACGGGAAACGTGATCCTCTTCTCAATGAGAAAACTTGCCCGGTGCGCAAGATCTGCGGATGATTGCTTGAGGCAACCAACGTTGGGCTGGAGGACGAGAGTTGGACACCGCCATCGGTGAACTCGGCACGCGGCTGCGCGACCTGCTGACCGGCGTGCGGCTGCTCCGGCAGCATCGCGTCGACGAGCGGCCGGCCGTGCCGTCCGGCCTGGTGGGCCTGCTCCTGCTCATCGACGGCCACGGCGGCGGTTGCCACGCCCGGGAGCTGGCCGACCGCAGCCGGCTCGACCCGTCGACCGTCAGCCGCGCCGTCGCGGCCCTCGTCGCGCACGGCCTGGTGGAACGACGGACCGATCCGGCCGACCGGCGCGCCAGCCGGCTGACCGTCACCGAGGCCGGCCGGGCCGCCCTGGCCGAGGCGAGCGACTGGTACGGCCAGGTGCTCACCCGAGCGCTCGACGACTGGACACCCGGCGAGGTGGCGGCGCTGTCCGCCGCGCTCGGCCGGTTCACCCGCGACCTCGAGGTCGCCCTCGCACACCACGACAACCTGGAGGACGCGCGATGAGCGCACCCACCGCAACGGCCGAAGCCGCGCCCATGAATCGGCGGCAGACGCTCGAAGCACTCAGCGGCCTGCTGCTGGTGCTCTTCGTCGCGATGCTCAGCGGCACGGTCGTCTCGACCGCCCTGCCGAAGATCATCGGGGCGCTGAACGGCTCGCAGACCCAGTACACCTGGGTGGTCACCGCCACCCTGCTCACGGCAACGGCGACCACCCCGATCTGGGGCAAGCTGTCCGACCTGTTCAACAAGAAGCTGCTGATCCAGGTCGCCATCGTGGTGTTCCTGCTCGGCTCGATCATCGCCGGCTTCGCGCAGAGCACCGGGCAGCTCATCGCCGCCCGCGCGTTCCAGGGCATCGGTGTCGGTGGACTCCAGGCCCTGGTCCAGGTCGCCATCGCGGCGATGATCCCGCCTCGCGAGCGGGGCCGCTACAACGGCTACCTGGGCGGTGTGATGGCCCTCGCGACGGTCGGCGGTCCGCTGCTCGGCGGCCTCATCGTCGACACGTCCTGGCTCGGCTGGCGCTGGTGCTTCTTCGTGGGAGTACCGGTCGCCGTGATCGCGCTGATCCTGCTCCAGGCCACCCTGCGCCTGCCCACCGTACGCCGGGACAACGTCAAGATCGACTACCTCGGTGCGTCCCTCATCGCCGCTGGCGTCAGCCTGCTGCTGATCTGGATCTCGTTCGTCGACAGCTCCTTCGCCTGGCTCTCCTGGCAGACCTTCGCGATGGTCGGCGGCTCGGTGCTCCTGCTCGCCCTGGCGACCTGGGTCGAGTCGCGGGCCGTCGAGCCGGTCGTGCCCCTGAACATCGTCCGCGAACGCACCACCGCCCTGGCCATCATCGGCAGCCTCGCGGTCGGCATGGCCATGTTCGGCGGCGCCGTCTTCCTCGGTCAGTACTTCCAGATCGGCCGTGGCTACAGCCCGACCGAGGCCGGCCTGCTCACCATCCCGATGATGGCCGGCGTCCTCCTCTCGTCGATCGTCGCCGGACGACTGATCACCGCCACCGGGCGGGTCAAGCCCTACATCGTCGCCGGATCGATCATCCTCGTCGCCGGGTTCGCCCTGCTCGGCACGATCGACCACGAGACCTCGCTCCTCCTCGTCGGCGCCGCCATGTTCATCGTCGGCACCGGCGTCGGCATGACCATGCAGAACCTCGTGCTCGCCGTGCAGAACAGCGTCGCGCTCAAGGACATCGGTGCGGCCAGTTCCGCCGTGGCGTTCTTCCGCTCCCTCGGCGGCACCATCGGTGTCTCCGTGCTCGGCGCGGTCCTCGCCCGCCGGGTCACCGACCGAATCACCCACGACCTCACCGCCGCCGGCATCCCGACGTCCGGGGGTGGCGGCAGCAGCACGCTCAACCTCGGGGCGCTGCCGGCACCGGTGGAGCACATCGTCCGCGCCGCGTACGGCGATGCCACCGGGCACATCTTCTTCATCTCCGCCGCCATCGCCGTGGTCGGCATCGTCGCCGCGCTGCTGCTCAAGCCGGTCACCCTGCGGTCCAGCCTCGATCTGCCCGACACCGCGCGGTCGGCCGCCGTCGCGGCGGACGCGGTCGACGGCGCCCCCGCCTTCGACCAGGTGACCGTCGACGCCGTGGCGAAGGGCGAATCCGCACGCCGCTGACGCCCGACCTCTCGAGCGCAGGGCCGTCGCCGGCAACGGCGGCGGCCCGGCGTCGCGTCCAGGTCGGGGCGTCGGCCCTGCTAAGGCGGTGTCCGCCAACGCTCGCCGGGTTGACCGCTGCAGGAAACTGTCGTACCCGTCGGGTTGGGTTCGGTCGTGCCTCGTCGTCGGAATCCTGCCGCGCCTCGGGTCGTGTACCGCACTGCGCGGGTCGGGTTGCGGGTGACGGCGGGGCAGCGGCGGCGGTGTTTCGGGTTGCTGCGTTCGGCTGGTGATGTGTGGGCGTGTGTGTTGGAGGTCAACGCGTGGCGGCGCCGCCGCCGGGATGCGCCGCTGACTGGTTTTCAGGAGTTGTGCCGGGAGTTGTCCGGGTCGGGCCCGGGCACGTTCGGCGAGCTGGACTCGGTGGGTGCCCGGTCGGTGTTGCGCCGGTTCTCCGATGCGTGGTTCGCGGCGGTGAAACGCCGCCGCGACGGTGACGTCTCGGCGCGGTTCCCACGCCGCCGTCGGGCGTTGATGCCGGTGCGCTGGTATCACGGCACCTTCGGCATCGACGAACGCCGGGTGCGCATCCCAATGGCCAAAGGCGCCGCGCCGTTGTGGGTGAGGTTGGCGCGGGAGGTGCCGTACCCGGTCGAGCAGGTCCGCTCGGTCACCCTGCTGTGTGAGGGCGGTCGGCTGTTCCTCGACGTGACCGCCGAAGTCCCCGTGGCGGTGTATTCGCCGGGTGAGGGGCCGGATCCGGGCAGGCGGGCTGGGGTGGATCTCGGTGTGATCCACCCGTACGCGGTGGCCGGCCCGCACGGGGACGGCCTGTTGGTGTCCGGGCGGGCGATCCGCGCCGAGCACCGCATGCACCTGGCCGACACGAAAGCCCGCCGCCGCGCCGTCTCACAGCGGGCGCCGAAGCCGGGCCAGCGGGGGTCACGGCGGTGGCGCCAGTACCGGCGCCGGGCGCGGCTGGTGGAGGGCCGGCATCGGCGCCGGGTGCGTCAGGCCCAACACGAGGCCGCCCGCGCCGTCGTCTCGTGGGCTGTGGAGCAGCGGGTCGGGGTGCTGCATGTGGGTGACCCGCGTGGGGTGTTGGACCTGGATGCGGGGCGGCGGCACAACCTGCGGCTACGGCAGTGGCAGATCGGCCGCCTGTTGCAGGTCCTCACCGACAAAGCCACCCTCGCGGGCATCACCGTCCATCTCGTCAATGAGCGCGGCACGTCGTCCACCTGCCCCGCCTGCCGGCGGCGGGTACCGAAACCGCGTGGGCGGATCTTGTCCTGCCCGCACTGCCAATACTCCGGGCACCGCGACCTGGTCGCAGCCGCCATCATCGCCACCCGCACCCCGGGCGGCGGACCCACCACCCCCACAGCAGTTGTTGTGCTGCCGGAGGTGGTCACGCACCGTCGAGCCGGACGGCACCTGCCCGGTGCCGGCCAGTCCCGACGTGACCCCCGCCGCCCACCCCGGACGGCGCGAGGATCAGTTGGCCCGCGGAGGCCCGCCCCACCACAAAGGTGGTGGGGAGTCGCTCGCCCAGACGGCGAGGATCCACAACAACCACCGGGGACCCGGTGAACGTTGATGGACACCGCACTAAGGCTTGAGCACCACCTTGACGCAGTCGTCCTGCTTGTTCTTGAAGATGTCGTAGCCCTCGGGCGTGTCGTCGAGCCGCATGGTGTGCGTGATGACGAAGCTCGGGTCGATCTCGCCCTTGCGGATCCGTTCCAGCAGCGGCCGCATGTAGCGCTGGACGTGGGCCTGGCCCGACCGCATCGTCAGGGAACGGTTCATGAACGAACCCATCGGGAACTTGTCGATGAAGCCCCCGTACGCCCCGATCGCCGCGATGATGCCGCCGTTGCGGCAACTCAGCACCGCCTCGCGCAGCGCGTGCGGCCGGTCGCTCTCCGCCTTGACCGCCTGCTTCGCCCGGTCGTGGGCGTTCAGGGCCGCCGACGCGTGGTGGCCCTCCATGCCGACCGCGTCGATGCACGCGTCCGGGCCCCGGCCGGCGGTCAGCTCACGCAGCGTCTCCAGGACGTCGGTCGTCTCGTAGTTGATGGTGTCCGCGCCGACCTCGTCCCGGGCCATCCGGAGCCGGTACGGGAACCGGTCGATGACGATCACGCTTCCGGCCCCGAGCAGGTAGGCGCTGGCGGCGGCGAACTGCCCGACCGGTCCGCCGCCCCACACCGCGATGGTGTCGCCGGGCTTGATGTCGCACAGCTCCGCGGCCATGTAGCCGGTGGGCAGCACGTCGGACAGGAACAGCACCTTCTCGTCTGGCAGGTCGTCGTCGATCTTGAGGGCGCCGACGTCGGCGTACGGCACCCGCACGTACTCGGCCTGCCCGCCCGCGTACCCGCCCAGCAGGTGCGAGTACCCGTAGATGCCGGCGGGGGAGTGGCCCATGGCGGCCTCCGCGATCGGCGCGTTCGGGTTAGAGTTCTCGCAGACGGAGTAGAGGCCGCGCTGGCAGGAGATGCAGTCGCCGCAGGCGATGGGGAAGCCGACGACGACCCGGTCGCCTTCCCGCAGCCCGTCCCGTACGCCCTGGCCGAGCTCCACGATCTCGCCCATGAACTCGTGGCCGAGCACGTCGCCTCGCCGCATCGCCGGGATGAAGCCGTCGAGCAGATGCAGATCGGATCCACAGATGGCCGACGAGGTCACCCGGACGATGGCGTCGCGAGGGTTGAGGATCTGCGGGTCCGGGACGTCCTCGACCGCGACCCGGTTCGGGGCGATCCAGCAGTTCGCTCTCATCCTGTCTCCCTCACGCGCTCCGCGGCGTCGCCAGCGGCCGTGCCGGACGCTGCCTCGCCTGGCCCTGGATGCTCGTGCCCTCCGGCGTGCCGTCCGAGCGGGCGATCTCGCCGGTCTCGATGACCTGCTTGAACCGCCGCAGGTCGTCGCGGATCTGTTGTTGCGGGTTCTCGCCGAACGTCCTGGCCACCAGCCGGCCCAGGGCGCGGCCCGGCGCGGCGTACTCCAGCTCCACCCGGACCTCGGTGCCCTGGCCGCCGGCAACCGGCATGAAGCACACGCTCCCGGAGTTCGGCACCGTCGCGCCGTCGACCGAACGCCACCGGATGAACTGGTTCGGCCGGTCCTCGACGATCTCCGCCTCCCAGTGCACGCTCCGGCCGGCCGGGGCCTTCACCGTCCACCGCGTACGCCGACCGTCCGTTCGCTGCACGGACTGCAGGTGGTACATGAAGCGCGGCAGGTTCTCGAAGTCGTGCCAGAAGCCGTACGCCGCCGCCGGGGTGCGGTTGATCGTCACCGAGCCGTAGGCCCGGCCGGCACCCGTCGGCCAAGGCCGACTCCGCGTCGCGCGCACCGAGGCGTACAGGTCGATCGCGGTGATGCCGGCGAGCGTGGCCATGGTGTACATCAGGCGGCGCCGGCGCTCGCCGCTGCGGTGGCGCAACGCCTGGCCGGTCGCGGCCAGGTCCATGACGTCACCGGCAACCCGGGTCCACGCCCCCAGGCCCGGCCGACGGGGGACCAGCAGCGTCGCGGCGTGGCCCAGCTCGCGGGCGCCGGCCGTACGCAGCATCGTGCGGGCGGTGCGGGAGTCGTCGATGCCGGCCAGCCTGCTGATCCTGGTCCCGGCGGCGAGGGCGGTCACGCCGAGACCGAGGCTGAACCAGCCGAGGAGCCGAGCCAGGCCCTCGGATCCACGGTCCGGGGTCGCACGCTCGATCCCGAGTGCGTCGGTCACCGAGCGGACTCCGATCGTCGTTCTGCGTGTCATGCCTTCTCTCACCCCGTGTGTCGAGTAGTTCGCGACGGCGGCCCGAAACGCCGCCGCATCCGACCGGCTGGCGTGCCATTCCCGTTGATCCCGGCTTCACACCTGTGCTCCCGGCAGTCCCGATCACGGCCGCCGGCGCGGCTGTGCCCGATATGCTCCATTCGGGGACCCGGCCGGGCAGGGGGCGGGATGGCCGAGCAGCCAGGCACGAGGGACGAGGGCCGGTCCTGGGCCGACGCGGCCGCCGATCGCGCCGGTGCGGCACTGGCGCAGGCTCCCCAGCGGGTCGAGCGCGCCGGCCGGCTCCGCAAGCGGCAACTGGGGATCATGCTGCTGATCTCCGTCCAGGCGGGCCTGGCCGCCGCGCTGTCCTGGTTCGTCGCCCGCGACCTGCTGCACAACCCGAGTCCGGTATTCGCCCCGAGCGCCGCGGTGGGCACGATCGTCTCCGCGATCGGCCAGCGCGGGCGCCGCACCGCGGAGACCATGCTCGGCGTCGGCCTGGGCATCGTCGTCGGCGACGCGGTCCTGCTTCAGATCGGGTACGGGCCGTGGCAGGTCGGCGTCGTGGTGACGGTGGCCCTCATCGTCGCCTTCGTGCTTCACGGGCGCAGCGGCGCTCTGGTGGCTCAGGCCGGTGGCACGGCGGTCCTGCTCGCCACCCTCGCACCCATCACCCCCAACCT
Source organism: Micromonospora sp. SL4-19 (assembly GCF_047921475.1). Lineage (NCBI taxonomy): Bacteria > Bacillati > Actinomycetota > Actinomycetes > Micromonosporales > Micromonosporaceae > Micromonospora > Micromonospora sp. SL4-19. The sequence goes on from NZ_JBLROB010000003.1 coordinate 287,394, forward strand.
CGAGTGGCCCCGGATCGTGCAGGCCGGCGTCGGCGGTCTGGTGGGGCTGGCGGTGGTGTTGCTGCTGATCCCGGTCGACCCCATGCGGATCCTGAACCGTGCCGCGACGCCCGTCTTCGACACGCTCACCGCCCAGCTCGACGAGGTGGCTGGAGCGCTGGCCACGCACGACGCGGATCGCGCGGTGCGCGCACGTGATCGCCTGCGGGGCATGGGGGACGACCTCGCCCGGTTGCAGGCCGCGATGAGCGGCGCGCAGGAGGTAGTGACACTCTCGCCGGTTCGATGGCGCCGGCGTCAGGACGTCGAGCGCTACCACCACGGCATGCAGCGGCTGGAGCGGGTGATCCTGGAGTGCCGGCAGGTGGCCCGCTGGGCCGCCACCGCGATGCAGCGCGGCGAGCGGGTGCCCGACGAACTGGTCGACGCGACGCGGCGGCTCGCGGAGGCGGTCCGGCTGCTGCACCGGATCAGCCGCACCGGGCGCGATCCGCAGCGGGTCCGGGACGGGGTGCTGGCCGCCGTGGGCCGGGCGGGGGAGGTCCCGCCCGAGGTGCTCGGCACCTTCGGCCAGGCGTTCGTGACGCAGCTGCGGACGGTGGCGAGTGACCTGCTGCGGGCGACCGGCGAGGAAACGGACGAGGCCAACCGGATGGTGCGCGAGGCGGCGACGGGGTACTCACGGTCGGACCGGTGACGCGACCCGCACCTCGACCTGCCGGTTCGGGCCGCTCGGCGGTGGGGCGGATTATCCCCTCGGGGGCGGCCGTGCGGGCCGGTTTGGCCGCGCCGGCCCCGGGAACCCGAATCGGGAGGAGCGCGCCGCCGAAGGGGTCCGGCGTCCAGCTCTCCGCCGCTTGTCCGGTGTGGGACCAGCGCCAGCGGGAAGGCACTGCCGTCACCGCACCGCGTACCGCTCGTGCGCCACGAGGTCGGGAGAGGCATGGGCGCGAGATCTTTCATCGTGGTCGGGGGGACCAGCGGCCTCGGTCTGGCGGTCGCCCGCCTCCTCGTCGAGGAGCACCAGGTGGCCGTCCTCGGAGACGTACGCGACGAGGTCGCCGAGGTGAGCGATGAGCTGGGATGTGCCGGGGTCGTCTGCGACGTCTCCTCGTACGAGCAGGTGCGGCAGGCGTTCGCCGAGGTGGTCGACCGGTACGGCACCATCGACGGCGTCGCCACCTGCGCGTCGGTGTGGGCGGGCGGGGATCTGGCGGAGCTCTCTCCGCAGCACATCCGCCGGGCGGTCGAGGTCAACGCGCTCGGCACCACCTACGTGCTCAAGGAGGCGCTGCGGCACCTGCACCGCCAGGGCTTCGGCAACGTGGTGTACGTCGGCGCGATGGCGGTGACGAAGGCCCGCCCGGGCATCCCGGTCTATCGGGCCACCAAGAGCTACGGCAGCAGCCTGGTCGAGTCGCTGGCGGAGGCGCAGCACAGCAACCAGATCAAGGTGATGCAGCTGCATCCGGGACCGATGCCCACCCGCCTGCAGGAGCGGGTGGGTGACGAGTTCCTCGACGAGACCTATGCCCTGCCCGAGCAGGTCGCCGTGGAGGTCGTCCGACTGCTTCAGCTCGCCCCCGACGACCTGTACGTCTCCGGCGAGCGCGTGCTGCGGGCGGACGGACGGTGGTGACGGCCATATAGATGGGAGTCTTTACTGTTAACAAGGTTTAATTTATGTTGATGGCAGCTCCACGTGTCGTCCCAAGGGAGTAGCCATCATGCGTCGAAGAATCACCATCCCCCTCGTCACGACGGGCGTCGTCGCCTCCACCCTGGCCGTCGCCGCGCCCGCCCAGGCCCACGGTTACGTTTCCTCGCCGCCCAGCCGGCAGGCGCTCTGCGCCCAGAACCGGGTCCCGGACTGTGGTCAGATCAAGTACGAGCCGCAGAGCGTGGAAGGCCCGAAGGGCCTGCGCAGCTGCCACGCCGGGATCGCCCAGTTCGCCGTCCTGAACGACGACAGCCGCAACTGGCCCGCCACCTCGGTCGGCAACTCGGTCACCTTCACCTGGGTCAACACCGCCCGCCACGCCACCAGCAACTGGGAGTACTGGATCGGGAACACCCGGGTCGCCGTCGTCGACGGCGGCGGCCGCCAGCCCGACGCCACCGTGTCGCACACCGTCAACCTCAGCGGCTTCTCCGGCCGGCAGAAGCTCCTCGCCGTGTGGAACATCGCCGACACGGCCAACGCCTTCTACTCCTGCGTGGACCTGCAGATCGGTGGGGGCGGGGGCAACCCGACGCCCAGCCCGACCCCGTCCACCCCGTCGCCGACGCCGAGCCCGACCGTGAGCCCGACCAGCTCACCCGCCCCGGGCGGCACCTGGACGGCGGGGCGCGCCTACCAGGTCGGGGACCAGGTCACCTACAACGGCGTGACGTACCGCTGCCGCCAGGCGCACACCGCGCTGCCCGGTTGGGAACCGCCCAACGTGCCGGCGCTGTGGCTGCAGGTCTGACCGTACGGGTGCGGCCACGCTCGGCGTGTGCCGCACCCGGCACCGCCTTTCGGCCCTCCGATCGGAGCAACGGCATGCGTCGTCCGTTCACCGCCGTCCTGGTGGCGCTCCTGCTGTCCGCCACCGGGTGCGCCCGCCACCCGGAGCCGCCGGTGCCGCAGCAGACCCCGGCCGGTGCGGTCGCCGACGCCTCGACCAGCCCGATCGACGTGCTGTTCCTGGCCATGATGGTGGCGCACACCGAGCAGACCCTGCAGATCGTCCGGCTCGGGCTCGACCGCGCGTCGGACCCGGAGACACGTACCCTGATCGCCGCCATCGAGGTCACCGAGGCCGACGAACTGTCCACCATGCGCGGCTGGCTGCGCGACGCCGGACCCTCGGCGATGGCCGCCGCCGCGCGGCACGACCACTCGGGGCACAGCGACGCCGCCGCCGCGCTGGCCCGACTGCGCGTCGCCCCGGCCGGCGAGGTGGACCGGGTGCTGCTCGACGCGCTCAGCGCCCACCAGCGGGCGGCGGCCGACCTCGCCCGCGCGCAGCTGGACGCCGGCACCAGCGCCACGGTCCGCGAGCTGGCCCGGCGTATCGAACAGTCGCGGACCGCGGAGGTCGCGCTGATGGCGAAGCTTGCGGCCGCACCGTTCCGGTCGTGAACGCCCGGCCGCCGGTCGCCGTCGATGTCCCAGGACAGTGGCGCTGGCCACTCCGGGGCGGCGCCCGGTAATTCCGAGCGCGAAGTGTCGGTGCTGGTCGGTAGGCTGCCCTGCGGACGTCGCCTCCGCATGCGACCTCCCGCGCCGGACCCGCGCGGTGCCGCCACCATCCGGCAATCAGAATCGGATTCAGGAGACTGTTTGTGACCCAGCAACCTGTCGCGACATCGGACAAGCTCGACGCCGCGGTGCTGAAGGTGGCGGGAGTCGTCGTCCTCGGTGCGATCATGTCGATCCTCGACGTGACGGTCGTCAGTGTCGCGATACCCACGTTCCAGAGAGAGTTCGACGCGACGTACGCCCAGGTCGCGTGGACGATGACCGCCTACACACTCGCGCTGGCCACGGTGATCCCGCTCAGCGGGTGGGCCGCGGACCGGTTCGGCACCAAGCGCCTCTACATGGTCGCGTTGGCGCTGTTCACGATCGGGTCCGGGCTGTGCGCCACGGCGGACACGATCGGGCAGCTGATCACCTTCCGGGTGCTGCAGGGCCTCGGTGGCGGCATGCTCATGCCCCTGGGCATGACGATCATGACCCGGGCGGCCGGCCCGCACCGGATCGGCCGGCTGATGGCCGTCCTCGGCATCCCGATGCTGCTCGGGCCGATCGGCGGCCCGATCCTCGGCGGCTGGCTGATCGACACGGCGAGCTGGCACTGGATCTTCCTGATCAACCTGCCGATCGGTGCCATCGCGCTCGTCTACGCGCTCCTGGCGCTGCCGAAGGACAACCCCGAGCCGTCGGAGTCGTTCGACTTCCTCGGCATGCTGATGCTCTCCCCGGGGCTGGCCCTGTTCCTGTTCGGCGTCTCGTCGCTGCCCGAGGCCGGCACGATGGCCGACACCAAGGTGTGGCTGCCCATGCTGGTCGGCGGCGCGCTCGTGGTGGCGTTCGTCCTCTACTCGTTCAAGCCCCGCCACCCGCTGGTCGACCTGCGGCTGTTCGCCAACCGCAACCTGACCATCGCGACCGTGACCCTGGTCGTGTTCATCGTCGCGTTCATGGGCGCCGGCCTGCTGTTCCCGAGCTACTTCCTGCAGATCCGCGGTGAGTCGACGTTGACCGCCGGCCTGCTGATGGCGCCGCAGGGCATCGGCGCGATGCTCACGATGCCGATCGCCGGGATGCTGGCCGACCGGATGCCCATCGGCCGGACGGTGCCCTTCGCGCTGGTGCTCATCGCCGCCGGGTTCTTCACCTTCACCCAGGTCGACCCGCACACCTCGTACTGGCTGCTCTGCGGCTCGCTGTTCGTGATGGGCCTGGGCATGGGCGCGACGATGATGCCGATCATGACGTCGGCGCTGAAGACCCTCCACGCCCAGGAGGTCGCCCGCGGCTCCACGCTGGTCAACATCATCCAGCAGATCGGTGGCTCGGTCGGTGCCGCGTTGATGTCGGTGATCCTCACCAGCGAGCTGAACGGCTCCCGGCCGATCCCCGGCGTGACCGATCCGAGCGGCAAGGCGGTCACCGAGGCCCAGCTGGCCATCGCCGGACAGCAGCAGCCGGAGCTCATCGAGAAGTTCCCGATGAACCTCATCGAGCGCGGCCTCGACTTCGCGGCCGGTGCCTTCGCCAACACGTTCTGGGTCGCGTTCGTGCTCGTGCTGCTCACGTTCATCCCGGCCGCGTTCCTGCCCCGCCGGCGTAAGCCGTCGGACCTGCTCGACGGCCAGCAGGCTGGGCAGGCGCCGACCACCGTCGGCATCCACTGATCACCGATCGGGCCGCCAGGCGCACCCTGGTGGCCCGACGTCGACTGCCGGCCCGATCCACGGCCGGCAGTCGACGTTTACCGGTCGGTCAGGGCATCGTGCAGACGGCGGTGCTCGACCTCGGTGCCGATCGCGGCGCGGTGTTCGGGGTGCAGGACGTAGTACCGGATGGCGTCGGCGAGGAACTGCGCGTCGATGTTGTCCGTGGGCAGCGTCTCTTTCGCCACCCGCCCACGGCGTCGCACCAGATCGGGTCGGGCGCACGCGAGGCGCAAGGTCGTCGGCTGGTCGGCGGGGCGGTGGGTCTGCCCCACCGGCAATGCCTCCCACGGCACCGTCAGGGTGCCCCAGACCGCTCGAACGCGGACGCCCTCGGGCTGTAGCCGGACGCCGAGCCCACGCCACGCCGCGACAACGAACAGGGCTGCGAAGACCAGCATGCCTGCGGCAGATGGCAGGGAAGCGAGCGCCCCCGGGGTCCCGAGTCTGACCTTGAGGAGCAGTGTGCCCACCGCCTCTGCGGCGAAGAGCAGGACGCAGAGGGCCAGGTATATCGATCCCGCCCGGACCGGGCTGCCAAAGGCAGGCACGTCCGGCTGAACCACGAACATCGCCGGACGCGGCTGGAGCCAGCTAGCCAGTCCCAGGATCAGCAGCGCCCCGGCGACGGCGAGCACAGGAACGAGCCGCGGGCCGATCGACTGATCCAGCGATGCCCCAGCGGCGTCCACGATGGCTGCCACGACGCCCGTGGCCAGGATGCCGCGACGGTGACGAGCCGTGGCATCAAGGATCTTGGCGATCATGCGGTGACGGTACGGCACCGGCTTGCAGAATCCAGTGGCCGATCGGTCAGGACCGCAGCCAGGCGAGGAAGACCAGGACCGCCGCTGACACCAGCGCGGCGCACAGCAGGAGGAGGTACCAGATTCGGCGCTGGCGTGTCGCCGTGGGGATCGCGCCAGGCGGGCTGCTGGGATGCGGGTTGGTGGATGCCGGGCGATCTCCTGGCGCCGTGGGGTGGGACTGCGTCGGGGTCACGTGGGTTGTCGCGGTGGGTGCCGGACCAGGTCCTGGTGCGGGGAGAACCGGCGACGCCGGCACGAGGACCGGCTGGGCGGGGCGGAGGCGGGCGGTGGCCGCCGCGGCTGCCCACCCGATGGTCGCCGTCATCAGGGGCAGCGCCATCAGGTAGAACGCGGCCTGGTTGCCGAGGTTGTCGCCGACGACCTGGGCGGGCGTCCAGCCGTCGCTCGGATCATGTCCGGCTGCGCCGAGGACCGCGACCGCGAGGACCCCGTACAGGTAGATGGTCAGGGCGGCGGTCACGGCGGCCAGCCGTGCGGCGCGCCGACCGACGGCGGCGCTGCCACCCCACAATGTGCCGCCCACCCCGACCACGACTGGCGCCAGGAACAGCAACCACCAGTGCGACCAGAGCGAGTTCAGCCATCGATCGAAGGTGAACCCGCCGACCGCCAACCAGGTCGCCGCGACGAGCAGGCCGCCGACCAGTCCCGGACCGGCCACCCCCCGGCGGCGCAGCAGCGCGTTGCCGCCAAGGAGGTAGCCGACCAGGAACACCACCAGGATCGCCGCCCACGCCCAGGTCCAGCCGTCGGTAGCCAGCCGGTAATGGACGTGCGTGTAGAGGGCCAGCCCGCCAGCGCTGGCCGCGACCGCCATCAGCGACCCGAGGGCGCCCGCGGCTCGTCCCCAGGGCGGCATGACCATGGCGGCGGCGACACAGTCGAGGGCGAAACGCCACCGCCGGGCCCGGCCGTCGAGATGGTCCAACTCGCCGATCATCGCCTGGCCCCACTGCTCCCGCTCCGCTGCGAGCAGGCCGACCGCCCAGCCCAGCAGCCGGGCCGGAGCGTCCTGGCTCCGCATCGGGTCGTCGGGAGCGGCCAGGAGCCGGCGGCGGATCAGGGCCACCGCGACACCCGCCACGAAAATGAACATCAGTAGCATGACGCCTCGCTCAGACGCAGGTTGGGACGCGGGACGCTGTGGCTGGCCCGGGCGGCGGCGGGTAGTCCTGCCACGTACTCCCGGCCGGCCCCGCTGAGCCGGTACAGGTGACGGGGCGGTCGGCCCTCCGGGCCGGCTTCCCAGGTCGCCTCCAGCAGGCCACGGTCGGCCAGGCGGACCAGGATCGGGTACAGCGAGCCGGACTTCAGGTGAACCTCGGTGGCCAGGTCGTAGCCGTAGCGCCACCGCGACGGGTCGGCCGCCAACGCTCGTAGGACGCTGATCGCCTGCGTGGACAAGGGTCGGTTACGCCGCATGCCCGTTAACTCTACTTAGGTAGCGGTAATGGTCAAGAGGTCCGGCGCGCCTAGCCGGACGCTCGGTCCGGCAACCGGGACCGTCTTCGTGCGGGAGTGCGCCGGGAGGTGGATTGATCAGCCGAGGGCTCGGGTGAGGAGCTCGCGCCTGCTGTGGACGGCGGTCTTCGTGAAGATCGACTTGAGGTGATCCTGCACCGTGTGCCGGGACAGGAGCATGCGTTGGGCGGCCTGGCGGGTGTCGGCTCCGTCCGCGAGGACCGTGAGGAGTTCAGCCTCCCGGGTGCTGAGTCCGAAGGCCCGGCGGAAGATGCCCAGCCGTTCTGCTGGCGACGCCTGCTCGATGGTGACCACGATGTCGCCGGGGTGCTCGGGACCGTTGTCGCCGATGCGGGCGGCGCGCAGGGTGATCCAGATGCCATCGGCCAGGTGAACACCGCCGGTGGCCGGATGCTCGTCGATGCCCGCCTCGACCGCGACCAGTTGCGCGGCGACGTTGTAGGCGGCGGCGGGAATCGCGGATCGCTCGGCCGGGGTCGGCAGAAGCTGGCGCAGGTAGTCGTGGGTTTGCCGGGTCTGCGCCTGGATCGTCAGGTCCGGCGAGAGCAGCAGCACCAGCGGGGCGCGGCGGCTCGCCTCAGCGGGGTGGGCGGAGAAGGTGGCGGCCTGGCAGCTTCGAAGTGCTTCGGTGACCGCGGGAGCAATCGTGGCGAGGAAGTCGGCGTCGGCGCGGCTGAACGGATTGGCCGGACCCGCGCGCCACAGGTCGAGGAATCCCCAACAGCCGAAGCGGTCGCGGAACACCACGGACGCGACATCGACGATTCCGGCCGGGCCGAGCATTTCGCGCCACAGCAGGCTCTGTTCCCGGCGCCCGCCGGTCCCCTCGTACAACCGCGCCACCGGTGGATCGCCCAGCCCGGTCCACCGGTTGACGGTGGTGGCGTACTTGAGTCGGATCAGCCGCGGCAGCTCGTCGAGCAGTGGCACATCGGCCAGCGGGTCGACGCCGACGCAGGTGTGCGGGTCGGTCAGGACGAACACATACGAGTCGAAACCGATCACCTGGCGGAGCTGATCGAGCACCGCTGCCCGCAGCTGCCGCGCCGGCACGCTGGTGCGGCACAACCGCGCGATCCGCTCGCGTGCCCGTTCCTGGGCGATCGATGCGGCCACGAGGCGAAGCGTAACGCGCTACCACCCCCAGGCTTCTGGGATGGCGCCGGCCGTGATCACCGGCCGATCCTTGGATCATCGGTCGACCGGAAGGAACGATGATGGTCACCCTGCACATCGAGCACGCGATCAGCGACTTCGACACCTGGAAACAGGCGTTCGATCGGTTCGCGGGCATGCGCCACGACAGCGGTGTGCTACGCCACCGCATCCACCGCCCATCCGACGACCCGCGCTACGTGCTGATCCAACTGGATTTCGGCACCAGCGATGAGGCCATCACGTTCCGGGACCTCCTCACCACCCGGGTGTGGTCCACGCCAGCCAACGCGCCCGCGCTGATCGGCACGCCCCAGACCAGGATTCTCGAGCTGATCGAGCAATCGTGATCAACCGTTGCACCGGCGGGCCGGCTCCTAGCCCGAGGGCATGCTCCGGAACTGCTCGTGTAACTGGCCAGCGATATTGACCACCGCGACGAAGTCGAACACCTCAATCCGGTCGACGTCGAAACTGCCGGTGACGATCGGGGGCGGTGCGTAGGCATAGATCTGGCCGGCGCCCAGGCGAAGCCCGCGCCGGTGGTATGCGCCCAAGGCGAGGCTGGCCAGCAGGTACCTGTCCTGGCCAGCCTCGGTGTCCAGTTCGGCAATGAGGTCGCGGCGGCTGTTCCACCCCCGTACGAGGTGCCCCTCGAAGGTGTCGAGGAACCACCATGCCCCGTCCGCAGCCTCGAGGAACACATCGCCGAACAGCGAGGTGAACCGCGGAACCTTGCCGTCGAGATCCAGCCAGGTCCACGACTCCAGCGCCCGAGCGTACTGCTGTTCGCTGAACTGCCTGCTGAGTTCCACGGCGCTATTGGATCATGGGCGCACGTTGCCCCGTAGCGCGGTGGCAGCAGCTAACGGGCATCTGGCCAGCCCGCGCAGCTTCACAATCTCGACCGTGATGCGCTCTCGGCGCAATGGGGCATGGAGGAGGAAAGCGCAGTGCCTGCCGGTGCGAACCGGGTCATCGACGATCTTGAAACCAAGGGTAGAGTGAGGGTGTGGAGGCGGACGTCGGCCGGAGGTACCGGTTGTACCCCACCGACGAGCAGGCTGATCGTCTGGTTTCGTGGGGGCACACGTGCCGCTGGCTGTATAACACCGCGTTGGAGCAGCGCCATTTCGCCTGGCAGCAGCGCAGGGTCACGCTCGGGGTCGCGGCGCAGTGCGCCTATCTGACGCAGGCGCGTAAGGAGCTGGACTGGGTGGCGGACTTGCCGGCGCAGTCCGGTCAGCAGGTGCTGCGCCAACTGGATCAGGCGTACGGCAACTGGTGGAACCCGCAGCATCCCGCCGGGGCGCCGACCCGGAAACGACGGTCGGTGCGACTGTCGGTTCCGTTTCCTGGACAGGCGGTTCACGTCCGCCGCCTCAGCCGCCGTTGGGGCGCGGTCAGCCTCCCGAAGGTCGGCGATGTCAGGTTCCGCTGGTCCCGCCCTTTGGGCGGCACGGTCCGCAACGCCGTGGTGTCCTTCGACGGTGTTGCCTGGCACGTCGGTTTCGGCGTCCACGCGGGTATCAAGCTGCCTGAGTCGCACGCCCAGCCCGACACCGTTGTGGGGGTCGACCGTGGAGTCAAGGTCGCTCTGGCAATGTCCGACGGGCGGATGTGGAACCGGGCCTTCACGACGTCTGGTCAGGAACGCGACCTGGCTCGGCTCAAGTCGAAGGCGGGCAGGCAGGAGACCGCTCGCCGCAGGCGCGGCGTGAGGAGCTCGAACCGCGCCCGTGAGGTCCGTGCGGAGATCGCCCGGACCGAGGCGAAGATCCGTAACCGGCGCCGTGACTTCGTGATGTGGGCGGCGAACCGGATCTGCGGCCAGCACGCGACCGTCAAGCTTGAACGCCTCCAGGTCAAGGCTATGACCGCCACCGCGAAGGGCACCGCCGCCGAGCCTGGTATCAAGGTGCGGCAGAAGGCCGGGCTGAACCGGGCGATCCTCGACAAGGGCTGGGGCCTGTTCGAGCAAGCACTGGCCAGTCGTGCACGTACCACCGGCACCCGGATCGTGAGGGTGCCTGCCGCGTTCACGTCCCAGCGTTGCAGCCGCTGCGGGTACACGGATCGGAACAACCGCGAAAGCCAAGCGATGTTCCGGTGCGGGTCCTGCGGATACCAGGCGAACGCTGACGTGAACGCGGCGGTCAACGTCAGGGACGCGGCCGAGGCGGCGCCCCCAGTCACCGGGCGGGCAGTCCGGGACAGGAGCCGCAAGGCGTCCTGTCGACCACCCACCCAGCGTCAGCGACGTGCGGCGCTGGAAGCGGGAATCTCCCGCCTTTAGGCGGGAGAGGATGTCAACACCTGTGGAACAACATCAGCGTCAACGGGGCGAGTGTCGGCGAGGGCGCCTACCTCGGCGACACCGGCACCGATGTCACCTGCGGCAACTCGGATGATCGATCCTGGGCGCGCGGTCTTGACCCGGGGGAGACTGTTGCGATGCCGTCACTCGCCGAAGATCTTCCCGATGTTCTTGCCGTGTCGCCTGTTTCGGTCCCACCGGATGTGACGGTACGGCCGCCCGGTTCGAAGAGCATCACCAACCGGGCGCTGCTGTGTGCCGCGCTTGCCGTCGGACGTAGCAGTCTCTCCGGCGCCCTGTTCGCCGATGACACTCAAGCCATGATCGACGCCGTGTCGGCGCTCGGCGCGGTCGTCGCGGCCGATGAGCCGGCCGGTGTCGTGACGGTGACCGGTGTGGATCAGCGCCATTCCGAGGAGGCAGCTCTCGTCGATGCCCGACAGTCCGGCACCACATCGCGGTTCATCCTGCCCGCGGCGGCGCTGCGGGCAGGCCGGACGGTCGTCGACGGCAGCTCCCAGTTACGTGCCCGCCCGTTCGGCCCGCTGGTCGAAGCGCTGCGCCAGTTGGGTGCACACGTCGAGGATGCGGCTCACCCGGGCCTCCTGCCGGTCGCGGTGACCGGCCCCCTGCGGGGCGGTCCGGTGCGGTTACCCGGACACCTGTCCAGCCAATTCCTGTCCGGGGCCCTCATGGCAGGGCCGCTGATGCGTGACGGTCTCGAGGTGGAGTTGACCTCCCCGTTGGTATCGGTGCCCTACGTGACGATGACAACCGCGGTGATGGCGGCCTTCGGGGTGACCGTTGACGGGCTCCGGGTTGCCCCGGGCCGCTACCAGCCCACCGACTACGTGATCGAGCCCGACGCCAGCGCCGCCTCCTACTTCCTCGCCGCCGCAGCCGTGACCGGAGGGCGGATCACCGTCGACGGGCTGGGCACCAGAAGCATCCAAGGCGACGTCGCGTTCGCCGACCTGCTGGAACGCATGGGCGCCCGGGTGGAACGCACCACCGACCGGCTGACGGTCACCGGCACCGGAGCCCTTCGGGGCATCGACGTCGACATGGCTGACATCTCCGACACCGCCCAGACGTTGGCTGCGGTGGCCGTGTTCGCCGACACCCCCACCCGGGTACGCGGCATCGGCTTCATCCGCGGCAAGGAGACCAACCGGGTCGCCGCGATCGTGACCGAACTACGCCGAGCCGGCATCGACGCCGTCGAGCACGACGACGGGTTCACCATCCGCCCCGGCACCCCGACACCCACCAGGTTCGCCACCTACGACGACCACCGGATGGCCATGAGCCTGTCCCTGGTCGGCCTGCGCACCCCGGGCATCGAGATCGCCAACCCCGGCTGTGTCGCCAAGACCTACCCCGGCTTCTTCACCGACCTCGCGAGGCTCCGATGACCCTCGGGGCCCCTAGCATGACCTCATGACCGTAGATCTGTTCGCGGGCCTCCCCGTCCGTGACTACACCTCGGCGGTGGCCTGGTACGAGCGGCTTCTCGGCGCCCCACCGTCGTTCCTGCCCAACGACATCGAGGCGGTGTGGGAGCTCGCCGATCACCGGTACCTGTTTGTCGAGGTGCGGCCAGAGCATGCCGGGCACGCCATGCACACCGTCTTCGTCGGCGACTTCGAGGCCCGTATCTCGCAGATCGCCGAGCATGGACTGGAGCCGGCCGAGCGCGAGACCTACGCCAACGGCGTCCGCAAGGCAATCTTCCGCGACCCGGACGGCAACGAGATCGGTTTCGGCGGCGCGCCCGCATGACCGAGGCGGAGCGGAGGAACTGACCGGTGGACAAGCAGGCCGAGCGGGGGACGGCGGCGGGGGCGCGAGCCGCACTCATCGGATTTCCGCGTCACGGATCGAGCGGCCGGCTCAACGCCATCACCGACGTGCCCGGCGTCGCAGTGGGGATACGCACGCTCATCGCCGGTGACGGGCCGCTGCGGGTCGGGCACGGGCCTGTGCGTACCGGGGTGACCGCCATCCTGCCCAGGGGCCGCTCGGGCGCCGGTGACGGTTGCGCCGCCGGCGTGCACGTGCTCAACGGCAACGGGGAGATGACCGGCACCGCGTGGATCGCCGAGAGCGGCATCCTGTCCACGCCCGTCGTCCTGACCAATTCGCACGCCGTTGGCGCAGGCCATCGTGGCGCCATCGACTGGATGCTGCGCGAGCGCCCGGAGACCGACATCTGGCTGATGCCCGTGGTCGCCGAGACCTTCGACGGCTACCTCAACGACATCAACGGCGACCACGTCCGCCCGGCCACCGTGGTCGCGGCGCTCGACGCCGCCACCGGTGGCCCCGTGCCGGAGGGATCAGTCGGCGGCGGCACCGGCATGACCTGCTACGACCTCAAGGGCGGCACCGGCACCGCGTCACGGCTCGTCCGCTTCGCCGGCGCCACCTACACCCTCGGCGTGCTCGTGCAGGCGAACTTCGGCGCCCGCCCCGAACTGACGCTCGCCGGAGTGCCCGTCGGGCGGCTGCTCGGCGAGGAGATCCCGGTTCCGAGCCGTACGCTGCCGCCGGGGGCGGGATCCGTGATCACCATCGTCGCCACCGACGCCCCGCTGCTGCCGGGCCAGTGCGCAGCACTGGCCCGGCGAGTGCCGCTGGGGCTGGCCCGTACCGGCACCAGCGGCTCCCACTTCTCCGGTGACCTCTTCCTGGCCTTCTCCACCGCGAACCCCGGCGTGCTCGCCAGCCGTCACCCCGGTGCGGCCACCGAACGCGTCGAGCAACTCCGGTTCGTCCCGTGGGGGCATCTGGACCCGTTCTACGAGGCCTGTGTCCAGGCCGTCGAGGAGGCCGTCGTCAACGCGCTCGTCGCGGGCGCGGACATGACCGGTCGGGATGGTCACCACGTGCCCGGGCTACCGCACGCCCGGGTGGCGGAGTTGCTCCGCGAGGTCGCCGCAGCTCGCTGACCCGGCAGCCGCAGCGGGACAGGTTCGGCGGCGCGAAGCAGCGCATCGTCACCCGGCTCGCCATCCGCACCCCGCCCCCGCTTCGCGGCGCTACAGTGACGAAACACGCATACCGTCCCTAGTTGGGTGGCCGGAGGCACCTTTGGTCGGCCGGTGTGACGCCAGCCCTTGCCTGCGGGTGCCCAGGTCCGCCGCCCGTACCCGGGTGAGCGCCGACAACCGGCCAGGTCCGAGAGGGAGCCGATGCGACGAAGGCGGTCGCGGTGACAGCCGCGCGACCCGCCCGAGGGACCACCTGATGCGGTGGATCTCGGGGCTGGTCGGCGTGGCGGTCCTGGCGATCACGGCGAGCAGCATCCTGCGCAACCTGGTGGTGACGCGCGGGCTGGGCTCGGCCCTGGTGCGCGTGCTCTGGCGGCTGACGCGATGGTTGCTGCGCCGGGCGTCCGCGCCCCTGCGCGGCTACGAGGCACGCGACCGGTTCCTCGCCTGGCTGGCGCCGATCGTGCTGCTGGTGATGCTGTGGTCCTGGCTGGCCGGGCTGCTGCTCGGGTACGGGCTGCTCATGTACGGGATCTCCGGGCTGTCCTGGTCGGACTCGTTCCGGGAGGCCGGTTCCAGCCTGTTCACCCTCGGCTTCGCCTCCAGCGCCCGCAGCCGGCTCAACGCGCTGGACTTCGTCGCCGCGGCGAGCGGGCCGTTGGTGATCGCGCTGCAGATCGCGTACCTGCCGACGCTCTACGGCGCCTACAACCGACGGGAACTGGAGGTCACCCTGCTGGGGTCCCGGGTGTCCCCGCCCGCCTGGGGGCCGGAGCTGCTGGCCCGGCAGGCCCTCGTCGGGACGGTCGACGAACTGCGCGGGCTGTACGAGGACTGGGAGCGCCTGGCCGCGGACATCGGCGAGACCCACACCAACTATCCGGTGCTGCTGGCGTTCCGGTCGCCGCGCCCGCACCGTAGCTGGGTCGTCGCCCTGATCGCGGTGATGGACGCCGCCGCGATGCACATCTCCCTCGCCCCGGCGGCGGCGACGGTCCCCGCCGCGCGGCTGATGCTGCGCTCGAGCTTCATCGCGCTTCGCGACATCGCCCGGGTCGTCCGCATCCCGTTCGACCCCGACCCCCACCCGGACGGCCCGCTCCAGCTCACGTTCGAGGAGTACGCCGAGGCGGTGGCGCACGTGCACCGGGCCGGCTTCCCCCTGGAACGCTCGGCCGAGCAGTCGTGGCCGCACTTTCGCGGCTGGCGGGTCAACTACGAGAACATCGCCTACGCGCTGGCCCAGAGCACCGACGCGGTGCCGGCGCTGTGGACCGGCGACCGGGACTTCCCCAGCACACCCCTGCCGCCCCAACGGCCGACGGACCGCCGGCCGCAGGAGCCGCCCGTGCGGTGACCCGAGCACGCCGCCCGACCGGGCGATCGCACCTCGGCAACGCCGACCCGTCGCGCTGGTCGCGGGCGTCGCGACCCGGTGGGCGACAATCGACGCCATGCGGTTCGGCATCCTCGGCGCGACAGAGGTGTACCCGGCCGACGGCGACCGGTTCGCCGTCGGTGGGCCACGTCTGCGTGCCCTGCTGGTGCTGCTGCTGCTCGACGCGGGGCGGGTGGTCCCGGCCGACCGCCTGATCGACGGCCTCTACGGCGACGAGCCGCCGGCGCGGGCGGCGAACGCGTTGCAGTCTCAGGTGTCGCGGCTGCGCCAGACGTTGTCCGGGCCGGCCCGGCGGGCCGCACCGGTGGAGCTCCACCCGGCGGGCTACCGGCTCGCGGTGGATCCCGAGGACGTCGACGTGCACCGCTTCACCCGGCTGGCCGACGCCGGGCACGGCGCGCTGGCCGCCGGTGACCGGGGCCGGGCCGCCGAGCTGCTGCGCGAGGCGCTCGGGCTGTGGCGGGGCGACCCGCTGGCGGACGTGATCGAGGCGCCGTTCGCTCCGGCCTGGGCGGCACGGCTGCGGGAACGCTGGCTGGCGGCGATCGAGGATCGGATCGAGGCGGAACTCGGCCTGGCCGGGGCGGGGCCCGGGGCGTCCACCGCCGAGCCGCTGCTGGCGGAGCTGCGGGAGCTGGCCGGCGCGTACCCCTTGCGGGAACGGCTGCGCGGCCAGCTGATGCGCGTGCTGCACCTCAGCGGCCGGCGGGCCGAGGCGCTGGTCGCCTTCGCGGACCTGCGTCGCCTTCTCGCCGACGAGCTCGGCACCGACCCGTCCGCCGAACTGGTCGCGCTGCACGCGACGCTGCTGCGGGACGAGGTCGCGCCACCGGCAGCTGCCGGGCCGGTCGGGGACAACCTGCCGGGCCAGCTCACCAGCTTCGTCGGCCGGGAGGCGGAGCTGCGCCGGGTCGGCGAACTGCTCGGCGTGGGCCGGCTGGTCACCCTGCACGGTCCGGGTGGTGCCGGCAAGACGCGGTTGGCGGTCGAGGCCGCGACCCGGTACGGCGGCGAGGTCCGCCTGGTCGAGTTGGCGGCGGTGGCCTCGGGGGCGGACGTGGCGGCGGCGTTGCTGGCGGCGCTCGACCTGCGGGACACCGCACTGGGCGGGCGGGCCGGCCCGCGGGACGCCGCCGACCGCCTTGTCGCGGCGCTCGCCGGCCGGCGGCTGCTGCTCGTGCTGGACAACTGCGAGCACGTCGTGGCCGACGCGGCCCGGCTCGCCGCCCGGCTGCTCGGCGCCGCTCCGCTGCTGCGCGTCCTGGCCACCAGCCGCGAACCGCTCGGGGTGCCCGGCGAGGCACTGTGCCCGGTGACCGGCCTGCCGGTGCCGTCCGGAGCCGCCACGCCCGAACTCGCCCGGGAGTACCCGGCGGTCCGGCTCTTCGTGGACCGCGCCGCCGACGTGGCACCGGGTTTCGCTGTGGACGCCGACACCGTCGGGCCGGTCCTACGGATCTGCCGTACGCTCGACGGCCTGCCGCTGGCCATCGAACTGGCCGCGGCGCGGCTGCGGGCGCTGCCGCTCGCGGAGGTCGCCGCCCGCCTCGACGACCGCTTCCGGCTGCTGAGCCGGGGCAGCCGGGTCGCCGAGCCGCGGCACCAGACGTTGCGCGCGGTGGTGCGGTGGAGTTGGGACCTGCTGGACGAGACCGAGCGGCGGCTGGCGGGCCGGCTCAGCGTGTTCGCCGGCAGCGCCGACCTGGCGGCCGTCGAGCGGATCTGCGGGCCGCTCGGCGCCGATGTCGTCGACGTGTTGTCCGGCCTGGTGGACAAGTCCCTGGTGGAGGCCGCCGGCGGGCGGTTCCGGATGTTGGAGACGGTGCGCGCGTTCGCGGCCGAGCAGCTCGCCGAGGCGGGGGAGGCGGAGCAGCTCCGCCAGGCGCACGTGGCGTACTTCCTCGACCTGGCCCGCACCGGCGACGCGCGGCTGCGCGGCCCGCGGCAGCTGGAGTGGCTGCGGCGGCTGGACGACGACCGCGACGACCTGCACGCGGCGCTGCGCCAGTCGGTGGCCGCCGGTGAGACCGGCAGTGGGCTGCGGCTGGTCGCCGCCCTCACGTTCTACTGGTGGCTGCGGGGTCTGCGGGGCGAGGCCGCAGCGGTCGCCGGCCAGCTCGTCGACCGGCTCGACGGACCGCCGCCCGGGCTGGCCGAGGAGTACGCGCTCTGCCTGCTGGTCGCCTCGCTGGGCGGCGTCACCCCGCGCGACGTCGAACCGGCCGCGGCGACCCTGTGGCAGCTGGGCCGGCCGCCCGAATACCCGTTCCTGCTCTACCTGTCCGGGATGGCCTCCGGCCCGCCGTCGCCGGAGCGGCGCCTGCTGCTGGGCGTGCCGGAGAGCTGGGACGCGCTGTTCGGCCTCGACCCGTGGACGCGGGCGCTGGGCTGGCTCGGCGTCGGACTGATGTGGCTGTTCGACGGCCGGTTCGACCGTGCCCGTGCGGAGCTGATGGTCGCCCTCGACGGCTTCCGCGCCATCGGCGAACGGTGGGGGATGATCCTCGTGCTGACCTCGCTGACCGAGGTGGCCTACCGCGCCGGCGATCCCGCGGCGGCCACCGGAGCGATGGACGAGGCCCTGCGGTTGGCCGACGAACTCGGCTCCACGCTCGACATGGCCGAACTCCTGCGTACCCGGGCGGAGGGCCGGCTCGGGGCCGACGACCTGGACGGCGCGGATGCCGACTTCCGGCAGGTCGTGACGTTCGCCCAGCCGGCCGGCGCGCCGGAGCTGCTCGCCGCGGCCCACCTCGGTCTCGGCGAGATCGCCCGGCGGCGCGGCGACCTGACCGGAGCCCGGCAGCTCTGCGAGCAGGCCCTGGCCGAATGCCCCACCGGCTGGTTCGGCACCGAGGTGATCCGGCTGGCGGCGTTGGTCGCGCTCGGGCGAACGGCCGAGGCGGCGGGCGACCCGGCCACCGCCCGCCTCCGCTACCGGCAGGTGCTCGGCGCGACCGTCGGGGCCTGGGACCCGCCGCTGCTCACCGCCGCTCTGCAGGGCCTGGCCGGGCCGGTGCTGCGGCGCGGCGCGGACGAGCAGGCCGTGGTGCTGCTCGGTGCCCTGTCCGCCCTGCTGCCCGGATCCGTTGCCGCCGCACACGCCACGTCGGTGGCGGCCGCCGCCCGGGACCGGCTCGGCGACACCGCCTACGAGCGGGCCTTCGCCCGGGGCGCCGCCATGGACCGGCCGGAGGCGACGGCGCTGCTGGACGCCGGCTGACAGCACCACCGCATCGCCGTCAGCGTCCGGTGCGCGGCCGGTCAGCGCCCCCGACGAGGCTGCCGGCATGACCAACGAGACACCAGCCATCGTGGCCGAGGGACTGCGCAAGCGGTACGGCCGCGACTTCGCCCTCGACGGGTTCGACCTGGCCGTGCCCGCCGGCACGATCTACGGCCTGTTGGGACCGAACGGCGCGGGCAAGACCACCGCCGTACGGATCCTGGCCACCCTGTTGCGGTTCGACGCCGGCCGCGCCCGGGTCGCCGGGTACGACGTGGCGCGGCAGCCCGAGCGGGTCCGCCACGCGATCGGGCTGACCGGGCAGGAAGTCGCTGTCGACGACCGCCTCAGTGGACGGCAGAACCTGGTCCTGTTCGGTCGGCTCCGCCACCTGCCGGCCCGGGAGGCCCGGCGGCGGGCGGACGAGCTGCTGGAGCAGTTCGGGCTGGCCGACGCGGCGGACCGTTCCGCGGCGGCGTACTCCGGAGGCATGCGCCGCCGGCTCGATCTCGCCGCCAGCCTGATGACGACGCCGCGGGTGCTGTTCCTCGACGAGCCGACCACCGGGCTGGACCCGCGCAGCCGCAACGGCCTCTGGGCGGCCGTCCGTTCGCTCGTCGCCGACGGCACCACCGTGCTGCTCACCACGCAGTACCTGGAGGAGGCGGATCAGCTCGCCGACCGGATCTCGGTGGTGGACGTCGGCCGGGTGATCGCCGAGGGCAGCCCGGCAGCGCTGAAGGCCCGCATCGGTGCGGACCGGATCGAACTGGTGCTCCGGCACGCCGCGCAGTTGCCCGCCGCAGCCGGCATCGTCGAGCGGATCGTGGGCGGGCCGGTGACGGTCGACGCGGAGATCCGACAGCTCAGCGCCCCCGTGGTGGACCGGGTCGCCGCCCTCGCCGACGTCATGCGGGCGTTGCAGGACGCCGCGGTGGCGGTCGAGGACATCGCCCTGCGCCGACCCACCCTCGACGAGGCGTTCCTGTGGCTCACCCAGCGCGGGTCCGCCGGCGTCGCCCGGGAGACGGAGGTGGTCGCATGACCACCGAGGTGCGACGCCGGGTGGCCGGCGACGCGGCGCCACCGTCGTCCGCCGGTCCGCTGGCCCGGCTGAGCTGGGCGGCGCACGACGGCTGGGTGATGACCGGCCGATACATGTGGCACGTGGCCAAGGCGCCCGAGGAGATCATCCTCTACTTCAGCCTGCCGATCATGTTCGTGCTCGTCTTCGGCTACGTGTTCGGCAGCGGGATGGCGGTGCCCGGCGACGGCAACTACCGGGAGTTCCTGCTGCCCGGGGTCTTCGTGATGACGATGCTCTACGGCCTCGGCGCCACCGCGTCGGGCCTCGCACACGACGCCAGCCGTGGCGTGGTCGACCGGTTCCGGTCGATGCCGATGGCCCGGTCCGCCCTGCTGACCGGACGGGCCGGTGCCGACGTCATCCGCGCGCTGCTGGAGATGGCCACCCTGGTCACCTGCGGCCTGCTCGTCGGCTGGCGGTGGCGCAACGGCGTGGCCGACGCGCTGGTGGCGGTGGGCCTGATTCTGCTGCTGCGGTTGGCCCTGACCTGGGTGGGCATCCTCCTGGGACTCGCCGTCCCGAACCCGGACACGGTCGGCGTGATCGTGTTCCCGCTCGCCTTCCCGCTCACCGCACTGTCGAACGTCTTCGTCGCGCCGGACCTGATGCCGGGCTGGCTCGGCGCGATCTCCGCGTGGAATCCGCTCTCCGCCACCGTGGCGGCGGCGCGCGAACTGTTCGGCAACCCGGGCATCGGCGGCGAGTCGTGGGCGGCGCAGCACGCGCTGGCGCTGGCCGTCGGGTGGCCGGTGCTGCTCATCGCGCTCGTCGCGCCCCTGGCTGTGCGGCGCTACCAACGGCTGAGCCGCTGAGGCACACACCCGGCGGGGCCCCGTGCGGGCCCGGCCGGGTTCAGGGCGATGCGGGTGGCGCCTCGGCAGAAGGGCCGGGCGCCGGGGTGGTGGACGGCGACAGCCCGGCCTTACCGCGCCGAGGTCAACCCGCCCGCTGCAACCCGAGGGCCTGCGCGAGACCGGCCCGCCCCCGCAGCCCGAGCTTGACGTACGCCCGTTGGAGGTGGTTCTCCACGGTCCGCACGGACAGCACCAGTTCGGCGGCGATCGCCGCGTTGTCGTGCCCCGTCGCGGCGAGCTCGCAGATCTGCCGCTCCCGGGGGGTGAGGTCGTCCGGGGTGCTCGGCCGGGGGCTCAACGGTGGCCAGTAGCCCCCGCACCGCTCCCGCAGCAGGTCGGCCCGACGGGCCAGCAGGTTCGCCCGGCGGTGGTCGCCGCGGCGGCCGTACGCCGTCTCCGCGGCGACCACCGCCTCCAACCCGAGGGTCAGATAGCCGCCGGTCTCCAACGCGGTGCCGACCCGCTCGAGCGCGGCCGGGTCGTCGGCGGCGAGCGCGTGCGCGTAGTCGGCCCACAGCGCGAACAACGGGCTGTCACATCCGGCCGCGACCTGGGCCAGCCGCTCGGCGGTCCCGGCGGTGGGCTCCAGCCGGGAGAGCAGGTGCAGGCACTCCACCGTGATCGTCGTCGCCTGGTCGGCCCGCCCCGGCAGCTCGCGCAGCGTGCCGACGGCCGTCGCGAGCTGCCCGTCGGCGGCGGCCAACCAGGCCGCGGTCAGTTCGGCGTCGGCGGCCACCAGGCCCCGGAGCTGCCCACCGTCGCCGCCGGCGTGGTCGTCGACCAGTTGGCGCAGCAGCCGCCGGCTCTCGGCCAGCTCGCCCAGCTGCGCCGCCACGTACGCGTTGGCCGACAGCACGTAGTCCCGGATCGGGAACAGGGTGCGGTCACCGGCGAGGGTCCGCGCCTCGTGCAGCCAGCGCATCGACCGGCGCATCTGGCCGGCGTGGTAGGCGCACTTGCCCCGCGCGAAGGCGAGCAGGCCCACCGCGTCGGCGGCGCCCCGATCCACCGCGTCCCGGTAGTACCGCTCCGCCAGCCCTTCGGCCTCGGGCAGCCGGCCCGACATCAGCAGGGACTGCACATGGCAGGCCTGCGTGGCGGCCCGCATCGTCGCCCAGGTGTCCGGGATGTCGACCTCCCCGGTGTCGAACATCCGGGCCGCGCGGCCCGGCTGGCCGTCGAACAGCAGCAGGTAGGGCTGCAGGGCGGTGACGGCGGTCGCCAGCAGGGGATCCCGCGGCGGGTCCACCGCCAGCCGAGCCACGGAGGCCCCGGCGCCACCGCTGTCGCCGCTGAACGCCGCGATCCCGACCTCCGCGGCCAGCAACCCGGGGTACGCCTCCGCGGGCAGCTCGCGGCGACCCGTGTCGATCACCTCGCGGGCCTGGTCGGGCCGGCGGCCACCCCAGAACAGGTTCAGCGCCCGCAGCGCCGCCGCCTCCGCGCGATCCCTGGGGTCGGTCAGGTCCGCCACCGCCCGGGCCAGGTGTCCGTCCGCCTCGTCGCTGCGGCCCTGAGCCACCAGTGCCCGCGCCACCTGCCAGTCCCCACGGGCGGACTCGACCCGGCGGCCGAGCCGCTCCGCCAGCGCCGGGTCGTGCCGGCGCAGCGCGTACTCGGAGGCCACCAGCAGGTCCTCCTCGGCGACCGGCAGATCAGCCTCGCAGCGCCAGGCCACCACCCGGGCCAGGTCGCCCTCGCCACCGCCGTCCACCGCCGCCAACGCCTCGGCCAGGTTCCGGCGCAGGCGGCGGGCGCGCAGCGCGCCGGTACGGTTGCGCACCACCTCCGCGTACAGCGGGTGGCCGGTCTGCACCAGCACGGCCGAACCGTGCCGGACCAGCCGGATCAACCCGCGTTCCTCCAGCCGCTCGGCGGTACGCGGTTCGACCGTCCGCTCGATCAGGGCCAGGGGTGCCGGCTCGGCGTGGGCGACGTACTGCAGCGCCTCGGCCTCGTCGGGGTCGAGCGTGCCGAGGGTCTGCTCGATCAGCTCGGCGAGATGGGTGGGGCACAGCGACTCGGCCGGCCACGTCCACATGCCGTCGTGCCGGACCAGCCCGCCGTCGCGCAGCCCGCACCGTAGCGCCTCGCGGAGGAACAGCGGGTTGCCCTGGCTGATCCGCCACAGCGCGCCGAGGGTCAGGCCGTCGACCGGGCCACCCAGCGCGTCGCGTACGACGAGTGCGGCCTCGTCGGGATCCAGCGGCGGTACGTGCACCCGGTCCACCGACCGGGACCGCCGCAGCGCGGCCACCGGACCCGCGTCCAGGGCGTCGGTGCGTACGCTGGCGACCACCTGGACGGTGCCGCCGGCGACGAGCCGTTCGAGCAACGCTCCCGACGCGTCGTCCAGCCAGTTGAGGTCGTCCACGCCGATGACCACGCCGTGCCCCGCCGCGACGTCGCGCAACCGTCGCTCGACGTCCCGGAAGACGTCGGCCACGTTCGCGTCGGACGGCTGGGGGAGCCGGCTGGCGAGGACACCGAAGGGCACGTCCCGCCAGCCGGGTGTGGCGGTGACCCGCAGGACGACACGCTGTCGCTGCAACGCGTGGTCGAGCACCTCGTCGAGCAGCCGGCTCTTGCCGACCCCGGGGTCCCCGGTGAGCAGGACACCCGACCCGGACGCCGCGCCGAGCGCCGCGACCGCCCGGTCCCGCTCACGCGTCCGGCCGACGAACGGCCATCCGGCATCCCCGTCCACGAGACATCCTGGCGCAGCCACTGGACCCCTTCACCCCCCGGGCCGGACCACCCACCCCCGGGCCCGGTCGCCAATCTTTTCCTCGACCCGCTCGGCCGGCCGGATCGGAGCGTGCGGCGGTCTGAGTGACTCGGGCCCCACCCTCACACACCGTGCGCGGTGAGGCCGTCGCCTTTCGGACACGCCCGCACACCTGACGCTCCGGGCCGCCCGGACGGTTGTCGCCGGCGCGACAGGACCGGTCCGGACTGAGGTAGCGACTACTCATGTGGCGACGTTCCGGGGCGCGGAGGCTGGTCTGCAAGCGACCGCCGGGCAGGCCGGACGGTCGTCGTGAAAGGAGATCCGCATGTCCATCACCGACATCGTCAACGGCTGGAAGGACGAGTACCGCCGCGCCACCGCCCCGGCGTCCGCCGAGGCCCACCCGGCCGGCGTAGTGGAGCTGGACCGCGACCAGCTGGAGACGGTCGCCGGCGGTGCCGCCGCGACCACCGGTCACACCACGGCCTGCTGCCACTGCGTCTGCTGAGTCCGTACGGCCGACCCGATGACGGGTCCCACGGGGTCCGGGCCCGGCCCGGACCCCACCGTCCCACCCGATCCACCGCCGCTGGAGCGCCGCATGTCCACTGTCCCGCATCCCGCCGACGACGACCCGACCTCCCGGATCGAAGAGCGACTCCTGGCCGCGCTGACGATCACGGAACGGCTGGCCGCGCCCCCGTTCCCGGACGCGGAGCCCGGCGAGCGGGCCCGGTGGCGGCTGTCGCGCTGGCGCACCGGCGGCGCCTTCGCCGGCGACGAGGACTGGCGACGCCGGCTGGCGGCGGAGGGCCTGGACGAGCCGGCCCTGCTCGCGCTCCTGGACGAGTCGCCGGCGCGGCTCGCCGCCCGGCTCGGCCGGGCCCCGGAGTGGATCCGCGACCTGGTGGCCTGCTACCGCGCGGCGCCGAGCGCCGAGATCGACCCGGAGCTGCTGCCCGGCCGCCCGCTCGACGCGTCCCTCGCGCTGGTGGCGCCGCTGGTCGCGCGGGCCCGAGCCCGGGTGTCGCGACGTGCCCGGCAGCTCGCCGACGCCGCTCCCGACCTGCTGCCGCCCGACGCCGACCGGCTGGGCGTGACCGAGGTGCTCGACGAACTCGTGGTGGTGCTCAGCCGCGCCGTCGTCCTCGAGCTCAACATCGACCGGTTGCGGGGCACCTCGCCCGGCGACACGCCGCAGGAACGGTACGCGGCCTTCTTCCGGCGCTACCGCGCCCCCGAGGCGGCCCTGGCCCTGCTGGCCGACTACCCGGTCCTGGCCCGCCAGGCGTACGACCTGACCCGCGGCTGGGCCGACCGCACCATCGAGTTCCTGGAACGGCTCGGCGCCGACGCCGCGACGCTGGGCGCGACCTTCCACGGCGGCGCCCGACCGGGGCGCCTGATGGACGTCCAGGAGACCGGCGACCCGCACCGCGACGGCCGCCGGGTGCTGGTGGCCACCTTCGACAGTGGGCTGCGGCTGGTCTACAAGCCCCGGCCGGTCGCCGTCGAGGCCCGGTTCCAACAGCTGCTGGCCTGGCTCAACGAGCGTGGCACCGACCTGCACACGTTCACCGTCCTGCCCCGTGGCGACCATGGCTGGGCCGAGTACGTCGAGTCGAGCGCCCCCACCACGCCCGCCGGCCAGCACCGGTTCGCCCGCCGGTACGGGGCACTGCTGGCCCTGCTGCAGGCTGTCGGCGCCACGGACTGCCACCGGGAGAACGTGCTCGTCCACGGCGAGCATCCGGTCCTGGTCGACCTCGAAACCGTGTTCACCCCCGCGGTCACCCGGGCCGCGACGGCCCGCGACGGCGGGGACGCGATCGCCGACTCGGTGCTCGCGGTGGGGTTGCTGCCCCGGGCCGACGAGGCGGCGGGCCCGGCCGGCGACGGCTGCAACTGCTCGGCCTGGCAGGCCGAGGGAACCGATGAGATGCGGCTGTGCGCGCCGGGCCACCGCCACGACGAGCACGGCCGGCACGACCCCGGTACCGCCGATCCGGTCATGGTCGACGTCGCCGCGTGCCTGCCGCAGGTGCTGGACGGCTTCACGACCACCTACCGCCTGCTCATGGCGGTACGCGACGAACTGCTCGCCCCGGACGGGCCGGTCGCCGCGTTCGCCGCCGACGAGATCCGGGTGGTGCTCCGTCCGACCCGGACGTACCTGCGGCTGCGGGACGCCGCCCTGCACACCGACGCGCTGCAGGACGGCCTGGACACCGAGCGCCTGCACGACTGGCTCTGGTCGGGGGTGGCCGAACTGCCGCTGCTGGCTGCCACCGTCGCGGCGGAACGGACCGACCTCGCGGGCCGCGACGTGCCGATGTTCACCACCACGGTGGACTCCCGCGACCTGTGGACCAGCCGCGGGCGGCGGTTGCCCGGCCTGCTCGCCCGGTCCGGCCTCGCCGAGGCGCGACGTCGGCTCGCGCGGCTGGGGGAGACCGACCTGGCCCGGCAGCGCTGGCTCGTGCGGGCCGCCTTCACCGCCCGGGTGGACGCGGCGGATGCCCCGCACGCCCACGTGCGCTGGCGGCTGGCGCAGCTGCCGCCGGCTCCGGTGCCGCCGCCGGCGGCGTACCTGACCGCCGCGAACGCGGTGGCCGACGCGGTGGCCCGCCTGGCCTGCACGGGAGCCGAGCCGACCTGGTTCGGTCTCGCTCCCGCCACCGGTGACCCGGGCCGCTGGGCGCCGGCGCCGCTGGGCCCGCACCTCTACGACGGGGTTGCCGGGGTGGCGCTCTTCCTGGCCCACGCGGGCCGGCTCACCGGCGAGCAGCGATTCACCGACCTCGCGGACCGCGCCGCCGCCGGGCTCGCCGCCCGGATCGTCGACCGCCGGATCCCCGACGACCGGATCGGCGCGTTCACCGGCTGGGGCGGCCTGCTCTACGCCCTCGGCCATCTCGGGGCGCTGTGGCAGACCCGCCGGTTCGGCCCGGCCGTCGACGTGGCGCTGGCGCGGATCGCCGCGCTGGCCGCCGTCGACCAGGCCCCGGATCTGGTCGACGGGTCCGCCGGCGCCGTGCTCGCCGTGTCCCGCGCCGGCCTGGACCCCGAGCGGGTCGGGCCGGCCGTGCGCGGTCTCGCCCGCCGGCTGCTCGCCGCCGCCGACCGCTACGCCCACCCGGCCCGCGGGTCCACCGGCGTCCCCCTGGGCGGACTCGCCCACGGGTCGGCCGGGATCGCCGCCGCGCTGGCGCACGCCTGGGAGGTGACCGGCGACCCCGCGTACGCCGATGCGGCTGCCCGGGCACTGGCCTACGACCGCAGCCTGTTCCGCCCCGCCGATGCGAACTGGGCCGACCTGCGCCGGCCGGGACGTTGCGCGGTGACCTGGTGCCACGGCGCCCCGGGAATCGGGCTGTCGCGCCTGCTGGTCCGGGACGCCGTCGGCCCGGACGACGCGCTGGACACCGAGATCGCGACCGCGGTCGCCACCACGCTCGCCGTCGGGTTCGGGCGCAACCACTCGCTGTGCCACGGCGACCTCGGCAATCTCGACCTGCTGCTGGCCGCGGCCCCGCAGCAGGCGGTGGCGCCGGCGGCGGCGGTGCTGCGCGACGGGCTCGCCGGCGGCTGGCGCTGCGCGAACCCGACGGCCCTCGCGTCCCCCGAACTGATGACCGGCCTGTCCGGGATCGGTCTCGCACTGCTGCGGCTCGCCGCACCCGAGCGCGTGCCGTCCGTGCTCCTGCTGGCACCACCGGCAACGGCCGGGCGGGCCCGCCGCCGCACCGGCACATCCGGCGCCCGGGGGCGACAGTGGGCAGCCTGACCGGGAGCGTGGCGCGCCGGGCCTGGCCGGGCCGGCACCGGGTGCCGCTGGTGCTCCAGATGGCCGACGCCGACTGCGGCGCCGCCTGCCTGGCGATGATCTCCCGCTGGCACGGCGTACGCGCCTCCCTGGCGTCCGTGCGGGAGCGGCTCGACGTCGGCCGGGACGGGGTCACCGCGCGGGCGCTGCTCGCCGCGGGGCCACGGTTCGGGCTGCACGGCCGGGCCTTCCGGGCCGACGCGGAGCAGGTCGGCACGCTGCCCCTACCGGCCGTCGTGCACTGGGAGGACGCCCACTTCGTCGTCGTGGAACACGTCGGCGAGCGCGGGATCCGGTTGGTCGACCCGGCGCTCGGACGTCGGCTGCTCACCCCGGCCGAGTTCGCCGCCGGGTTCAGCGGGACGGTGCTGACCTACGCCCGCGACCCGCAGTCCCCGCCCGAGCCGCCGGACGCCCGACCCGGGCCGATCGCCCGGCTGCGGCGCGTTCGACCGCTGCTGCGGCCGTTCCTGCCTCGGCTGGGCGCCGCGTTCACCGTGTCCCTTGTCCTGCAGGCGCTGGGCCTGGCGCTGCCGATGGCCACCACGGTCGCCTTCGACCAGATCATGCCGGCCCGCGAGACCGCCCTCATGCCGTATCTGGCGCTGGCCATCGCGGCCCTGGTGCTCACCCAGTTCGGCGTGGCCTACCTGCGGTCCCGGCTCCTGGTCACGCTGCAGGCCCGGGTGGACGCCGCGCTGATGACCCGGCTGTTCGGGCACCTGCTGCGGCTGCCGTACGCCTTCTTCCAGCAACGCGCCAGCGGCGACCTGATGCAGCGGCTGTCCAGCAGCATCCTGCTGCGCGAACTGGTCACCACCCAGGTGTTGACCGCGGTGATCGACGGCGTGCTGGTGATCGCGTACTTTGGCGTGCTGCTCGCCAGCGACCTCGCCTTCGCCGGGCTGGCCGCCGCGATCGGCATCGCCCAGGTGGTGGCCGTCGCGGTGGTCAACGGCCGACTGCTGCGGCTGAGTCAGCGGCACCTCACCGTGCAGGCTGACGCGGAGAGCGCGCTGATCGAGGCGCTGTCCGGCATCGCGACGGTCAAGTCCATGGGCGCCGAGCGGCAGGTCTTCGACGGCTGGCTGCGCCGTTACACCACCGCGCTCGACGCCGACGTGGCCCAGAACCGGCTCTCCGCCACGGTCGCCAACATCACCGCGAGCGTCCAGCTCGCCGGCCCGCTTGCGCTGCTCTGGCTCGGCACCGGCCGGCTCTTCGACGGCGCCGGCCTCGGCCAGACCCTCGGCCTGCAGGCGCTGGCTCTGTCCGCCCTCACCCCGCTGGCCTCGCTGGTGGCCAGCGCCCAGGTGCTCCAGTCGGTGGTGTCGCACCTGCAACGGCTGCGCGACGTCTTCGCCGCCCAGCCGGAACCGGCCGGCGACCCGGACCTGCCCGCACCCCGGCTCACCGGCCGGATCAGCGTCCGCGACGTGAGCTTCCGCTACGACGGCGCCGCGCCGCCGGTGCTGCGCGGGATCTCGTTCGACGTCACGCCGGGGGAGAAGGTCGCCGTCGTCGGTCCCTCGGGCAGCGGCAAGAGCACCCTGGCCATGCTGCTGACCGGCCTCTACCGGCCGACCGCCGGGGAGATCCTGTTCGACGGGGTGCCGCTGTCGCGCATCGATCCGACCGCGCTGCGCCGCCAGTTCGGCGTCGTGCTGCAGGAGAGCTACCTGTTCCGCGACTCCATCCGGCGCAACGTCAGCCTCGTGCACCCCGGCATCGGCATGCCGGCGATCCGGGCGGCCGCCGAGGTCGCCGCGATCGACCAGGACATCGCGGCGATGCCGATGGGCTACGACACCCAGGTCGCCGAGCGGGGCCAGGCCCTGTCCGGCGGGCAACGGCAGCGGCTGGCCATCGCACGGGCGGTGGCCGGACAACCGGCCGTGCTGCTGCTCGACGAGGCGACCAGCCACCTCGACGTGGCCACCGAGCGGCGGGTCGACCAGGCGATCTCGGCCCTGCGCTGTACCCGCATCGTGGTGGCCCACCGGCTGAGCACCGTCCGCAACGCCGACCAGATCCTGGTGGTCGCCGGGGGACGCATCGTCGAGCGCGGCCGCCACGAGGAGCTGCTGCGCGCCGACGGCGTCTACGCCGACCTGGTCCGCTGCCAACTGACCGACGACGACTCTCCCCTGCCAGGAGGCGACCCGTGGCTACCCGTACCGTGACGACCACCGCCCGGCCGGACCACCCGGCCGAGCCACCCACGGCCGGTGCCGGCCCGTTCCCGGCGCGCCGGATCCTGGTGGCCGCCTGCGGCTCCGCCGACGTGCTCACGCTCCCGCAGTCGATCATGGTGATGCGGCACGCGCTGGGGCTCGACGTACGGGTCGTGCTCACCCCCGCCGCGGCGCGCTTCGTGCCGGCCCGCTCGTTCGCCCTCCTGACCGGGCACCCCGCCCTCGTCGACGAGGAGGCGACCGAGCAGGTGCCGCACCTGGCCCTGACGGCCTGGGCGGACCTGGTGCTCGTCCTGCCGGCCACCGCCAACACCCTGGCCAAGGCGGCCCTGGGCATCGCCGACAACCTGGTCGGCACCTGCCTGCTGGCGGCCACGGCGCCCGTCGTGCTGGTGCCCTCGATGAACCGGGCGATGTGGGAGCGCCCCGCGGTGCAGCGCAACGTCGCGCAGCTGCGCGACGACGGGTACGGCGTGGTGCCCCCGGTGCCGGTCCTCGCCCTGAGCACCGGCACGTTCGAGGGCCGGGGAATGCCGCCGATCGAGGCGGTGCTGGAGTGGGCCGCCGCCCACCTGCGGCGCCTGGACGGGCGCCGTGGCTGAGCCGCGTGGGGTGGCCGGGCCGAGGATCGCCGCCGTCGCCGTCGGGCTCGGCACCCTGCTGCTGGTGGTGGCGGCGATCCCGTTCGTCCGCGCGTACGCCGACTCGGCGGAACGCCGGCCGGCCGCCGACATCGGCGTCGGCATCGACCGGGCCGGCTGCGACCCCGAGCTGATCGACCCCGTCCGGGGCGCCGGTGTCCACGTCGGTCCCGGCACCGCCGAGCCGTACGCCACCCGGATCCGGTACGACCTGGTCCCGCCGTCGTCCGGACCGCACTTCGTGGTGCCGGCGCCGGCCGTGCGCCGGTTCTACACCACCCGCGACCGGCCGGCGATCGAGATCCTGGTGCACAACCTGGAACACGGCTACACCATCCTCTGGTACGTCGAGCCGCTGGTCCGGGATCAGACCGAGGTGCTGCGGGCGTTGGCGCGCAAGCTCGGTGACGACCGGTACGGGGGAAGGTTCGTGGTGGCGCCGTGGGACCCCGGGTACGGGGAGTTCCCGGCCGGCCGGCCGCTGGCCCTGTCGCACTGGGGCGCCACCGCCGGGTACCGGCAGTTCTGCGCCGCGGTCAGCGGTGCCGCCGTCGAGCGGTTCGTGCTGGCGCACCCGCCGAGCGATTCGCCCGAGCCGACCGGCATGTGACACATCCGGGCGCCGGGCGGCACGCATGCCGCGGCCGTTCCGGGGTAGCCACCCGATCGGGTAGGAGGAGGTGGAGACCTCGATGGGTGCTGCCGCAGCGAATCAGCCCGCGGGGCCCGGACGGCCGGTCAGTCCGGCCGACCGCCTGGCGGAGGACGTGGCCGAGGTGGTACGCGCGGAGGTGCGCGCGGTGCGCAGCCAGGTGGCGGACGCTGCCCGGCCCGCAGGGCTCGGCTTCGTCCTGCTGGCCGCCGCCGGCGGCTGCCTGGTGCTGGGCGCGGGCGCGGCCTCGACGACCGTGTTGCGCGTGTTGGAGGCGTTCCTGCCGCGCCGGCTGGCCGCTGTCGGGCTCACCGGCGGCTACCTGGCCGCCGCGGTGGTGCTGGGCCGGTTCGGGCTGGACCGGCTGCGGGCGGCGGGCGGGAGTTCCGCCCGGCTGGCCGACGAGGTCCGTGACGCGGTTTCCGGCACCGCCGGCCGGGTGGTGCCTGCCGGGTCCTCCGCGGCCCGGGACGCGCTGGGGCGCTGAGCCGCTGCTGATGATCACCGTTGCCGCCGTTCGGAGGGGGCCGCGTCATGACCGACAAGCACGAACAGGCCGAGGAGATGCGGGCCGAGGTGCCGTCGACCGTCGCCCGGTCGGACGACAAGGCGGTCCGCACCTACAAGAAGACTCTGGAGTCCGCGGAGGAGACCTACGGCGACGGCGAGCGCGCGCACCGCACCGCGTACGCGTCGCTCAAGCACACCCACGAGAAGGTCGGCGACCACTGGGAACCCAAGGAGCGCCGGGGGCCGTCCGATCCGCAGGCGGCGCAGGGCTTCCCGGCGGCCCAGGAGCGCCGGCGCCCGACCGCGCAGGGCGTGGACGCCAACGCCAGCAAGGGGCACCTCGACCAGGTGGCCCGCCGGGTGGGTATCGACAACCCGCAGGGCCTGGGCCGGGACGAGCTCGTGCGGGCGATCGAGAAGGCCAACGCCCGTGCCACCGCCCGGGCCCGCAAGCGGTGACGGCCACCGTCTCGGCGCTGGTCGGGCCGGCTCCGCCGGGCGCCGGTCGGCGAGCCCCTCGCCCCGGCCGCGTGACGTGGACTGTTTGCGCCCGCGTGCGACCGGTACCGGGACTCGGACGGACGAGGAAGGCGACGGGCGATGAAGACGGATCGGCTGAGTGACATGGTGGTCGGTGCGGCCGGCAGCATCGCCGGGGCGGTCGTCGACCCTCGCCAGGGGCTCACCCGGCTCCGCTCGGCGGGCATCGCCCGCGCCCTCGTCCCCGTGGCGGCCGGTCTGGCCGTCGGCTTCCTGCTGGCCCGGTCCCGCCGGCGCGACTGACGCCCCCGGGCGACGGTCTCCGGCACCTCGCGCTGCCCACCCCCGTTGACGACCGGTCGGCCGCGCTGGGCTCAGGGTCTGGTCGACAGCAGCCGGCTGATCTCCGGGGCGGCCGGGTGGTCCGGGGCGACGATCAGGAACCGGCGTAGCGTGCGCGGTGCCTCCGCCGACTGCTCACCGCGCTGCGCCAGTCCGAGCACGAGCAGGCCGTCCGGTGAGTCCGGGGCGTGGGCGAGGACGTCCCGCGCCTCCTGCTGCGCGCCGGCGGCGTCGCCGGCCCGCAGCAGCGCGAAGGCGAGCCGCAGCTGGACCCTGTCGTCCGGCCGGTCCCGCAGCGCCTCCCGGTACATCTGGGCCGCGGCCGCGTACCGGTCCTGGGCCTCCAGGTCGCCGGCCAGCTGCACGGCGACCGCGACCGGGTCGGCCGGCGGCTGCGGCGGCGGCCGGTCCAGGCGGTCGGCGGCAAGCCCGACCGCCGCCACCAGGGCCACCAGCCCGGCCGCGCCCGCCCACCAGGCCCGGCGGGCAGCCCGGCCGCCCGGTGCCGGCCGTTTCACCGCGCCCCCGGTCCGGGCCCGGCGGGGGCGCAGCGTGCGCAGGGCGGCGCAGCCGGCGCCCAGGAGGGTCAGCGCCGGCACGGCCCACAGCAGCACCCTCACCCCACGGGCGGGGGGATCGGTGAGGATCTCCGGCCCGTACCGCTGGACGAACCACCGGCGGATCTCGTCACGGTCCCGCCCCTGGGCGAGCTGGTCGGCCACTACCTGCCGCATCGCGGCCGCGATCGGCGACCGGGAGTCGGCCACCGATTCGCCCTGGCAGGCCGGGCAGCGCAGGCCGGCGGCCACCGCGCGGACCCGGTCCTCCGCGCCGGTGCCCCCGGCCGAGCGCAGCATCCCGGCCGCGGCGCCGGCGACCAGCGCGACGAGCACGAGCGCGCCCATCGCCGCCCGCCACCTCATCCGGACAGCAGCGGGGCCACCCGCTGCTCCAGCCACGCCCGGGTCACCACGCCCCGCTGTCGGTCGACGATCCGGCCGTCCCGGTCCACCAGGAAGGTCTCCGGCACCCCCTGTACGCCCCAGTCGACCGACCGGGTGCCGTCCGGGTCGGGCAGCACGGTCAGCCCGGTCGCGTCGGTCTCGTCGAGCAGTGCCCGGACCGCCTCGGTGCCGTCCCGGACGTTCAGCCCCACCAGGCGCAGCCCGCGCGGTGACCACCGGCGCTCGGCGTCCACCAGCAGCGGCAGCTCGTCGCGGCAGGGGCCGCACCAGGAGGCGAAGACGTTGACCAGCACCACGTGACCCCGGGCGGCGGCCAGGTCGAACCGTCCACCGTCCAGCGTGTCCCCGGAGAGCGCGGGGGCCGGCGCCGGTCCCGAGGCGCCGGCGCCCGTGGGCGTCGGCGTGCCGGGCGAGCGCAGGCCCAGGGCGACCAGTGTGCCGATGGCGACGGTGACCGCGAGCACCACCGCCGGTCCGGGGCGCAGCCCGGCCGGTGGGCGCCGGACAGGTCGTCTCATCCGACGCCTCCTGGGCCGGCGGCCCCCGAGCCGGCGGGTTCCGCGCCGACGGCTCGCGGTCCGGCGACTCGCGAGTCGGCGGATTCCGCGCCGACGGCGACGGTCGACGGCTGCCGGCCGCCGGCCTGCGCGGTCGGCCGCCGCCGGGAGCGGGCGGCGCCGACCGCCGCGACGACTCCACCGGCCGTGGTCAGGGCACCACCGGCCCAGAGCAGGCCGACGAGCGGGTTCACCGCGATCCGGATGGTCGCGCTGCCGCTGTCCTCGGCGACCGCGATCAGGGTGACGTACGTGTCCCGTAGCGGTCCGGTGCCGATCGCCGGCACGGTCACCGCCATGTCCCGGGCCGGGTGGTAGCGCAGCGCCGGCGTGATCGTCCGCTCCGCGCCGCCCGCCTCGGTGAGCCGGAGCCGGGCGCGCACCGTCATGCCGCCGCCCCCGGCGCCCCGGTCCACCCCGAGCAGTTGGACGCGCACGTCGGCCACCCGCAGGGTCTCCCCGGTGCGGACGGTCCGCTCAGTGTCCCGGCCGTACGCCGAGGATCCGGCGACACCCACCGCGACCAGGGCGATGCCCGCGTGCGCGACGAGCCCGGCGAGACCGACGACCCGGCCGCGGGCGCGCAGCCGGTCGACCAACTGCCCGGCCTGGCCGACCAGCACGAACGTGGCGGCACCGAACGCGGCGAGCGCGGGCAGCCCGGGACGGCTGAACAGGCCCACCAGCGCGACGGTGGCCAGCGCGGCGGCGCCGGGCACGGCGAGCCGGCGCAGGCCCCGGGTTCGGTCGCGCAGTGCCGGCGTCACCCCGGCCAGCAGCAGCACCACGACCGCCAGCGGCACCGCCGTGCGCTGGTAGTAGGCGGGTCCGACGGAGGTCCGTACCCCGCCGAGCGGCGCGGAGAGCAGCGGGAAGATCGTGCCGACCAGCACCACCGCCGCGATGGTCACCAGCAGTACGCCGTTGACCAGCACCGCCGTTGGCCGGGACAGTGCCGGGGCGCCGTGGCGGGTCGGTCGGTCGGTACGCCGTCCCGTCGCCACTGTCGACACCACGACGGCCAGCAGGACGAGGCCGAGCAGCATCGGCCCCAGCGGCGAGTCGGTGAAGGCGTGCACGCTGGTGACCGCGCCGGACCGGGTGAGGAAGGTGCCGAGCAGCACCAGGATGAAGCTGGCCACGGCCAGCGTGGTGTTCCACGCGGCCCGGCCGGTGGCCCGTCCGAGGGCGGTGTGCAGGAAAGCGGTGGCGGTCAGCCAGGGCAGCAGGGAGGCGTTCTCCACCGGGTCCCACGCCCAGTAGCCGCCCCAGCCCAGCACCGCGTACGACCACCAGGCGCCCAGGCCGATGCCGGCGGTCAGCGCCGCCCAGGCCGCCAGGGCCCAGGGCCGGGCCAGCCGCAGCCAGGCCCGGCCCTGCGGCCCGGCGAGCGGGGCGGCCAGCGCGAGGGCGAACGGCACGACCAGGCCGAGGTAGCCGGCGTAGAGCAGGGGCGGGTGCACCCCCATCGCGGGATGCTGCAGGAGCAGCGGGTTCGGCCCAGGGCCGTCGGTGGGCACCGGATCGACCGCCCGGAACGGGTTCGCGGCGAACCGGGACAGCGCGAAGAAGAACATGGTCACCGCGCTGACGACCACCATCGCGTACGCGTGCAGCCGGGCCGGGTACCGCTGCCGGGCGAGCAGCGCCGTGAAGCCGCCGAGGACCAGCAGCCAGAGCAGCAGTGAGCCGTCCAGGGCCGACCAGAGGCTGGTCACCGTGTAGTACAGCGGCACGTGGCGGCCGCCGTTCTCCGCGACGAACCGGATGCTGAAGTCGTGCCGGAGCAGGGCCACCTCCAGCAGGGCGCACGCGGTGCCGGCGGCCGCCAGGGTTGCCGCGGCGGCGAGGCGGGCCGGGCGGGCGGGCGCGCCGAGCAGCGCCACCCGCAGCCAGAGCAGGGCGGTCAGGGTGGCGCAGGCCAGGCCGATCGCGAGGCTGGCGGTGCCGAGGTCACCGAGCATCGACCGGCCCCGGCGGCGCGGTGGACGGGCGGTACTCGTTGCCGTGCCGGACCACCACGTGGTCGGAGTGGAACACGCCGTCCGTCGCCAGGGTGCCTTCGACGACCGCCCCCTCGCCCTCGCGGAACGTCTCCGGTGGCACGCCGCGTTGCTGCACGGTGATCTCGCGGCCGCCCTCGGCGAGGCGGAACACCACCACGTCGCCGTCGTGGCGCAGCGATCCGGGCACCACGTCGCCGCCGAGGCGGATCCGCTCCCCGGTGGACGGGCCGGCGAGCACCTCGGCGGGGGTGCGGTAGTAGGTCAGGGTGTCCCGCAGCGCGCTGGTGACCAGGAGCCCACCGGCGGCGAGCAGCACGGCGACGAGGGCGGCCCGGCCCGCCCGGCGACGGGTCATCCGACCCGGGCCGGCGTGCGCTCGGGGGCGGGGGAGGCGGCGGCCAGCCGCCGTTCCAGCCGGACCACCCGGTGCAGCACGACGCAGAGCGCGACGAGGGTGGCGGCGGCGACGGCGAGCAGCAGCGCGACACCCATCCGGAGGTCGATCGGCGGGCGCTGTGGGGCGAGCACGGTCGCCTGCTGGTGCAGCGAACGCCACCAGAGCACCGAGAAGTGCACCACCGGGACGAGCAGGAAACCGGCCGCGCCGACGACCGCCGCGGGCCGCGCCACCCGGTGGTCACCACCGTCCGGCGCCCCGGTCCGCTCGCTGAGCGTCCGGCGCAACGCCAGATAGCCTGCGTACGCGAGCAGCAGCAGGGCCGTGCTGACCAGCCGGGGGTCCCACGCCCACCAGGTGCCCCAGACCAGGTGCCCCCAGAGCGAACCGGTGGCGATGGCGACGGCGGTGAGCACCACGCCGACCTCCGCGCCGGCCCGGGCGAACCGGTCCCAGCGCAGGTCGCCGCCGATCAGGTACCCGCCGCTGGCGACCAGCACGACGGCGAACGCGGTGTACGCCACCCAGGCGGCGGGCACGTGCAGGTACATGAGCCGTTGGGCCTGGCCCTGCACCGCGTCCGGGGGAGCCAGCCAGCCGCCGGCCACGACCGCGGCGACGCCCAGCGCACCGGCGAGCCAGGCCGTCGTGCGGCGTGCCGCGGCCGCTCGGGCGGTGTCCGCGACCAGGTCCACCGTGGAGGTGCGCATGATCTCCCTGTCCGCGCCCCTTGGCGCTTGCCGGATGAGCAGGACTGCCTACCCACGATAAGGGACATAAGGAGCTTCTTGCTCTCATAGTTTAAAAGGGGTTGTAGGCGGCTAAAACGGTCTACTGTCCGTTCCGATGGAGACGACGGAGCGAACGACCTCGAACGCGGCCGGGTGGCGCCCGCGCCCCGTCGTCGCCGGGCTGTTCGGCCTGTTCCTGCTCACCGGCTGCGCCGGCGACTCGCCCTCGGCGCTGAACCCCGGCGGCACCGGGGCGACCCGGGTCGCGGGCCTGTGGTGGCTGCTGTTCTGGATCTCCGTGGCGGTCTTCGTCGAGGTCATGGCGCTGCTGGTCTGGGCCCTGGTGTTCCGGCGGGGCAACGTGCGGGTACGCCACGGGCAACCGCTGCGCTTCGTCACGATCGCCGGGGCCGCGATCCCGTTCGTCATCCTCGTCGCCGTCTACGGCGTCGGCCTGCGCGACCTCGCCGCGCTCGGCGCCGCGCCCGCCCGGGACGCGCCCACCGTGGAGGTGACCGGCCACACCTGGTGGTGGGAGGTGCGCTACGCGGGCGCGTCCGGCGCCACCGCCAACGAGATCCACATCCCGGTGGGGGAGCCGGTGCGGGTACGCCTGCGCACCGACGACGTGCTGCACAGCTTCTGGGTGCCGCAGCTGATGCCGAAGACGGACCTGATCTCCGGTGAGACCCGCGAGACCTGGCTGCAGGCGGAGCGGGCCGGCAGCTACCGCGGCCAGTGCGCCGAGTACTGCGGCACCCAGCACGCCCACATGGCGTTCCTCGTCGTCGCGCAGCCCCGCGCCGAGTTCGACGCCTGGCTGGCCCGCCTGAACGCCGCGGCTCGAGCGCCGCAGACCGACGCCGAGCGCCGGGGTCAGCAGGCATTCGTCCAGGGCACCTGTGCCGGCTGCCACAGCATCCGCGGCACCGGCGCCCAGGGAAAGGTCGGGCCGGACCTGTCGGACGTCGGTTCCCGGTGGAGCATCGGCGCCGGGGCGGTGCCCAACGACGCCGGCCACCTGGGCGGCTGGATCGCCAACTCGCAGACGGTCAAGCCGGGCAACGCCATGCCGCCGCAGCCGGTCCCCGCGGCCCAGCTGCCCGACCTCATCGCCTACCTGCGGTCGCTGGAGTAGATGGGACATGTCGACGACCACGAGCCCGCCCGCCGGCCTCAGCGGCGACGACCTGGCCCGGCTGGCCGAGCACTGGGGCGAGCGCCCCTCGCTGAAGGCATGGTTCAGCACCACCGACCACAAGCGGATCGGCCGCCGCTACCTGGTCACCGCCGGGTTCTTCTTCGTGCTCGCCGGGATCAGCGCCCTGGTGATGCGGACCCAGCTCGCCCGGCCCGAGTCCGGTGTGCTCTCGCCGCAGGAGTACAACCAGCTGTTCACCATGCACGGCACGGCGATGATCTTCCTGTTCGCCACCCCGATGCTCTTCGGCTTCGGCAACTTCCTCGTCCCGCTGATGATCGGCGCCCGCGACATGGCGTTCCCCCGGCTGAACGCCTTCGGCTACTGGGTGTTCCTGTTCGCCGGTCTGTTCATGTGGGTCAGCGTGCCCTTCGGGGCGGCGCCGAACAACGGCTGGTTCGCCTACGCCCCGCTCAACCAACTGCAGCACAACCCGGGGCTGCACATGGACATCTACTCGCTCGGCCTGCTCTTCCTCGGCATCTCCACCACCTCGGCGTCGATCAACTTCATCGTCACCTCGCTGAAGCTGCGCGCGCCGGGGATGTCGCTCAACCGGGTGCCGCTGTTCGTCTGGGCGATCGTGGCCACCTCCTTCATGGTGATCTTCGCGTTGCCGGCGTTGAACGCGGACAACGCGTTGCTCTTCTTCGACCGTCGCTTCGACACCCACTTCTTCGGGCCGGCTGGCGGTGGGAACGTGCTGCTCTGGCAGCATCTGTTCTGGATCTTCGGGCACCCCGACGTGTACATCATCGTGATGCCGGGGCTGGGGATCGTGTCCGCCGTGCTTCCCGCGTTCACCCGCCGTGGCGTGGTCGGCTATCCGTTGGTCGTGCTGGCGATCGTCGCGATCTCGATCATCTCGTTCGGGGTCTGGGTGCACCACATGTTCGCCACCGGGCTGCCGCAGCTGTCGTACAGCTTCTTCAGCGCGGCCAGCACGATCATCACCATCCCGTCCGGGCTCCAGATCTTCGCCTGGCTGGCCACCATGCTGCTCGGTCGGTTGGTGCTGCGGGTGCCGCTGCTGTTCGTCATCGGGTTCATCGTGACCTTCGTGCTGGGCGGGTTCACCGGCGCGATGTTCGCGCTGACCGCGTTCGACCAGCAGGTCACCGACTCGTACTTCGTGGTGGCGCACTTCCACTACGTGCTGATCGGCGGGTCGGTCTTCCCGATGCTCGCCGGCATCTACTTCTGGCTTCCCAAGATCACCGGCCGGATGTACCACGAGGGGCTCGGGAAGTGGGCGTTCTGGCTGGTCTTCACCGGCATGCACGTCACGTTCTTCCCGATGCACCTCACCGGCCTCTTCGGCATGCCCCGTCGGATCTACACCTACCGCAGTGAGCCGGGCTGGGACGGGTGGAACGCGGTCAGCACGGCCGGCTCCTACCTGCTGGCGCTCGGGTTGCTGCTGGTGCTGGCCGGCATCGTGCACGCCCTGCTGCGGGGCCGGCCGGCCCCGCCGGACCCGTGGGGGGCCGACACCCTGGAGTGGACGGCGGCCTCGCCGCCCGAACCGTACAACTTCCCGGTGATCCCCATGGTGCACAGCCTGCACTCGGCCTGGGACGAACGGACCGCCGAATCCACCGGCGCGGGGGCGACCGAGGACCGCATCCTCAGCGACGGCAAACGCACGGTGTTCACCAGCGAACTGGACGCCCGCTACGAACGGGCGGTCGAGATGCCGGAGTCCAGCCTCAAACCGCTGCTGCTCGCCGGGGCGCTGCTGGTCTTCTTCGTCACCATGCTGTTCGCCTGGTATCCGGTGGCGGTGGTCGCGGCGGTGGTGGTGGCGGCGACGATCGCGGCCTGGCTCTGGCCGCCCCGCCGCCCCGACGAGGAACTGGGGGTGGCGGCATGACCGACCACGGCGGGGTGGTGGCCGCGGCCACCGGCGCGGAGGCGCTGAGCACGGAACTGCCGGTCGGTCGGCCGACCGGCTGGTGGGGCATGGTGATGTTCGTGGCCACTGAGGCCACCCTCTTCGCCTGCCTGCTCGGCAGCTACTTCTACCTCCGCTTCCAGTTCGGCCCCGAGTGGCCGCCGGGCGGCCTCGAAAAGCCCAAGCTGCTCATCCCGCTGCTGATGACCCTGGTGTTGGTGCCCAGCAGCCTGCCCGTGGTCTGGGCCGAACACGGCATCCGGCAGGGCCAGCGCTGGCGCCTGCGGGCCGGCCTCGCCGCGACCCTGGTGATGGGGCTGATCTTCATGGGCCTGCTCGTGAAGGAGTACGCCGACGACCTCAAGCTGCACACCCTGACCACCAACGTCTACGGCTCGCTGTTCTATCTGATCACCGGCTTCCACGGTCTGCACGTCTCGGTCGGGTTGATCATGATCGGGTGGCTGCTCGCCGCCTCGCTTCGCGGCGGCAGCTTCGGGTCGCGCCGCCACGAACGGGTCCGTAACGCCGCCATCTACTGGCACTTCGTCGACACGGTGTGGGTCGGCATCCTGTTCACCATCTACCTCTCCCCGCGGCTGTGATGACCACCCGGCCCGACTCCCGAACCCGGCTGGCCGGCGGCCTGCTGCTCTGGTACGGCGTGCTCGGTGGCGCCGTCGCCTGGGCGGTGCACCTGCTCGCCGCGTGGTCGATGGACGAGCTGGTCTGCGCCACCGGCTCGCAGTCCATCTCGGTCCTCCCGCTCTGGCAGGCCGTCGGGCTGGCCGTGGTGGTCCCCGGCCTGGTCGCCGTGGGCTCCCTGGTGGTGGCCGCGCTGGCCTGGCGGCGCACCGCGGCGGCTCAGGCCGCCGGGACGACGGGCCGCGCCTACGACCGGTCCCGGATGCTCGCGGTGTTGGGCGTCTGGGCCAACCTGCTGTTTATCGCCATCATCGTGCTCGGCGGGATCGCCGTGCTGGTGTTCCCGCCATGTCAGCGGTGAGCGTGCACCGGGCCCACGGTCCGGACGCCCCTGCCGAGAGCCTGCTGGCCATGTTGGCGGTCGTCGCGATCTGCGTGCTCGCGGCCGGCTACGGCCGGGGCGTCCACGAGCTGTGGCGCCGGCGTGGCCCCGGCGCGGTCGTACCGGCGTGGCGGGTGGGCGCCTTCGGCGCCGGCGTGCTGGTGGTGCTCGCCGCGGACCACGGCCCGGTGCACGCGCTGGCCGAGTCCTCGTTCGCCGGCCACATGACCCAGCACATGCTGCTCATGTTGGTGGCGGGGCCGCTGCTCGCGGCCGGCGCCGCAGGACTGCCGCTGAGCCTGGCCGTGCCGCCGCCGCTGCGCCGGCTGCTCGCCCACTGCCGGGTGGCGCCACCGGTACGCCGGCTGCGCCGGCCCACCGCGTACGCCCTGCTGGCCGGGGCGGCGCAGATCGTCGTGCTCTGGTTCTGGCACCTGCCGGGGCCCTACGTCGCGGCGGTCGACCGGCCCGCCGTGCACTACGTCGAGCACCTCTGCCTGCTGGGGACGGCCTGGCTGTTCTGGGCGCCGGTGCTCGGCGCCGCCCGGCGCCGCCCGCCCGCCCCGGTGACCGTGCTGCTGCTGGTGGGCACCATGCTGCCCGCCTCCGCGCTCGGCGCCGTGCTCGTCTTCGCTCCGGAACCGGTCTACCCGGTGCGCGTGCTCGGCCCCGACCCGCTGACCGACCAGCAGCTCGCCGGGCTGCTGATGTGGGCGCCGATGGACGTGGTCGTGCTGGTCGTGGCGCTGAGCGTGTTCCTGCGCTGGCTGCTGCGGATGGCCCGCGACCGGCCCGAGGGGCCGCCACCGGCACCGCTGACCCGGTCGGCGACGGTCGAGGCCGGATCGGAAGGGATGGCCCGATGACACTGACCCGCACCCTCCGGGCGCTCGGCGCGGCCGTCGTCGGTCTGCCGATCGTCGCCGTCCCCGGCTGCGCCTCGACGGCCCCGGCCCCGCCGCCACCGCAGTCGCACGTCGGGCGACCTGACCGCGGCGCGCAGCTGATCGCCCAGTACGGCTGCGGATCGTGCCACACCATCCCGGGCATCAACCGCGCCAACGGACTGGTGGGTCCGCCGCTGACCCAGTTCGGCGCCCGCTCCTACGTCGCCGGCAAGCTGCCGAACAACGCCGACAACCTGGGCCGCTGGATCACCGATCCGCAGGCCGTGGAGCCCGGTACCGCCATGCCGAACCTGGGCGTCAGCGCGATCGACGCGCAGGACATCGTCGCCTACCTCTACACCGCGGGCTGACCGATGCGCCGTATCCGACCAGCGACCCGGCTGCCCAGCGCGCGCCCGCACCGGATGCTCGCGGCGGGGACGGTGCTGCTGCTCGCCGCCGGCCCCGCGGCGCTCGCCCCCGCACCGACCCCCACCCCGACCGCCGGCCCGACCCCCACCGCGACCACCGGCCCCGCCGGGCCGGCCGACCGGGGCAGCCGGCTCTACCTGGAGAGCTGCGCGAGCTGCCACGGCCCGCAGGGGCAGGGCACGCAGCTGGGCCCGTCCCTGATCGACGTCGGCGCGGCCTCGGTGGACTTCCAGGTCTCCACCGGACGGATGCCGCTGACGCACAAGGTGCAGGAGGCCCGGCGCGAGGAACCGGCCTTCTCGGCCGACGACATCGCGGCCCTGGTGGACCACGTGTCGAGCTTCGGCGGCGGGCCGCAGATCCCAAGGGTCGCCCCGGGCAACCTCGGCTCGGGCCGGGAGTTGTTCGCGGCGAACTGCGCGCCGTGTCACGGGGCGACCGGCGCCGGTGCGGTGCTGACCAACGGCTGGATCGCCCCACCGCTGGACCGGGCCACGCCCGTCCAGGTCGCCGAGGCGATCCGGGTCGGCCCCGGGCTGATGCCGGTCTTCCCGAGCCAGGTGCTCACCGACGCGCAGGTGAACGACCTGACCACCTACGTGGGGCGGCTGCGCAGCGAGCGGCTGGACCGGGGCGGCAACCCGCTCGGCCGGCTGGGTCCGTCGGCCGAGGGACTGGTGGCCTGGCTGGTGACCGTGGTGTTCCTGGTCGGCGCCGTCCGGTGGCTGGGACGGAGGGCGGGGCAGTGAGCGGCCGGCGTCCCCCGGCGACCGAACGGGCGGCCGGCCGCCGCATCGTCACCGCCTTCCTGGCGAGCGCCGCCGGGGCGGTCGGCTTCGCGGTGGTGTACGGGCTCAACGCCGGCCCGCAGTGGGAGGGGGTCTGCCTGGCGGTGGCCTTCGCCGGCCTGGCAGTCGGGCTCGCGCAGTGGGGGCGGCACCTCGTGCCGGTCGGCGGGTACGTCGAGGAGCACGAGGGTTTCACCTCGCCACCGGACGAGCAGGCGATGACGGCGGCGGTGCTCACCGCGCCCGACAGCCCGGTCCGGCGGCGCGGCCTGCTGGCGGCCCTCGGACTGGCGGTGACCGCGCTCGGCGTGGCGGCGCTGTTCCCGTTGCGCTCGCTGCTGCCCTGGAACCGCCGGAGCCCGGCCGAGGCCCTCTCGGGAACCCCGTGGGCACCTGGCGTACGGCTGGTCGACGAGCAGGGTCGCCCGCTTCGACCTGAGGACGTGCCGGCCAACACCGTGGTCGGGGTGTTTCCGGAGGGCTCCGTCGACTCCGGGGACGGCCCCGCCTTCGCGGTCCGTCTGGAACCGGAACGGTTCACCCGGCCGCCCTCCGGCGGCCACGTCAACGGCCTGGTGGTCTGGTCGCTGCTCTGCACCCATGCCAGCTGCCCGGTCCGGCTCTATCTCAAGGGCACCGGGCGGGTGCTGTGCCCCTGCCACCAGTCCTCGTTCGACCTGCTGGCCGACGCGCGCCCGGTGGCCGGGCCGGCCGCGCGACCGCTGCCCGGCCTGCCGTTCGAGGTGGGCCCGGACGGCTTCCTGCGCGCCACCGGCGACTTCACCGGCCCGCCCGGCGCCGGCTCCTGGAGGCGGCAGTGATCATCGACCGGATGGCCCGGGCGCTGGACGACCGGCTGCGGCTCTCCCCGATCACCCGGCGCGCACTGGCGAAGGTCTTCCCCGACCACTGGGCGTTCATGCTGGGCGAACTCGCGCTCTACTCGTTCGTCGCGCTGATCCTGACCGGCGTCTACCTCACCTTCTTCTTCGACCCCAGCTCCGCCGACCGGGTCTACCACGGTGACTACGCGCCGCTGGACGGCGCCACCACCTCCGCCGCGTACGCCTCGACCGTCCGGCTGAGCTGGGACCTTCGGGCCGGGCTGCTGATCCGGCAGACCCACCATTGGGCGGCGCTGCTCTTCGTCGCGGCGATCCTGCTGCACCTGATGCGGATCTTCTTCACCGGGGCGTTCCGGAAACCGCGCGAACTGAACTGGCTGATCGGCGTCAC
Source organism: Micromonospora sp. SL4-19 (assembly GCF_047921475.1). NCBI lineage: Bacteria > Bacillati > Actinomycetota > Actinomycetes > Micromonosporales > Micromonosporaceae > Micromonospora > Micromonospora sp. SL4-19. Next base: position 331,182 of record NZ_JBLROB010000003.1, read on the forward strand.
CATGCTCACCCTCGCCCTGGCCAACGGGTTCACCGGCTACTCCATGCCGGACGATCTGCTCTCCGGCCTGGGCCTGCGGATCCTCACCTCGGTGGTGGAGTCGATCCCCCTGGTCGGGACGTGGCTGCTCGCGCTGGGCCTCGGCGGCGAGTTCCCCTCCGACTACCTGATCCCGCGGCTGTTCATCACACACGTGCTGCTGGTGCCCGCCATCCTCGTCGCCCTCGTCTCGCTGCACCTGGGCATCCTGGTCCGGCAGAAGCACAGCCAGTTCCCGGGTCCCGGGCGGACCGAGCACAACGTGGTCGGGTCCCGGTTGTGGCCGAGCTACACACTGCGCACGCTCGCCCTGTTCGCCTGGGTGCTGGCGGTGCTGTTCGCCCTCGGCGGGCTGGTGCAGATCAACCCGGTCTGGCTCTACGGCCCGTTCGAGCCGGCCCAGTCCAGCTCGCCGGCCCAGCCGGACTGGTACATCGCCTGGGGTGAGGGCGCGCTGCGCCTCTTCCCTCCGTGGGAGTTCCGCATCGCCGGGTACCTCGTGCCGGCGCCGTTCTTCCCGGGCGTGGTGCTCGGTGCGTTCACCTTCCTCGCCCTCTACGCCTGGCCGTTCGTCGAACGCCGGCGCACCCGGGACCGCCGGGCGCACCAACTGCTCGACCGGCCCCGTGACCACCCGGTTCGGATGGGCGTGGGCGTCTGCGCGTTGACGTTCTTTCTGGTGCTCGTGGTCGCCGGCAGCGACGACATCCTCGCCCGACTGCTGCGGGTGCCCGTCTACGACCTGCTCGGGTTCTTCCGGGTGCTGGCCCTCGTGCTGCCCGTCCTGACCGGGCTGGCCGCCTACCTGATCGCGCGGGCGCTGCGCCGCGGCGACGCCGGCAGCGTCGGCGAACTCACCCGGGCGGACCTGCGGCGGGCCGCCGGACCCGCCCCGGCCCGGCCCGCGGACGAGGGCGGACTCGAGACACCCGCCCGGGACCGGCCGGGAGAGCGGATCGAGCTGTGGCCGGAGGGCGAGCTGTGGCGGTGGCGCTATCGCGACGACTCCGCACAGGTCGTCCTCACCGGCAACCGGGCCCTGCGTTCCGAGGAGGAGGCGGTGGAGGCGTCCCGGCTCGCGTACCCCGGGGTCGACCGGGTGGTGGTGCCCGGCCCGCCGCCGCCCCCGCCGCCGGGCCGGGTGCGCACCGTCCTGCGTCGCTGGGGCCGCGCCGCCGCCGCCGGATCGCTGCTGGTCGGCCTCCTCGTCGACCGCCGGCGGCGCGGGCGGCGCGGCGACGACCGCGGGCCGCCGCCGCCGGACCCGGCCGAATCCGGGTCGTCGCCGACGGACGAGCCGGCCAGACCGGGCGGACGGACCTGAGGGCGGTGGTCGGGCACGCAGGCTGCCGGCCGTCCCACCCGACCGGAGGTTTGTCGGCAAACGGCGCGGGTAGCAGCCGGGACATCGGGACGAGCCGGTGACCGGCCGGGACGCCCGACGCCCGGCTCTGCCGGCTGCCCGCCTCCGGTGGGCTGCGCGACAGCCGAGATCAGGAGGCGTGAGGTGCAGGAGATCGTAGGCGAGAGCCTGGCCCGGCGACTGGTGGAGTGGGGCGTCGACACCGTCTTCGGCCTGCCCGGGGACGGCATCAACGGCCTGATGGAGGGCTTCCGCCGGCAGCGGGAGAGGCTGAACTTCGTCCTGGTGCACCACGAGGAGGCGGCGGCCTTCATGGCCACCGGCTACGCCAAGGCCACCGGCCGTCTCGGGGTCTGCTGCGCCACCTCCGGCCCGGGGGCCATCCACCTGCTCAACGGGCTGTACGACGCGAAGCTCGACCACGTGCCGGTGCTGGCCATCACGGGTATGCAGGAGACGTCGGTCCTGGGTACGCACTACCAGCAGGAGGTGCACACCGAGCTGCTCTACCAGGATGTGGCGGACGCCTACAACCTGATGGTCACCAACCCGCAGCAGGTGCCGGGCGTGGTCGACATCGCCATCCGGCACGCGCTGTCCCGGCGGAGCGTCGCCCACCTGAGCTTCCCCAACGACGTTCAGGTTGCCGCAGCCGGCGAGGATCCGTACCGGCACGTCAGCCCGGGTAAGCCACCGAAGAGCAGTCCTGTGGCGTCGCAGCCGGCGGTGCCGGCGGCGCAGGCCGACCTGGCCCGGGCGGCGGAGGTGCTCAACGCCGGCAAGAAGGTGGCCATGCTGGTCGGCGTGGGCGCCCGGCACGCCCGCGACGAGATCATCGCGGTGGCGGAGGCGCTGGCCAGCCCGATCGTCAAGACGCTGTCGGGCAAGATGGTGGTGCCGGACGACCACCCGCTCACCACCGGCGGCCTCGGCCTGCTCGGCACCAAGCCGAGCGAGGAGCTGATGGAGGAGTGCGACACCCTGCTGATGGTCGGCACCTCCTTCCCGTACGCGAAGTACCTGCCGTCGCCCGGGCAGGTCCGGGTGGTGCAGATCGACATTGACGCCAGCCTGGTCGGCCTGCGGCTGCCGGTGGAAGCGCCGGTCACCGCCGACGCCCGGCTGGCGTTGCAGCAACTGCTGCCGATGCTGCAGACCCGCACCGACCGCTCCTTCCTGACCAAGTACCAGCGGGCCCGGGACGCGTGGCGCTCGGAGATGATCGCCCTGCAGGACCCGTCCCGTGACCCGATCGCCCCGCAGTACCTGATCAGCTGCGTCGATGAGGCGGCCAGCTCCGACGCGATCCTGACCTGCGACTCCGGCACCATCGCCACCTGGTCCGCCCGGCACTGGACCATCCGTGACGGGCGCGAGTTCTATCTCTCCGGAAACCTCGCCACCATGGCGCCCGGCCTGCCGTACGCGATCGGCATGCAGCACGCGTTCCCGGGCCGGCAGGTGATCGCCTTCGTGGGTGACGGTGGGTTCGCCATGCTGATGGCCGAGTTCCTCACCGCGGCACGGCACGAACTGCCCATCAAGGTGATCGTCAACAACAACAACGCGTACGGCCAGATTCTGTGGGAGCAGATCATCCTCGGCTACCCCGAGTACGAGGTGCGGCACCGGCAGCCGGAGGCGGACTACGCCGCCTGGGCCCGGGCCTGCGGCGGTTACGGCGCGAAGATCACCGATTCGAAGGATTTGCCCGGGGCGATCCGGGAGGCCCTCGCCCACCCCGGTCCGGCGCTGGTCGACTGCGACGTCAACCCGAACGAGCCGCCGATGCCCGGGAAGGTCCAGTACGACCAGGCGAAGCACTTCACCGAGGCGTTCCTGCGCGGCCAGCCGCACAGGGTGGCCACCGTGGCGACGGTCGCCCGCGACAAGATCAACGAGCTGCGGTCGTGACCCGGGTCAAGGCGCCCCCGGTCGCACTGCCCGACCCGGTGACCCGGGCGCCCGCCCCCGCCACCGACGTGGACCTCGACGCCCTGGCCGCACAGCTGCGCCCGGCGGTCGACGGCGAGGTCCGGTTCGACGACGGCTCGCGCGCCGCGTACTCGACGGACGGCTCCAACTATCGGCAGGTGCCGCTCGGCGTGGTCGTGCCGCGTACCGTCGAGGCCGCCGTCGCCGCGATCGCGGTGTGTCGCCGGATGGGCGTTCCCGTGCTCTCCCGAGGTGGCGGCACGAGCCTGGCCGGCGAGTGCACCAACACCGCCGTCGTGATCGACTGGTCGAAGTACTGCAACCGGTTGATCGAGGTGGACGCCGAGGCGAAGACCTGCCTGGTGGAGCCGGGCATCGTGCTGGACACGCTCAACGAGTTACTGGCCCCGTACCGGCTCGAGTTCGGCCCGAAGCCGTCGACCCACACCCACTGCGCCATCGGCGGGATGATCGGCAACAACTCCTGCGGATCGACCGCGCAGCGCACCGGCAAGACCGTCGACAACCTCATCGAGATGGAGGTGCTGCTCTACGACGGCACCCGGATGTGGGTCGGCGAGACCAGCGACGAGGAGTACGCCGAGATCCAGCGCCGGGGCGGCCGCCAGGCCGAGATCTACCGCCAGTTGCGGGCGCTGCGGGACGAGTACCTGAACGACATCCGCGCCCGCTACCCGGACATCCCGCGTCGGGTCTCCGGCTACAACCTGGACAGCCTGCTGCCCGAGAAGAACTTCCACGTGGCGCAGGCGCTGGTCGGCTCCGAGAGCACCCTGGTCACCGTGCTGCGGGCCCGGCTGAAGCTGGTCCCGGTGGTCCCGGTAAAGGTGATGGTCTTCCTCGGCTACCCGGACATCGCCGCCGCGGCCGACGACGTGAAACACATCCTGCCGCACAATCCGATCGCGCTGGAGGGCCTCGACGACAAGCTGATCAACTTTGAGAAGCGCAAGCATCTGCATGCCGCCGCCGTGCACCTGCTGCCGCAGGGTGGCGGCTGGCTGATGGTCCAGATGGGCGGCCACACGCTGGAGCAGGCGGAGGCCGCCCTCGCCCAAATGCTGCACGCGTTGCAGCGCGAGGACGGGCCGACCGTGCACCGCTTCGACGACGAGGCCCACGAGGAACAGATGTGGCAGGTCCGGGAGTCCGGCCTCGGCGCGACCGCCCGGGTGCCCGGCGAGGCGGACACCTGGGAGGGCTGGGAGGATTCGTCCGTCCCGCCGGACCGGCTGGGCGACTACCTGCGCGACCTCGACGCGCTGTACCGGGAGTACGGCTACGAGCAGGCGTCGCTGTACGGACACTTCGGGCAGGGGTGCGTCCACACCCGGATCCCGTTCAAGCTGACCACCGCCGACGGCGTACGGCAGTTCCGCTCGTTCATCGAGCGGGCCGCGGACCTGGTCGTGTCCTACGGGGGCTCCTTCTCGGGCGAGCACGGCGACGGGCAGTCCCGGGGCGAACTGCTGCCGAAGATGTTCGGCGACCGGCTGATCCGGGCGTTCGGGCAGTTCAAGGCCATCTTCGACCCCGACGACCGGATGAACCCGGGCAAGGTCGTCGCACCCTACCCGCTGGACAGCCACCTGCGCCTCGGCGTCGACTACAACCAGGGCTGGTGGGAGACCCACTTCCGCTACCCCGACGACGGAGGATTCGACAGGGCCGTGCTGCGCTGCGTCGGCGTCGGCGAGTGCCGGCGGCAGCACGGCGGGGTGATGTGCCCGTCGTACATGGTCACCCGGGAGGAGGAGCACTCGACGCGGGGCCGCTCCCGCCTGCTGTTCGAGATGCTCGACGGCACGGCCCGGGGTGGGGTCATCGGCGACGGCTGGCGCTCCGACGCCGTCCGGGACGCCCTGGACCTCTGCCTGGCCTGCAAGGGCTGCAGGGCGGACTGCCCGGTCAACGTGGACATGGCCACCTACAAGGCGGAGTTCCTGTCGCACCACTACGCGGGCCGGCTGCGCCCCCGATCGCACTACTCGATGGGCTGGCTGCCGGTGGCGGCCGCGCTGGCCGGGACCGCGCCCCCGGCGGCCAACGCGCTGGCACAGGCCCCCGGGCTGAACCGGCTCGCCAAGGCGGTCGGCGGCATCGACCAGCGCCGGGACATCCCGCTGTTCGCCCCGGAGTCCTTCCAGCGCTGGTTCGCCCGCCGAACCCCCGGCGGGGACGGCGCCCGCGGCGAGGTGCTGCTGTGGCCGGACACCTTCACCAACCACTTCCACCCCGGCATCGCGCAGGCCGCGGTCGAAGTGCTGGAGTCCGCCGGATGGCGGGTACGGGTCCCGGACCAGCCGGTCTGCTGCGGCCTGACCTGGATCTCCACCGGCCAGCTCGGCATCGCCAAGCGGGTGCTCCAGCGGACCGTGGACGTGCTGCGCCCGCACCTGCGGGCCGGGACCCGGGTGGTCGGGCTGGAGCCGAGCTGCACCGCCGTGTTCCGCAGCGACGCCCACGAACTGTTCCCCACCGACCAGGACGTCACCAAGCTCCGCAAGCAGACCGTGACCCTGGCCGAGCTGCTGCACGACCACACCCCGGGCTGGCGACCGCCCCGGCTGCCGGCGCACGCGCTGATTCAGACCCACTGCCACCAGCACGCGATCGTGGGCACCACCGCCGACCAGGCGGTGCTGTCCGAGGCCGGAGTCCGCGCCGACTTCCTCGACTCCGGCTGCTGCGGCCTGGCCGGCAACTTCGGGTTCGAGCAGGGGCACTACGAGGTGTCCGAGGCGTGCGCCGAACGGGTCCTGCTGCCGGCCGTACGCGACGCCGCCGACACCGACGTCATCCTCGCCGACGGCTTCAGCTGCCGTACCCAGGTCGAGCAGAGCGCGGCGCGCGGTCGAAAGGCGATCCACCTGGCCGAGCTGCTCCGCGCCGGCCTCCACGGCGGGTCGGTGCCGCCGCGGCCCGAGCACAGCTGGGCCCACCGGCCCGTGCCGCCGCCGCGGGCCGTCCGGTGGGCCGCCGCCGGGCTGGTCGGCCTGGCCGCGCTGGCACCGGTGGCCGCGCTCGCCGCCTGGGCCGGCCGACGGTGGCGGTGACGGGGTGCGGCTGACCGCGGCGGCGTATCGGCCGCCCACCGACGCCCCCGAGGGGGACGGCACCCTCGCCTGGGACAGCACCACGATGGTGCTGGTCCACGCCCAGGCCGACGGGCACACCGGCTTCGGCTGGACGTACGGCCCGGCCGCCGCGGCGGGGGTGGTGACCGAGCTGCTCGCCCCGGTGGTGACCGACCTGGATCCGGACGACGTGCCGGCCGTCTGGACGGCGATGCAGCGCCGCCTGCGCAACGCCGGGCGGCCCGGGGTGGCCGGGCTGGCGCTGTCGGCCGCCGACTGCGCGGTCTGGGACCTCAAGGCCCGCCGGCACGGCCTGCCGCTGGCCCGGCTGCTCGGCACCGCCCGCCATCAGGTGCCGGTGTACGGCAGCGGCGGGTTCACCACGTACGACGCCGACCGCCAGCACCGCCAGCTGGCCGGCTGGGTCCACGACGAGGGGATTCCCCGCGTGAAGATCAAGATAGGGGAGTCCTGGGGCACCGACGTGCCGCGCGATCTGGCCCGGATGGCAGCGGCCCGGCACACCATCGGTGACGACGCCGAGCTGTACGTCGACGCGAACGGTGGGTATCAGCGCAAGCAGGCGGTCCGAATGATGCGGGCCGCCGCCGACCTGGACGTCCGGTGGTACGAGGAGCCGGTCAGCTCCGACGATCTGGCCGGCCTCGGACTGGTCCGCGACCAGGTGCTGCCCGACGTGGCGGCCGGCGAGTACGGCTTCGACCTCGTCTACTTCCACCGGATGGCCCCGTACGTCGACTGCCTCCAGATCGACGTCAGCCGGTGCGGCGGCATCACCGAGTTTCTGCGGGCCGCCGCGGTGGCCGCCGCGGCCGGCCTGGAGGTGTCGGCGCACTGCGTGCCGCACCAGCACCTGCCGGTCGCCGCCGCCGTGCCGAACCTGCGCCACCTCGAGTGGTTCCACGATCACGTCCGGATCGAGTCGATGCTTTTCGACGGTGCGGTGCCGGCCACCGGAGGCGCCGCCGCGGTGCCGCTGGACCGCCCCGGCAACGGCCTCGAACTGCGGGCCGACGCGGCGGAGAACTACCGGGTGGCCTGAGCCGAGGGAGAAGGAGCGGCGCGATGGACCCGACGAGCCCGGCACCGGCATGGCGCACCAGCGCCTTCGCGCGGCTGGCCTGGGGCACGACCCTGATCCTGGCGCCGCGCCGGGTGCTGCGGCGGTGGGGACGCGCGAGCGGGCTCGCGGTGGGCACGCTGCGCGTGCTCGGCGTGCGGCACCTGGCCCAGGCGGCGGTGACCCTGCGCCGGCCGGTGCCGGTGGTGCTCGTCGCCGGTGCCGCGGCGGACCTGCTGCACGCGTCGACCGCGCTGGCGCTCGCCGCCGTCGACCGCCGGCAGCGTCGGATCGCCCTGCGCGACGCCGCGATCGCCGGCGGCTGGGCCGTGCTGGACCTGTGCGCGGCCCGTCGACCCCGGCGCCGGTAGCGGATGCGCCCGCGCCCGCCTGACCGAGGTCGGCGGATCCTCGGGCGGCTGGGCGCCGCCGCGTTCGACCGGCCCGCTCTCGTCAGTGGGGGACCGGGCAGGCGTCGGCCTGGCCGAGGGTCAACGCGGTCTCCAGCATCAGCGCGTGCACGAAGGCCTGCGGAAAGTTGCCGCGCAACTGCCGCTGTTGCACGTCGTACTCCTCGGTGAAGAGCCCCGGCGATCCGCACGCGGCCCGGTTGCGCTCGAACCACCGGATGGCCTCCACCACATCGCCGGCCTGCCAGGTGGCGAGCGCCGCGGCGAACCCGCAGAGCAGGAAGGCGCCCTCCGCGTCGCCGAGCGGACGGCTGTCCGGGCGGAACCGATAGAGGTAGCCCTCGCACCCCAGCTCGGCGAGGACCGCCCGGCGGGTCGCCTCGGTACGCGGATCCCCCGCCGGCAGCGCTCCCCGGATGCCGGGGAACAGCAGTGCCCCGTCGATGCGCTCGTCGTCGTACGCCCGCTGCCAGCGCCCCGACGGGTGCAGGCCGTGTGCCGCCGCGTCGGCGAGGATCGTGTCCGCGAGCGACTCCCATCGTCCCGCCGATCCGGGCGGTGCGATCCGGGCGACCGCCCGCAGCCCGGCCACGCAGATCAGCTTCGAATGCGTCCACTGGCGGGCCGGCAGCTCCCAGATGCCCGAGTCGGGCTGGCGCCAGCGTTCCTCGATGGTCCGCGCGGCCAGCTCCAACGCCCGCCAGGAGGCGTCGTCCAACCGGTCGTGCCGCCCGGCGGCGGCGAGCAGCAGCAGGGTCTCGCCGAAGGCGTCGAGCTGGAACTGTTCACGCACCCAGTTCCCGACTCGGGGCGACGCGCCCGGATAGCCCGGCAGGAACTCCAGCCCGTGCTGCGGCGGCACCGGGTTGCCGTCGACGGTGTAGGCGGGGGCGAGCCGGTCACCGTCGGCGAGCACCCGTTGGGTGAGGAAGGCGACCGCGTCGTCCAGGAGCTCGTACCTGTCGACCAGGGCGGCGGCCTGGCCTGCGAAGGACTGGTCCCGCACCCAGGCGTAGCGATAGTCGTAGTTGTGGCCGGCGAGCGCCCGCTCGGGCAGCGACGTGGTCGCCGCCGCCACCGTGCCGCCACCGGGCCGGGTCAGGCCCCGCAGCACGGCGTACGCGAAGATGGCTTCCCGCTGCGCGGGCCCGCCGGCGAGCGGCGGCAGCGAGCTCCGCCAGGCCTGCTCGGTGGTCCGCCACAACTCGTCAGGCCGGGGTGGCCCGGCGTCGAGCGGATGCGTCGCGATCTCGAGCACCAGATCGTGCCGCCCGCCGGCCGGGATCGCCAGCTCTCCGCAGAGCGGGCCGTCGGCGGTGGGCCGCAGCCGTTCCCCGCCGCTGTGCCGCAGGTACAGGCCGCCCGTACGGGCCAGCCACCGCGACCCCTCGCGGCGCACCTCGCGCACCGGCTCGCGACCGAAATCGGCGCGGGGATCGAGCCGGACGTGAACGACCGCGTCCCCGTCCACGGCATGGATCTGCCGCAGCAGCACCATCTGTCGCTCCTCGCCGGGGAACAGCAGGGCTTCGCGGCACTCGATGATCCCGTCCGTGGTCACCCATCGGCTCACCCACACCAGCGATCCCGGCTCGTAGTGTCCGCCCCAGACGAACCGCCGGTTCGCCGGCGTCACGAGGTATTCGCCCTGGCCGCCGATCAGGCGGCTGAACACGGGCGGATCCGCCCATCCGGGAGCGCAGAGCCAGCTCACGTTCCCGTCCGGCCCGACGAGGGCGCCGCGGTAGCCGTCGGCGAGCAGGGCGTACTCGCGCAGCACGCTCGGCTCGTGGGCGTCCAGGCCCGCCGGCCCGGGCGGCCGCTCGTCCCGTCCCACCGGCACCACCTCCCGCCGCGCCTACCCGTCGCCGGCCGGCCCACACCCGCCTCGAACTCGGTCGCTCCGGCTCGACTACCCCGCCGGTGTCGGGGTACAGCCCTGGACAGGACGGACGACGCGTGGGGAGTGAGATGAGCCGGAACCGACAGAGAGCACAGGTAGCGGTGATCACGGGCGCCAGCGCCGGGGTCGGGCGGGCCACCGCGCAGCTGCTCGCCCGACGAGGCATCGCCATCGCGCTGCTGGCCAGGGGGCGCACCGGCCTCGACGCCGCCGCAGACGAGGTACGGGCGGCCGGCAGCCGTGCCCTGCCCATCGAGGTGGACATGGCGGAGTACGACCAGGTGGTCGCCGCCGGGCAGCGGATCGAGGCCGAACTCGGGCCGATCGACCTGTGGATCAATGACGCGTTCAGCTCCGTCTTCGCCCCGTTCCTGCAGACCCGGCCCGAGGAGTTCCGCCGGGCCACGGAGGTCACCTACCTCGGCTACGTGCACGGCACCCGGGTGGCCCTGCACCACATGGTGCCCCGGGACCGGGGGACCGTCGTCCAGGTCGGGTCGGCCTTGGCATACCGGGGCATTCCGTTGCAGGCCGCGTACTGCGGTGCCAAGCACGCGATCGTCGGGTTCACCGAGGCGCTGCGCTGCGAGCTGATGCACGACCGGAGCAACGTGAGGGTGACCATGGTGCACCTGCCTGCGGTCAACACCCCGCAGTTCGACTGGCTGCTGTCCCGGCTGCCCCGGCACGCCCAACCGGTGCCGCCGATCTACGAGCCGGTGGTCGCCGCCCGGGCCATCGTCGGCGCCGCCGACCGGCCCGGCCGCCGGGAGTACTGGGTGGGCGCCTCCACCGCCCTGACCATCCTCGGCAACCGGATCGCGCCCGGCCTGCTCGACCGGTACCTCGCCCGGGCCGGCTACGACTCGCAACAGACCGACCAGCGGGCCGACCCCGACCAGCCGGTCAACCTGTGGCACCCGGCGGACGGCCCGGACGGCCGGGACCACGGCGCGCGCGGCGGGTTCACCAACCGGGCGCACGGCCACAGCGCGCAGGCCTGGCTGTCCAGGCACCGCCTGGTCACCGCCGCCGGCCTCACCGGCGCGGCGGCGGCCGGCGTGCTGGCGTGGCAACGCCGCTGACCGCCCCGCGCCACATCGCCGGGCCACCCGGGCGGGCGTAGGCTGACCCGCGTGGATCAGGAAGACCGGATCGCGCTGTTCCTCGACTACGAGAACCTGGCGCTCGGCGTACGCGACCATCACGGCGGGCGGGCCTTCGACTTCCGGCCGATCGCCGACGCCCTCGCCGAGCGTGGCCGGGTGGTGGTGCGCAGGGCGTACGCCGACTGGTCGTACTTCGACGAGGACCGGCGGATGCTCACCCGGTCCCACGTCGAACTCATCGAGATTCCCCAGCGGATGGGCGCCTCGCGGAAGAACGCCGCCGACATCAAGATGGCCGTCGACGCCGTGGAGTTGGCCTTCGAACGGGACTACCTGTCCACGTTCGTGATCTGCACCGGGGACAGCGACTTCACTCCGCTGGTCCACAAGCTCCGCGAACTCAACAAGCGGGTCATTGGGGTCGGCGTGGAGAAATCCACCTCGGCCCTGCTCCCACCCGCCTGCGACGAGTTCCTCTACTACGACCGCCTCGAGGGGGTCGAGATCCCGGTCACCGCCGGTCGGCGTGGGCGTCCCGGCCGAGCTCCCGCCCCCGAGGTGCCGCAGCAGCCGGAGCCCGAGCCCCAGCCGACGGCGGAGGAATCTGCCCGGGACGTCGACACGCTCGCCGTCCTGGTGGCGCAGACCGTGGCCGGCCTCCAGGGCAGCTCCAGCGGTGAGGTGACCGCCTCCGGCCTGAAGCGGACCCTGCTGCGGAAGGATCCGACGTTCAGCGAGTCCGACTACGGCTTCCGTACCTTCGGCGAGCTCCTCCGGTACCTCGCCGAACACAACGTGGTCGAGCTGGCCGAGGGACCCGCCAAGGGTGACCCCGAGGTGTCGCTGCCCGAACGCGGCGACCGGGAGGCCGCCTTCGCGCTGCTGCGCTCCGTGGTCCTGGACCTGGCCGGTGGCGCAGGCGCGGTCGCGCTCTCCGGACTGAAGGACCAGCTCCGCCGGGCGCGGTCCGACTTCAGCGAGAAGAAGCTGGGCTACCGCAGCTTTCTGCAGTTCTGCAAGGCGGCCGCCACCAACGGTGTGGTGGATCTGCGCTGGAGCCCCGACGCCGACGACTACCTGCTCACCCCGCGGTCATGACGGGACGACGTCCGTCGGTCCCCGCCGGACGCCAGCATCGCCGGGATCAGGAGCCGGGTACGGGTGAGCACCGGTCCGGGCCGCTGCACGGGGTCCTCGTCGCCGACTTCTCCCGGATCCTCGCCGGCCCGTACGCGACGATGCTCCTCGCCGATCTGGGGGCCGACGTCATCAAGGTGGAGGGACCCGGCGGCGACGACACCCGCACCTGGATGCCCCCGGTCCGCGAGGGGACCTCCACCTACTACCTCGGTGTCAACCGCAACAAGCGCTCGGTCGCCCTCGACCTCACCGATGCCGGCGACCTCGCACTGGCCCGCCGGCTCGCCGAGCGCGCCGACGTCATGGTGCAGAACTTCCGGCCCGGCGCGCTGCGCCGCTTCGGCCTCGACTACGACACCGTCGCCGCCGCCAACACCCGGATCGTCTACGCCTCGATCAGCGGCTTCGGTGCGGCGGCCGGCGCCGGCCTGCCGGGGTACGACCTGATGATCCAGGCCGCGTCGGGGCTGATGAGCCTCACCGGCGAGCCGGGCGGCCCGCCGTACAAGGCCGGGGTCGCCGTGTTCGACGTGATGGCCGGGCTGCACGCGGCCGTCGGCGTCCTCGCCGCCCTGCACGACCGCCAGCGGTGCGGTGTCGGCCAGCACGTCGAGGTGAACCTGCTCTCCTCGGCGCTGTCCGGCCTGGTCAACCACAGCAGCGCACACGTCGCCGCCGGCACCGTGCCGTTCCGGATGGGCAACGCCCACCCGAGCATCTTCCCGTACGAGCCGCTGCCCACCGCCGACGGTGACCTCGTCGTCATCGCCGGCAACGACGGCCAGTTCCGGACCCTGTGTCAGGTGCTCGGCGCGCCGGAGTTGGCCGACGATCCGCGCTTCCGGCGCAACCAGGACCGCACCGCCAACCGCGAGCTGCTCCGCCCGCTCCTGGTCGCGCGGCTGCGCGGGCGGACCAGCGACGAGTGGTTCCGCGACCTGCGCGCGGCGGGTGTGCCGTGCACCCCGATCAACACGGTCGACGGCGGCGTCACCCTGGCCCGCGAGCTGGGGCTCGAACCGGTGGTCACCGTGGACGGCGTGCCCGGCGTCCGCAACCCGATCGACTTGTCCGCCACCCCGCCCCGCTACGACCTGCCGCCCCCGGGCCTGGACGAGCACGGCGACGAGATCCGAGCCTGGCTGGCCGGTTGACCGACCGTCATCTCCCGCCCGTCGGAGGCCTCGTGTCCGTCCGTTCCCACGCGCGCCGGGTGTTCAGCGGCTGCGCCGCGCTGGCCGTCGTCGTGGCTGTCGCCGCACCGGCCCCGTCGCTGGCGGGCGATGCCTCCGCGCTGGCCGGCATCACGAACATCGTCGTCATCTACGAGGAGAACCACAGCTTCGACAACCTGTTCGGCGGCTGGGAGGGCGTCAACGGCCTGGGCGAGGCCGACGCTGCCCACACCACCCAGGTCGGCGCGAACGGAACGCCGCTGGGCTGCCTGCCACAGAACGACGTGAACCTGCCGCCGGTCACCGTCAACTGCACCGGCGGCACCTTTCCGAACCGGCCGTTCCGCATCGAGGACCACATCCGGCCCGGGGACACGACCTGCCCGGCGCCGAACGGGCCGAACCGGCCGAACGGCTGGCGCAACGGCAGCGGTGTCCCGGGTGGCTGTACGGAGGACCTCGTGCACCGCTTCTACCAGGAGCAGTACCAGATCAACGGCGGCCGGCAGAACCGGTACGTCACCGGCAGCGACGCCCTCGGCCTGACCATGGGCCACTACGACACGAGGTCGCTGCCGATCTACCGGTACCTGCACAGCCGCGGCGCACCGCGCTACACGATCGCGGACAACTTCTTCCAGGCCGCGTTCGGCGGCTCGTTCCTCAACCACCAGTGGCTGGTCGCCGCCCGTACCCCGGAGTGGACCGACAAGGCCACCGCGGCGGGCAAGAACTCCGTGGTCGACGCCAACGGGATCCCGACGTACTACCCGCTGTACCGGCCGGCCGACCCGGCGCACCCGGCTCCCGTGCGGGACGGCCCGCTCACCCAGGCCCCGGCGGCGGACGGCTCCTGCACGGCGGCGGTCTGCGGCGACTACGCGGTCAACACCGTGCAGCCCTGGTACCAGCCGTACCGCCCGGGCACGGTGGACGCGATGCGGATGCCGGCACTGCACCACGACACCATCGGCGACCGGCTGTCGGCCGGCAACATCGACTGGGCCTGGTACGCGGGCGGCTGGGACAACGCCGCCGGCAACACCGGCGGCGCCGGCTGGACCAACGGCACCGACGGCCGGACCTGCGCCGACCCACGCGCCATGCCCGGCGCGGTCCACCCGAACTGCCCGGACGCCACCTTCCAGTTCCACCACCAGCCGTTCACCTACTTCGCGAAGTACGCCCCCGGCAGCCAGGCCCGACGGCAGCATCTGCGCGACGAGGTGGAGTTCATCGCGGCGGCCAGGGCGGGCCGGCTCAAGCCGGTCAGCTTCGTCAAGCCGGTCGGCGAGGAGACCGAGCATCCCGGCTACGCCTCGGAGGCCACCGGCAGCGACCACCTGGTCGAGTTGCTCAAGGCCGTCGAGAGCGGCCCGCAGGCCCGGGACACCCTGGTCATCGTCACCTACGACGAGTTCGGCGGGCAGTGGGACCACGTCCCCCCGCCGAAGGGCGACGTCTGGGGCCCCGGCACCCGGATCCCGGCGTTGGTGATCTCGCCGCGGCTGGCCGCGCCGTTCCGCGTGGACCACACCGCGTACGACACCACCTCGGTGCTCGCCACCATCGAGCAGCGGTTCCACCTCGCGCCGTTGGCGACCCGGGACGCCGCGGTCGCCAGCCTCGCCACCGTCTTCAGCAGCCACGCCGACCAGGGCGGCGACACCGCCGGCGGCGGTCCGGCCGGCCACGGCGGCGGGCCGCCGATCACCAAAGCCGGCCTCGCCGGCCTCGCCGTCGCGGCCGTCATGCTGGTCGCGGCGGGCGCCGCTGTGGCGGTCACCCGCCGCCGGTCCGGCTGATCATCCGGTACGCGCGCCGGGCCGACGTGTCCGCCCTCGCCATCCGGGCGGGACATCCGTCCCGCCGGACCCGTCGGTAACTCTCCGTGTCATACCTCCGCTCCGCGGTGGTGGCGGAGTTACCTGCCGGGCCGTCCCGCGTGTGGTCGGATGCGGAGCCCGCCCGGCCGCCCTCCCAGGCAGTTCACAGCGCGGTGACTGGGCGCCGGATCGCCGCCGGCATAGCCTGGAGCGGCTTGCATCCACCCGGTCACTCTGAGGAGTCACGTGTCGTACGCCACCACTACGCGCTCCGAGCCGCGAAAGCGGCGCGCCCGTCGGCCGTGGCCCCGCTGGGCCCGGTGGTGCGTGGCCGTCGGCACCACGCTGATGACGCTCAGCGGCGTGGCGCTGGGTGGCAGCGCGTTCCTGCTGCACAGCGCGACCAGCAAGGTCACCCGGCAGAACCTGCTCGGCGCCGCGGCGGCCCCGCGTCAGCACCAGACGATCACGGGGGCGAAGAACATCCTGCTCGTCGGGGTGGACAGCCGCCCCAACCAGGACTCCGGCCAGCTCGTCCGGTCCGACTCGATCATCCTGCTGCACATCCCGGCGGACCACAGCCAGGCGTACCTGGTGTCGCTGCCGCGGGACACGCTGGTCACCATCCCCGCCTACGACAACGGCGCGACGCCGTACCACGGCGGGCAGAACAAGATCAACGCCGCCTTCGCGTTCGGCGGCCGGGGACTCACCGGCGCATCGGCGACGTCGCACGGTTTCGAGCTGCTGGCTCTGACCGTGCGCGACCTCACCGGGATCACCCCGGACGCCGGCGCGATCATCGACTTCCAGGGCTTCAAGAAGATCGTCCAGGTCCTCGGCCAGGTCTGCATGTACGTCGACGAGACCACCACCTCGATCCACGTGGGGCATGACGACAAGACCGGAAAGCCGGCGGCGCCGTACAAGATCAATCCCGACGGCACGGTGAACCACCGCATCCCCGGGGTCACCCCGAACATCTACGAAAAGGGCAACCAGTGCCTGGACCCGACGCAGGCGCTGGACTTCGTCCGGCAGCGGGACCTGCTGGCGAACCACGACTTCGACTACGGCCGGCAGCGCCACCAGCAGCAGTTCATAAAGGCGGTGCTGCACCAGGTGGTGACCGACGGCCTGAACTCGCCGACCAAGCTGCCCGGGCTGCTGTCGGCGGTCGGTAAGGCCATGACCGTCGACGACGGCGGCATCTCGCTGGAGGACTGGGCCTTCGCCATGCGGGGGATCCGCCCCGACTCGATCACCACGATCAAGACCAACAACGGCACGTTCAACAGCCGTACGGTCCCGGGTGTCGGCAGCGCCGAGGTCCTCAGCCCGACCAGCGTGCAGTTGCTGCACGCGGTCCGGGACGACACCGTCGACGCGTTCGTCGCGGCCCACCCGGACTGGGTGGCCGACTCCGGGCCGGCGGCACCCGCTCACTAGGTGCACCTGTCATGAGTGGCGCCGTTCGGCGGTGTCGGGGTCGATGTTGCGGGCGCGCGGACCGACCTCTGGTGGGGTGATCCCGATGGCGTCAAGGTTCGCGGCACCGCACCCGGGCCCAGGCCCGAGGCGCTGCCGCGCGCGCATCGGGCCTTACGGGCGTGCGGCCCCGGCGCCGGAAAATCGTTGGACAATGTGGACGTCGCGCGGCGATCGTGGCGCTGTGCAGCAGGAGGACATCTGGAACGTCGAAGCCGCTCAGCGCTACGACACGCCGGGTAGCGGCATGTTCGCGCCCGAGGTCCTGGTGCCGGCCGTCGACCGCCTCACCGAACTGGCGGCCGGTGGACCGGCGCTCGAGTTCGCCGTCGGCACCGGCCGGGTGGCCGTCCCGCTCACCGAGCGAGGGGTGCCCGTCACCGGCATCGAGCTGTCCCAGCCGATGATCGACCAACTACGTACGAAGGCGGACGAGGCGACGGTCCCCGTGATCGTCGGCGACATGGCGACCGCCGTCGCCCCGGGCAGATACCCGCTCGTCTACCTCGTCTACAACACGATCTCCAATCTGCTCACCCAGGCGGAACAGGTCGCGTGCTTCCGCAACGCGGCGCGCCACCTCACCCCCGGTGGCCGGTTCGTGATCGAGCTCTGGGTGCCCGAGCTGCGTAAGCTGCCACCCGGCCAGCAGGCCACGGTGTGGCACTCCGAGTCCGGCTACATCGGCCTGGACACCTACGACGTGCTACGCCAGCACGTCGTGTCACACCACTTCAGATTCGACGACGGTACGCAGGCGCGGCTGTTCCGCAGCCCGCACCGCTACATCTGGCCCGCCGAGCTCGACCTCATGGCGCAGCTGGCCGGGTTCGAGCTGGAGTCCAGGCACGCGGACTGGGCCGGAGCGGAGTTCACCGCCGAGTCGCGTTCCCACGTGTCGGTCTATCGCCTCCCGCCGGACCACTGACCCGAAACGGACAGTCGCCACCATGCCACCTGTTCGCCTGATTGCACGTGGTGGCCCGCGTCCTCATGCTCATCACAGCGGGGAGGCCGGCGGTGGCGACCCATCGCGGCCGGCGGGGTGACTTCCGGGACAGGTCCGGCGGCCTCGCGGGAGCGAGAGTCCGGCCGATAGTCGGATACGCCGCTGGCCCTGCCCGCGCATCATGATGCGGACACGAAGACCGGATGCGGGAGTCACAGATGGGCACGGGCGTCATTCTGAGCATCGCCGGCGGGCTGTTCTGCCTGCTCGTGGTGGTCGTGATCGGCTGGGTGCTGGCCGCCTACAACCGCCTGGTTCGCCAGCGCAATCAGGTGCAGGCGTCCTGGGCGCAGATCGACGTCCAGCTCAAGCGTCGGCACGACCTGATCCCCAACCTGGTGGAGACGGTCAAGGGCTACGCGGCGCACGAGCGCGGCACGCTGGAGTCCGTGGTCGCCGCCCGCACCGGTGCGATCGCGGCGGCCGGGGGGCCCGGTGTGGCCGACCGCGCGGCCGCCGAGAACGTCCTCACCCAGGCGCTCGGCCGGCTCTTCGCGCTGGCGGAGGCGTACCCGGACCTGAAGGCCAACCAGAACTTCGCGGCGTTGCAGGGCGAGCTGGCGAACACCGAGGACAAGGTCGCCTACGCCCGGCAGTTCTACAACAGCGCCGTCCAGACGTTCAACACCACCGTGCAGTCCGTCCCCACCAACATCATCGCGGGCATCGGCGGGTTCCGGGCGATGGACTTCTTCGAGGCCCCGGACGGCGAACGCGCCCCTGTCCAGGTGCGCTTCTGACGGCGCGAGGGTGGCGATGGACCGGCGCCTGCTCCTCGACCTGGCGGTGAGCGCGGCCGCGCTCACCGGCTGGTTCCTTGTCTACGGCATCGTGCGGCTGGTCACCCGACCGGCCAGTCCGGCGCCCGCGCCGGCCACCCCGGAACTCGGGGCCGAACCGCCGGCCGTGGTGAGCCTGCTGGTCAACCGCTGGTCGCTTACCGAGGACGCGGCCGAGTCGACGCTGCTCGACCTCGCCGCCCGTGGCTTCATCGAGCTGCGCCAGCCAGGCAACGACCCGATGCAGACCACCCTGCACCTGCCGTCGGTGCCGCCGGACGACGGCGGGCTGCGGCCGTACGAGCGCCGGGTGCTCGACCGGATACGCGGGCTCGCGGTGAACGGAGTGGTCCCGCTGACCGCGCTGACCTTCCGCGAGCAGGCGCAGGCCAAGGCGTGGAACAAGCGGCTGCGCGCGGAGGTCGTCGCCGATGCCCGGGCGGCCGGGCTGTCCCGCCGGCGCTTCGGGCCGGCGGTGACCACCCTCCTGGTCAGCGCCGCGTTGGTCGCCGGGGTGGGTGTCGGCCTCGCCGTCCTGCACTACGGCATCTGGCACCAGGAGGACGACAACGTCGGTTTCGCCGCCGGTATCGTCACGTTCGCCGTGCTCAGCGCCATCGCCGGGGCGTCGCCCGGCGAGCGCGACACGGCCCTCGGTCGTCAGGTGGCGGCGCGGTGGCTCGGCGTCCGCGACTGGCTGCGCGGGCACGAGCAGTTCCACGAGCTGCCGCCGGCCTCGGTGACGATCTGGGACCGGTACCTGGGCTATGGTGCCGCCGTCGGTGCCACCCGACTGACCAGCGCCGTGCTCGACCTCGGTCTGGGCGAACGGACGCTGGTCTGGTCGTCGTTCGGCGGCACGTGGCACCGGGTGCGGGTACGGTACCCGCGCTTCTTCCCGCGCTACGGCCAGACGCTACCGAGAATGCTTTTCCGCGCGGTGATCGGCATCGCGATCGGCGCCTTCCTGCTGAAGGTGCTCGGCGGCTCCGTCGACCTCGCACCGTCCACGACCGACCGGGCGGAGCGGATCCTGGCCCTCGCGGCCGACGGCATCGTCGCCCTGGCGCTGCTGCTGGTGGCATCCGGTGGCTACACGCTGGTGCGTGGCCTCGCCGACCTCGCCACCGAACGCACCATCACCGGCGAAGTGCTCTGGCTGGAGGTGTGGCGTTCGACCGCCCAGAGCGACAATCGGCCGGCTCGGCCCTGGCTGCACTACCTGGCGGTGGACGACGGCGTCGGCGACCGCACCACCGCCTGGGCGTTGCCCAGCCAGTGGGCGGCCGGTTGCCACGACGGCGACACCGTGACGATCAGGGTGCGGCCCTGGACCCGGCGGGTGGTCGAGTTGTCGGTGGTGGGCCAGGGCCACTCGCGACGGTTGATGGAGCCGGCGGTGGCCGACGACACCGATGACCTGCCGCTGACGAAGGGACGCGGCGGAGAGTCCGGGCCGGCTGAGCCGATGCCGCGGCCGACGGACCTGTTCACACCGGAGGAGGTCGGGCAGGCGCTGGGCCTGCCGGTCCAGGCCGCTGAAGGGCTTGAGCTGCCGAGCCCGCTGGCCGGTGCCCAGTTCCGTTCGGCCGCCGACGGCCGCCCCGTCCTGATGGTCCAGGCGGTGAGTGGGGCGCCGGGACGGTGGATCTGGCGGCTCAACGCCCGAGGGCAGGAGCTGCCCGGCATCGGCGGCGGTGCATTCGTCTCCGCGTCCGGCGGGCGGGCCGTGATGCGGGTCGGCGACAGCACGGTGGCAGTGACGATCACCGACGGCGTACGCGCCGGCTACCTGCCATGGCTGCTGGCCCAGGGAGCCGCTCGGGTGTCTGCCCGGCACGACGGGGCGACCACCTGACCCGGAGCCCGTGCCGAGTCGACCGACCGCACGGCTGACGGCCTGGTGCGACCTGCCCCAGGAATTCCTGGCTGGCAGAACGTCCACGGCCAGGTCGCCTGAACCGACGCCGGCAGTGTGCGCCGCATGAACCACACAGGCCGGTTGGCGGTCGGGGATCGACAGACGCTGTCGGCTGCGCCCGGGAGCGACTGTCCTCCATGTATTGACACTGCTGATGTGAGCGGTAACACTTGGGCGCCTGGCCTGCCTGTTTCATCTGTTGGCGCACTCAGGCTGCATCCTTGAGCGCGCTCACATGGCCGGGCGGCCCGGTGCAGTGGAAGACCACGTGCCGGACGTCCGGCCGGTGCTGGCGGTCCCCGGTGATCCCTCGTCAGCCGGCCCGGCCACGGGCCAGATCAAGGAGAGTGAGAAGTGGGCAAGGAGTTCACCCGCCGGAATCTGCTCCGAATGGGCGTGTTGGCGTCCACCGCCCCTGCCGCGATGACCATCGCGTCGGCCGTGGGTGCCTCGGCGGCCATCGCCGACGACGGCGGGGCCGGAGCCGGGACGAGTCCGACGCAGCCCGGTGCCCCGGTCAAGCCGTTCGACCTCGACCGGGTGACCCTGCACGAGGGAATCTTCCAGCAGAAGCGTGACCGGATGCTCAACTACGCCCGGAACTACCCGGGCACCGGCAAGGTCCTCGACGGACCGGACCGGATGCTGAATCTGTTCCGGGCCAACGCCGGCCTGCCTGCCCCCGGCACCTGGCCGGGCGGCTGGGACACCCCGAACCACCTGCTGCGCGGGCACTTCACCGGGCACTACATGACGCTCCTGTCCCAGTGCTACGCCGCCACCGGCGAGGAGATCTTCCTCGACAAGCTCGACTACCTGGTCGAGGAGTTGGGCAAGTGCCAGCGGGCGCTCGACGCGCGGCAGGTCGGCCGGGTCACCGGCCGGCCCGGAAAGGCCGTACGGCTCAGCGACCCGCACCCGAACCAGTACGTGCGGCTGCCCGCGGGGCTTCTCGCCGGCGTCACCGACGTGACGATCGCGGTCTGGCTCAAGCTCGGCACCAGCCAGACCAACGCCAAGATCTTCAACTTCAGCACCGGCTCGAGTGCCTACCTGTCGCTGTCTCCATGGGTCTCGGCCAGCATGGGACCGCGGTTCGCGATCACCACCAGCGGCAGCAACAACGAGCAGCGCATCGACGGCACGAGCAACTCGGTTCCGGTCGGCCAGTGGGCACACGTGGCGGTCACGATCTCCACCGCGGACAGCACGGGCCGGCTCTACGTCAACGGGACTCAGGTCGGCGCGAGCACGATCCGGTTGACCCCGGCCAACCTGGGCTCGACCACCAACAACTGGATCGGGCGGTCGCAGAGCACCAACGACCCCTACCTCAACGCGACGGTGGACGACTTCCGGATCTATCCCCGGGCCCTGACCGCGGCCGAGGTGCAGGCACTCGCCACCGCGGACCCGGCAGCGGAGTCGCCGGACCCGACCGGCCTAACGGCCTGGTACCGCTTCGAGGAGGAGGGTGAGATCGCCGTCGACCACTCGGGCAACGACCGCGACGCCACCATCATCGGGACGAGCTACCCCGGCTTCCTCGCCGCCTTCCCCGAGGGCCAGTTCAGCCGGCTTGAGCCGCCGACCCTCCAGGAGAACAGCGGCGCCAACGCGGTCTGGGCACCGTGGTACACCTGCCACAAGATCATGAGGGGTCTGCTCAACGCCTACCACCTGACCGGGAACGAGGAGGCGCTGGACATCGTCTTCCGGATGGGCGACTGGGTCCACCAGCGGCTCAGCCGGTACAACCAGGGCGAGCTGGACCGGATGTGGAACATCTACAGCGCCGGCGAGGCGGGCTCGATGAACGAGGTCATGGCCGAACTCTCCGCGCTCGCCCCGAATGCCGAAGCGCAGGCCCGGTACCTTCAGGCCGCCAAGGCGTTCACCTTCACCACGATCTTCACTGCCTCGCTCGCGGAACGCGACGAGTTGAACGGGCGGCACGCCAACCAGTACATGGCGCCGAACATCGGCTACCTGCGGCTCTTCGAGCAGACCGGCGTCGAGGACTACCACACCGCTGCCAAGAACTTCTGGGCGATGGTCGTCCCGCACCGCACCTTCAGCAACGGCGGCGCCGGCCGCAGCGAGCACTTCGGCGTACGAGGGGTGATCACCTCCGGTTTCACCTCGTCCTCGGACCCGCGGCACGCCGAAACCTGCTGCGCCTACAACATGCTCCGGCTGACGCGGAACCTGTTCTTCCACGAGCAGGACGCGGCGTACATGGACTTCTACGAGAAGGCGCTGCACAACCAGATCCTCAGCTCGCGCCACGATGTCGACAGCGTGACCGCCACCGAGGTGACCTACCACCAGAACATGTGGCCCGGCCGATCGCGGAGGATCGGCACCACCATCGAATACAGCCGGTACGGCGGAAACGGCAGCTGCTGCAACGGCACCGGCCTGGAGAGCCACACCAAGTACCAGGAGTCGATCTACTTCCAGTCGGCGGACGAGTCGACGCTCTACGTCAACCTCTTCATCGCCTCGACGCTGACCTGGCCCGGCCGTGGGTTCGTCATCACCCAGGAGACGCAGTACCCGACCGAAGGCGCCAGCAGCCTACGGTTCGACGAGGGCAGCGGCCAGCTGACAGTGAAGCTCCGGGTGCCGTCGTGGGCCGTGAAGGGCTACACCGTCCTGGTCAACGGCAAGCGCCAACAGCTCACGGCCACGCCCGGAAGCTATGTCACCCTCGACCGGAAGTGGTCCCGCGGGGACACGATCGACATCTCGATGCCGTTGAGCTTCCGAGTGGAGAAGGCGCTCGACAACAAGTCGATCCAGTCCATTCTCTACGGTCCCACCCTCATGGTCGTGCGGGACGACACGCCCAGCTACCGGGAGTTCACCTTCTTCAAGGATCTGAAACTGGACGGCGACCTGGCCGGCGCCATCCAGCCGACGGGTGTCCCGATGCACTTCACCACGCACGGATACACCCTGGCGCCCTACTACATCTCCGACCCGGTGCCCGGGCAGTTCAACGCCTACCACCCGTATGTGAAGCGGGTCGAACCGGAGGTCGTCTTCGGGCCGGCCACCACCGGCGTGCCCAACGACGGCATCCGGGACGAGAACGGGGAGACCTTCCTCGACCGGGTCTGGGCGGCGGCGCCATTCCGCAACCACGGACAGTTCCTCAAGCACGTGAAGGCGGTCCTGGACGAATGGCTCGCCGCAGGCCGGCACACCGAAGCGCAGCGGGAGGCCGTCTTCGTCGCTGCCGCAGAGTCCAACGAGGATCTGGCCCTGTGACCGGGTCCACCTGCTGAGGTCGGTCGCGACCGAGCCGCGCTGAACCGATCCACGGCCCGGCGGAAGAGCGTTTCCGCCGGGCCGGTTGGTGGCTTCTGCTCAGGACTTCCTGTTGCCGCTGCTGGCCCGGACCACGAGCGTCGGTTCCACCGGGGGCGGGTTCGCTCGCCCGAGGGACGGGTCGGCGGCCAGCGACTCCAACAGCGCGGCGACGCAGCGGCGGCCGACTTCGTCGAAGTCCTGGCGGACGGTGGTCAGCGGCGGGGAGAAGTAGGCGGCCTCGGGAATGTCGTCGAACCCGACCACGCTGATGTCGTCCGGCACCCGCACGCCCCGTTGATGGAGGGCGCGGAGCAGGCCGAGCGCCTGGTGGTCGTTGGCGCAGAAGATCGCGGTGATGTCCGGGCGGTCGACGAGCGACTGCCCGATCTCGTAGCCCGCCCGGGGGCTCCAGTCTCCGGTGATGACCGGCGGGACGCGACGGCCGGCCGCCTCCAGGGCAAGCCGCCACCCGTCGATGCGATCGCGGGCCTCCAGCCAGTCGCGCGGCCCGGCGATGTGCCACACGGTCTCGTGTCCGAGCGCGAGGAGGTGCTCGACGGCGAGGCGGGCGCCGGCGACCTGGTCGACCGAGGCAGTGGGAAACTCACCGCCACCGCCGGGTTCGACCACCACCGCGGGTACGCCGGTGGGCAGGCCGTGTACGGCCACCGCCGCACTGACCATCGGGGCGATGAGCACGACCCCGGCCACCGACTGGTCGGTCAGCGAGTCGATGGCGGAGGCCACCCCGGCGCGGTCGAGCCGCTCCAGGGTGACGATGCTGATGCCGTAGCCCGCGGCGCGGGCCGCGCGCTCGATGCCGAGCAGGGTGGCCGCCGGGCCGTAGAGGATCGTGTCGAAGCTGACCACGCCGATGACGCGGGAGCGCCGGCTGGCCAACCCGCGCGCCATGGCGTTGGGCCGGTAGTTGAGCTGATGCACGGCCCGCAGCACCCGTTCCCGGGTTTCCTGCCGGACGCTCGGATGATTGTTCAGCACCCGGGAGACGGTTTGATGAGAGACACCGGCAAGCCGTGCGACATCGCTCATCACTGCGGCACGCGCGGCCTGCTGCTGAGTCATGGCACCTCCCCCTTCGGGGGGTCATCGTAGCCCCGCCGCCGTCGGCAAGAAGAGCCGCACGGCCCTCCCCGGCCATGGCGACGGGGGGGCCGTACGGCTCTCGGCGGCGGGCGGGATCATCGGCGCGTTCGCGGCGCAGGAGCGCACCGACAACCAATCGACTCCCACCAATAGTGGTGCCGGATCAGAATCCTCTGGCCAGTCGGAAGTAGGCCTGATTCGAGCGGATCTCGTGGGCGAGGCGCCGAGGGGTGGTGTCCGCGTCGATGACGACGAGTTCGGTACGGGTCATCTCGGCGAGGTCGTCCAGTTCCTCGATCCCGACGGCCTGCGACAGGACCGTGTGGTGCGGTGCGCCCGCGGTGAGCCACGCCTCCGCGGAAGCGGCGAGGTTCGGGCGGGGCCGCCACACCGCCCGGGCGACGGGCAGCTTGGGCAATGGCTGCGGTGGGGCGACGACGTCGATCTCGTTGGCCACCAGCCGGAACCGCTCGCCGAGGTCGGCCAGTCCCAGGACCACCGCCGGGCCGGGCCGGGCGTCGAAGACCAGCCGCACCGGGTCCTCGCGCCCGCCGATGCTCAACGGGTGGATCTCCACGGTCGGCGTCCCGGCGGCGATGCTGGGACAGACCTCCAGCATGTGCGCGCCGAGGACGACTTCCTGACCGGGGGTGAGGTCGTAGGTGTAGTCCTCCATGAAGGACGTGCCGCCGCTGGCGCCGATCGACATGGCCTTGAGCGTGCGCACCAGCACGGAGGTCTTCCAGTCGCCCTCCCCGCCGAAGCCGTAGCCGTCGGCCATCAGCCGCTGCACGGCGATGCCGGGCAGTTGCCGCAGGCCGCCGAGGTCCTCGAAGTTGGTGGTGAAGGCGCCGAATCCGCCGGCCTCGAGGAAGTCCCGCAACCCGGCCTCGATGCGCGCGGCGTAGCGCAGGGAATCGTGACGCTCGCCGCCGGGGCGCAGCGTCCGGTCGAGCCGGTAGCTGTCGTCGTACTCCTTGACCAGTTCGTCGATCCGCCCGTCCGGGACGGCGTCGACGGCGTGCACCAGGTCGTTCACCCCGTACGTGTTGACGGATACGCCGAACCTCAGCTCCGCCTCGACCTTGTCGCCCTCGGTCACGGCCACGTCGCGCATGTTGTCGCCGAAGCGGGCCAGTCGCAGTGAGCGCATCTCCGCGTACCCGATCGCGGCTCGGGTCCAGGCCGCGATGCGGGCGGTGACCTGCGGGTTGCTGACGTGCCCGGCAACCGTCTTGCGGGCCACGCCGAGGCGGGTCTGCGCATACCCGAACTCGCGGTCGCCGTGGGCAGCCTGGTTGAGATTCATGAAGTCCATGTCGATCTCGGACCACGGCAGCGCCACGTTCGCCTGCGTGTGCAGGTGCAGCAGCGGGGTGCGCAACGCGTCCAGACCGGAAATCCACATCTTCGCCGGCGAGAAGGTGTGCATCCACGCGATGATGCCCACGGCCCCCTGGACTGCGGCGTCGCGGCAGACCGCCAGGATGTCGGCGCTGGAGGTGAGCACCGGCTTCCAGACCACCCGGGCGGGGATGGCGGGATCGGCATCGAGTCGCGCAGCGATCTGCTGGGACTGATCGGTCACCTGACGCAGGGTCTCCGGACCGTAGAGGCCCTGGCTGCCGGTGAGGAACCAGACCTCTGGGGCCGGCGATGGGCTAGTCATGGGGTTGCCTTCCGATGGACGGTTCGTGGGTTACTTCTTGCGGATCGCGATGAGGCGCTGGAGCAGGATGAACGCGAACAGCAGGCCGCCGATCACGATCTTGGTCCACCAGGAGTTGAGGGTGCCGTCGAAGGTGATCAGTGTCTGGATGACGCCGAGCACCAGCACGCCCAGCACGGTGCCCAGCACGTAGCCGGCGCCGCCGGTGAGCAGGGTGCCGCCGATGACCACCGCGGCGATCGCGTCCAGCTCCATGCCCACGGCGATCAGCGGCGCCCCCGACAGGGTGTAGAAGGACAGCAGGATGCCCCCGATCGCCGAGCAGAGCCCACTGATCGTGTAGACGGCGATTCGGGTGCGGCCGACCGGTAGGCCCATCAGCAGTGCCGACTGCGGGTTGCCGCCGATCGCGTACACGTTGCGGCCCAGCCGGGTGTACGCCAGCGTGTACGCGGCCACGGCGACCACCGCGACCGTGATGAGGACGCTGACGGTCACGAAGTTCTCGCCGATCCTGATCCGTTCCTGCGCGGCGCTGGTCCAGAAGCCGTCGGAGATGGGCACCGAGACCGAACTGATCCAGGTGCACAGGCCGCGGGCGAAGAACATGCCGGCCAGGGTGACGATGAAGGGCTGGATGTCGAAGAAATGGATGACGCAGCCCATCACGAACCCGAGCGTCGGGCCGATCAGCAACGCGATCAGCAGCACCAGCGCGGGCGGCAGGCCTTCGCGCAGCAGTGCGGCCGACACCATCGCGGTCATCGCCACCACCGAGCCGACCGACAGGTCGATGCCGCCGGTCAGGATCACGAAGGTCATGCCGACCGCGACGACGAGC
This sequence comes from Micromonospora sp. SL4-19, assembly GCF_047921475.1. Lineage (NCBI taxonomy): Bacteria > Bacillati > Actinomycetota > Actinomycetes > Micromonosporales > Micromonosporaceae > Micromonospora > Micromonospora sp. SL4-19. Next base: position 358,390 of record NZ_JBLROB010000003.1, read on the forward strand.
AGGAACCCGTTGTCGATGAAGACGTTGAAGATGACCTGGACGTTGGAGAAGGCACGGTACTGCGAGACGCCGATGCCGTACATGACCAGCAGCAGAGCGAGGCTGACCAGCACCGGGACCTGCCGCCGCGGCAGCCGCAACCAGGTCGGGCGGCCCAGTCGCGCGGTGAGTTCCGTCGTGCTCATCAGGCTGCCACCTGCTCCTTCTTCTGGTCGACCGGGGCCGACGGGGGCGCCCCGGGGACTGGCCGGCGCCGGAACCTGGCGCGGAATGCCGGCGCCTGGATGAGGCAGACCGCGATCACCACCATCGCCTTGAACAGCAGGGAGGTCTGCGGGTCGATGTTCATCGCGTACACGGAGGTGGTCAGGGTCTGGATGATCAGCGCGCCGACGACGGTGCCGCTGAGGTAGAAACGACCGCCGGCCAGCGACGTGCCGCCGATGACCACGGCAAGGATCGCGTCGAGTTCGACCCACAGCCCGGCCGAGTTACCGTCGGCGCTGGACACGTTCGCGGTCATCATGAACCCGGCCACCGCGGCGCAGGCGGCGCTCACGACGTACACGAGGAGCTTGATGCGCCGTGCGCGGATGCCGGCCAGCCGGCTGGCCTCGGCGTTGCCGCCGACCGCCTCGATGATCATCCCGAGGGCGGTGCGGCGGGTGAGCACCGCCACGAGCAGCGTCACCGCTAGGGCGATGATGATCGCGAACGGCAGGGTCAGCAGGTGTCCGACCCCGATCATCCGATAGGGACCGCTGTTGATGGTGATGATCTGCCCAGAGGTGATCAACTGGGCCAGGCCGCGTCCGGCGACCATCAGGATCAGGGTGGCGATGATCGGCTGGATGCCGATCACGGAGACCAGCACCCCGTTCCAGGTGCCGAGGAGCAGCGCGACCCCGCAGGCGATGGCCAGGGCGGTCAGTACGGCGCCGACGTTGCTCTGGTCCGGCTGACGACTGATGTAGAGGCAGGCCACCGCGCCGCTGACGGCGACCACGGACCCGACGGACAGGTCGATCCCGCCGGTGGCGATCACGAGGGTCATGCCGAGGGCGACCAGGATCAGCGGGGCGCTGAGCCGGACGATGTCGATCAGGCTGCCGTACAGGTGCCCGTCCTTGACCTCGATGGCCAGGAAGCTCGGCCGGTAGGCCGTGTTCGCTGCGAGCAACACCACGAGCACCACGACCGGCCAGAACAGCCGGTGACCGGTGACGCCCGACAGGCGTGTCTTCCAGGTGGTCATGCCTGGTCCTGCCCTTTCTGCTCCGCTCCGCTGGCGATGACGCGCATGACGCGTTCGGCGTCGAGGCTGTCGTCGTTGGCCAGTTGGGTGACCAGCTGCCGGTCGCGCATCACGGCGACCTTGTGGCTGAGCCGTAGCACCTCCTCCAGTTCGGCGGAGATGAACAGCACCGCCATCCCGCCGTCGGAGAGCTGCACCACCAGGCGCTGGATCTCGGCCTTCGCGCCGATGTCGATTCCGCGGGTCGGCTCGTCGAGGATCAGCAGCCGCGGCTCGGTGATCAACCACCGGGCGAGCAGGACCTTCTGCTGGTTGCCCCCGGAGAGGTTGCGCACCGGCATGTCCGGGTCGGCCGGGCGGATGCTCAACGCCTCGATGTAGCGCCTGACCAGCTCGTCCTGGCGCCGTCGGGGCACCGGCCGCAGCCAGCCGCGGGCCGCCTGCATCGCCAGGATGATGTTCTCCCGCACCGACAGGTCACCCACCAGGCCCTCGGTGCGCCGGTTCTCGGAGCAGAACGCGATGCTCCGGTCGATGGCGGCGACCGGCCCCCGGATGGTGACGGGCCGGCCGTCCACGGCGAGCCGACCCCGGTCGGCGCGGTCGGCGCCGAAGAACAATCGGGCGACCTCGGTGCGTCCCGATCCCAGCAGCCCGGCCATGCCGACCACCTCACCCTGATGGATGGTGAGGCTGAACGGCGCCACGGAGCCGGTTCGGGCCAGTCCGGTCGCCTCGACGACCGGGACGCCCGTCTCGACGGCCGCCAGGTCCCGCCCGGCCTGTTCGTCGAGTCGCTCCAGGGTGTCGAGCTCCTTGCCGATCATCTTTTCCACCAGGGCGAACTGCGGTAGCTCCGCGGTCGGGTATTCGCCGACGAGGCGGCCGTTTCGCAGTACGGTGATGCGGTCGGCGATCCCATACACCTGGTCGAGGAAGTGCGTGACGAAGAGGATCGCGATGCCCTCGTCGCGTAGCTGACGCATGATGCGCATCAGTTGCGCCACCTCGTCGGCGTCCAGGCTGGACGTGGGCTCGTCGAGGATCAGCACCCGGGCGCGTACGTCGACGGCGCGGGCGATCGCCACCATCTGCTGTACGGCCAGGGAGTAGCTGCCCAGCAGCTCGCTGACGTCGATGTCCAGGTCGAGGCGGGCCAGCAGGGCCGTCGCACGGCGGCGCATCTCGCGCCACTGCACCGCCCCGAACCGCTCCGGCTGACGTCCGATGAAGATGTTCTCTGCCACGGACAGGTTCGGGCAGAGGTTCACCTCCTGGTAGACGGTGCTCACTCCCGCCGCGGTGGCCTGCATGGGACCGGCGAACGAGACCGAGGTGCCGTCGAGCGTGATGCTGCCGGCGTCGCTGCTGTACACCCCGGTCAACACCTTGATCAAGGTGGACTTGCCGGCGCCGTTCTCGCCCATCAGGGCGTGCACCTCACCGGGGAACAACCGGAAGTCGACACCCTCGAGGGCCCGAACCCCGGGGAAGAACTTGCTGATCGCGGTCATCGTCAGGACCGGATGCCTATCCGACATCCCACCAGGCCTTTCGTGATTGGCGTCAGGTGCGCGGCCGCCGCGACCGTTACGGCGGGTCCCGGCCCGTCGGCTCACGGTGCGGGAGAGTGGTCCGGGCCGGCGGTGTGGTCGACACCGCCGGCCCGTTCGCTGTGCCGGCCGGCACTCGCGGCGTCGGCGCGCTGCGAGTGCCGGTGCTCCGGCTCGTCAGTACTTGCGGTTCGGCAGGGCCTCCTTGGCCTGCTCCTGCGTGAAGGTGGTCTCCTCGGTCTCGATGCGCGGGGCCACCTCCTCGCCGGCCTTCACCTTCTTGACCAGGTCCATCAGCTGGGGCCCGAGCAGCGGGCTGCACTCGGCGATGAAGTTGAACTTGCCGTCGGCCAGGGCCTGCATGCCGTCCTTGACCGCGTCGACGGTGATGATGGTGATGTCCTTGCCCGGCACCTTGCCGGCCGCCGTGATCGCTTCCAGCGCGCCCAGGCCCATGTCGTCGTTGTGCGCGAACAGCACGTCGATCTTCGGGTTGGCCTTGAGGAACTGCTCCATGACCTGCTTGCCGCCGGCACGGGTGAAGTCACCGCTCTGGGAGGCGATGATCTTCAGGTTGGGGTTGGTGGCGATCGCCTCCCCGAAGCCCTTCTTGCGGTCGTTGGCGGGCGCCGATCCGGTGGTGCCCTGCAGCTCCACGATGTTCACCGGGCCGGTCGCGGACTTGTTCTGCTCGACCAGCCACTCGCCGGCGAGCCGGCCCTCCTTCACGAAGTCGGAACCGATGAAGGTCTTGTAGAGCGACTTGTCGGCGGAGTCGACGGCCCGGTCGGTCAGGATCACCGGGATCTTGGCGTCCTTGGCCTCCTTGAGCACGGTGTCCCAGCCCGACTCCACCACGGGCGAGAAGGCGATGACGTCGACCTTCTGCTGGATGTAGTTGCGGATCGCCTTGATCTGGTTTTCCTGCTTCTGCTGGGCGTCGTCGAACTTCAGCTCGATGCCAGCCTCGCCGGCGGCCTCCTTGATGGAGTTGGTGTTCGCGGTACGCCAGCCGCTCTCGGCACCGACCTGCGAGAACCCGAGCACGATCTTGCCGTCGCCGCTCTTGCCGCCGTCGCCGCCGGTGTCGCTGTTCGAGCACGCGGTCAGCCCGGTGGCGAGCAGCCCGGCCGCCAGAATGGCGCCGAACCCGCGTCGGCTGATCGCATTGCCGGTGTTCATCATGTGACTCCTTACGAGGGTGAGGTGGGGTATCTAGCTGTGCCTGGCCGTGCCCGGCGTGCCGGAGAGCCAGGCCGTGGACGGTGCTCTGTTCAGGTGTGGCGTGCCAGCCGGAGCCGTGGGCGCCGGCTGGCGCCGGCCCGCGTTACCGGTTGGTGGACGGGGCCGGAGCCTGGCCGTATACGTTCTGGTAGCGCGCGTAGAGCGCGTCGACATCCGCGGCGGCGATGGGCGCCGGCTGGCCGAGCATCCTGGCCAGGTGTGCGGTGCGGGCCACGTCCTCGCACATCACCGCGGCCTTGACCGCTGACCTGGCGTTCGGGCCGATGGTGAAGACGCCGTGGTTGCGCATCAACACCGCCGGCGAGCGGTGCCCGGAGAGGGTGGCCACGATCCCTTTGCCGATGTCGTCACCGCCGATGAGGGCGAACGGGCCGACCGGGATCTCGCCGCCGAACTCGTCGGCCTGGGCGGTGAGGTGGCAGGGGATGGCCTCGCCCCGCGCGGCCCAGGCGGTCGCGTAGCTGCTGTGGGTGTGCACGACGCCACCGACCTCGGGCATCGACCGGTAGACGTAGGCGTGCGCGGCGGTGTCGCTCGACGGCGAGAAGTCACCCTCCACCACGACCCCGTCGAGGTCACAGACGACCATGTTGTCGGGCCGCAGGTCGTCGTAGGAAACCCCGCTCGGTTTGATCACCATCAGGTTCCGGCCAGGCACCCTTGCCGAGACGTTGCCGGCCGTCCAGGCCACCAGACCGTACCGGACGAGTTCGTTGTGCAGGGTGGCCACCGTCTCGCGCAGCCGCGCCACCTCGGCGCTGATGCCGAACTGCTGGCTCATGCCATCACCTCCAGGGGGAGCGCGACCTCGTCGGCCCGCGCGTGGTTGGCCGCCGACCGTGCGGCGTTACGGATGGCGCGTAGCCGCAGCAGCATGTCCTCGGCACCGCGGCCGAAGTGGTCGTGCAGCCGCCGGTACTCGGCGTAGAGCGCGTCGTAGGCACGAGCCCGCCCGGGATCGGGCAGGTAGGCGTTGCGTTCGACCCGGCCCATCGCCGCGGAGGCCGCGGACACGTCGGGGTAGGCGCCGGCCGCGACCGCCGCGTGGATCGCCGAGCCCAGCGCCGGCCCCTGCGCCGAGCCGATGATGCCCAGCGGCCGGTTGGTGACGTCGGCGTAGATCTGCATCAGCAGCGGGTTGCCGGTCAGTCCACCCGCGACGATCAGCTCCTTCACCGGCACCCGCGCGTCGGCGAACGCTTCGATGATCATGCGGGTCCCGTACGCGGTGGACTCCAGCAGTGCGCGGTAGATGTCGGCCGGCCGGGTGGCCAGGGTCAGCCCGACGATCACCCCGCTCAGGTCATGGTTGACCAGCAGCGATCGGTTGCCGTTCCACCAGTCCAGGGCCACCAGCCCGTGCGCGCCCACGGGCTGGGCAGCGGCCTGTTCGGTCAGCAGCTCGTGGGAGGCGAAGCCGTCAGGCGCGGCGTGTTCGACGTACCAGCCGAAGATGTCGCCGACCCCGCTCTGTCCTGCCTCGTATCCCCAGAGGCCGGCGCTGATGCCGCCGTCGACCACGCCGCACATGCCAGCCACCTCGGCCAGCTCCGTGCCGTTGACGACGTGGCAGGTGGAGGTGCCCATGATCGCGACCAGGCGGCCGGGTTCGATGGCCTGTGCGGCGGCGGCGGTGACGTGGGCGTCCACATTGCCGACCGCCACGGCGATGCCCTCGGGCAGCCCGGTCCACGCCGCCGCCTGACCGGTCAGCGCGCCGGCGCGGGCACCCAGGGCGGCCAGCGGACCGTCGATCTTCTGGACGAAGCCGGCGAAGCCCGGGTTCAGCGCGGCGAGGTAGTCCCGGGACGGGTAGCGGCCGTCCTGGTGGATGCCCTTGTATCCGGCGGTGCACACATTTCGGGTCTCGGCGCCGCACAGCTGCCAGACGATCCAGTCGGCGGCTTCGATCCACCGCTCGGCCCGGGCATAGATCTCGGGGTCTTCCTCCAGCAGCTGCAGTGCCTTGGCGTACTGCCATTCGGCGGAGATCTTGCCGCCGTAGCGCCCGATCCAGGGCTCCCCACGCTGGTGGGCCAGGGCGTTGATGCGGTCGGCCTGGGGCTGGGCGGCGTGGTGCTTCCACAGCTTGACGTAGGCGTGCGGGCGGGTGCGCAGGTCGGGCAGCTCGCACAACGGGGTGCCGTCGGCCAGGGTGGGCAGCACCGTGCAGGCCGTGAAGTCGATCCCGATCCCGATGACCTGCTGCGGGGTGACGCCGCTCGCGGCGAGCGCCGCGGGCACCGCGTGTCGCAGCACGTCCCGGTAGTCGTCGGGGTCCTGCAGGGCCCAGTCGGCCGGCAGCGGCTGCCCGTCGGCGGCCAGTTCGGAGTCCATGACACCGTGCCGGTAGGGGTGGACCGCCGTACCGAGTTCGACGCCGTCGCGAACCCGGACGACCAGTGCCCGCCCGGACAACGTGCCGTAGTCGACGCCGACGACGACCTGATCGTCGGTACCCGCCGAAGCAGTCATGACATCCTCCGCTCAGCTACTCGCTACAGTGTTAGCGCTCACATAGGATCCGTCAAGGGCTGTTTGGAAACGTCCTCGTAACGCCGCTCCTGCCGGTCGAAATCCAGCGACTACTCAGGAGACGGCGGCTCCCCGGTCCCTCGTGGAGCACGCACCACGGTATGCCACGCGGCATGTGTACGTTCACTGCAGCAGCGATCACGGCAACCGTGGCGATCCGAACAGGGGTGCCACCAGCGGGAAGCTGGCGGCTGTGCGCCATAGATGGTGCCGGATGTTACGGTGGACAAGGGTTCGGTTGCCCGCTGATCAGCCCATTGACATGCCTGTCAGCCCGGATTGGGGCCGCGCCCCTGTGCACGCTCACATACGAGGGCCGCGGCCCGGTCGATTCCACATCGGCCGGGCCGCGGCCTTTCACTCGGTGCGCCGAATAACTGCCGGCATCACCTACGGGGCGAGCTCATTCTTGGCCTTGGCAGCGCTCGAGACGACGCGGTCCTTCTCCGCCGCGGTGAACATGCCGGCCTGGACGAACGCGTCCGCAGTACGCGCGACCGCCGACTGGAAGCCGCCATGGTTGCTGAACGGCGCCTGGTCCCACACCAGGTCGAGGAAGGTCGGGCCGTCGGTGCCGGGCGAGGAGATGCCCGTCACGGGTACGTCGTAGTTCGGCAGGCCATCGTTGCGCTTGTAGTTGGGCACGCCGGTGTCGACGGACCCGAACACGATCGTCGGCTCGACCCGGCGGAAGTACGACGAGGCAGCCTGCGAGTCGCTGATGTAGTACGGCCGCAGGGTGAGGCCGTCCACGGTGAAGAGGGGGTCACCCGCCGCGGTGGTACTCGAGTGGGTGATGGCCGAGCGGGCGTAGTCCCCGTCCCGCTTCAGGTGACGGTAGAGGGACAGCTCGCGGTAGTTGCCGCCGCCCGGGTTGCCGAGGAGCTGCAGGAGGACGGGGCCCCAGAAGATCGCCTGGGTGTCGGGGCGGTCCAGCGCCCGCTCGATCCGGATGCTGAACGGCATCCGGATCTCGACGGTGTCGCCGGGCGCCCAGGTGCGGCTCAGCGTGACGTAGCTTCCCGGCTTGGCGTCGACGTTGGCGTCGACCCCGTTGACCGTGACGAAGTAGCCCCGCTGGGCCCAGCCCGGCACCCGCAGCTTGAGGTCGAGCTTGCCGCTGCCGTTGACGACCAGCTTCGTCCGGTCGTCGCGGGGGTAGCTCGTCTCCTGGGTGATGGTGAAGCCCTTCTCGGCCCAGGTCAGGGTGGACGGTGCGAACAGGTTGACCCACAGCGTGCTGCCGTCGGCCGACTTGAAGTAGATGGTCTCCTGGTACTTGGTGTGGTTCTCGACGCCAGTTCCGCCGCAGCAGGTGCCGGTGTTGCCGTAGCTGCGAGCGGTGCCCGGGGTCAACGGCTGGAAGTAGGTGACCTGCGGGTTGCTGACGCTCGTGCTGTCGGAACGCGAGCCGAGGATCATGTTGAGCAGGCCGCGCTCGTAGTAGTCCATGTAGGCCGGGTCGTGCTCGTGGAAGAACAGGTTACGGGCCAGCTTGATCATGTTGTACGTGGTGCAGGTCTCCGCACCGCCCTGGGCGATCGCGTTCGCGATGTTGTCCCGGTTCTGGAACATCTCGATGTTGTTGTTGGAACCGGGGTAGTTGCCGCCGGTCCCGCCGTGGGCGAACATGCGGTGCGGGACGACCATGCCGAAGAAGTTCTTCGCGGCCTGGAAGTACTCCTGGTCGCCGCTGTGCTCGTAGACGCGCAGGTACCCGACGAACTGCGGTACGTGCGAGTTGGCGTGCAGGCGGTCCGGGCGGCGACGACCGGGCCGGGTCTGCGGCGTCGTCACGAGGATGTCCCGGTTCTCGACGCAGGCGCCGAACAGCGACTCGCGGTTGTCGAAGGCCTTTGCCGTCTCCAGGTGCTTCGCGTCGCCGGTCAGCGCGTAGATTTCGGGGAACACCTCGCCGGCCCCACCGGACTCGCCGGCGATGTAGAGGTCCCACATGTAGTTCAGGTTGTCCCGGGTGATGGGGCCCTTGTAGGCGGGGTGGTTCTTGTCCCCGATGGTCAATGCGAGGTGGGCCCAGTTCGCCATCTTGACGACGACGTCGAGCGCCGTCTGGTTGTCCGTGTGGTAGTAGGCGTCGAGCAGGCCGCGCATGATCTTGTGCTGGGTGTACCAGGGAGCCCAGGTGTTGGTGGTGGCGTTGCCGCCGTAGACGGCCCAGCGCGGCGGCCCGAGCCGGAGCACCGCGTCCTCCGGGATCGCCCCGAGGTAGCCGGGGTGGGTCGGGATCCACAGCGTGGTCCCGGTGTCCTGCGCCGCCACGATGCCGGCGTCGCGGCCGTTGGGCGAGGAGTCCTTGAGGGTGGTGCCGCCGTCCTCGTCGAACCGGTACCAGGCGATGGTCCCGCCGCCGGTGGTCCCGGCCGGCGAGTCCAGCAGCGACTGCACCTCCGCCTGGCTCAGGGCGCGGTCGAAGACGTGGAACTCGTCGATGGTCGCGTCCAGGAACGGGTCGCCGTACTGCGATCGACCGATCCACCGGTTACCGGGGTTCCCCAGGTTGGACGGGTTGAGGGTCATGTTCGTGTTCTGGCCGGCCTGCTGGCCGTTCACGTACAGCGTTCCGGTGTTCTGCGACAGCGTGACGGCCAGGTGCACCCACTGGTTCGTCGGCAGCGCGGCGTTACCGTTGATCTGCTGTTCCGCACCGGAACCGCCGACCGTGATGGCGAACCTCGGCGCGTTGCCGGTGACGCCGGCGCGCGGGGTAAGGAACATGTTGACCGTGGTGTTCTGCCCGAAGTCGAACAGCCGGCTCCAGGTCTGGGTGGACGCGAGATTCACCCAGGTGGCGATGGTGAAGTTGGTGATCTGGCTGATCGCCTCCTGAGGAAGCGTCACGTGCTGCGCCTTGCTCGGTCCGTTCAGGCGCAGCCCGTTCCCGAAGCGACCCGCAACCCGGCCGATCTGCGGCTGCTGCGGATCCTCGCCGCCGGGGCCGCCGTTACCCATTCGGGCGGTGATCGCGGTCTGGCACGCCGCGAGCTCGTTGACCATCCAGTCGAGCTTGCTCTTGAAGATCGGCTCGCCCTGGTCGGCGTAGCCCTGCGCGAGGGCCGTCATGAAGTGCCCGGCCCAGTGGCCGCTGAGCAGGCCGCCGTCCTCCCAGCCCCCGGGGACGGAGACGCCGGCCGGGTTCGGCCGACCGGCCTGGTTGTTGAACAGGACGAGGAAGCGCCGCTCGTCGAACTGCCGGATGTAGTTCTTCGTCCGGTCGCGCTTCTCCTGCAGGAGACCGTTGCCCAGCTTCACCTCCCGCAGCTGGAAGGGCCGGACCGGTGCGGTACCGCCGGGGCCGGGATCGGCCGGGGCCGAGCTGAGCGCGGCCGAGCCGAGCTCGGCCGGGCCGGCGGCCGGCTCGGTGGTTGTCGCTGCCTGGGCAGCGGCCGCCGGGAGCACGCTGGCGCCGGCCACCGCGGCCACACCGATGGCTGACGCCTGAAGAATCTGACGCCGATTGACGGAACGCGGTTCGGTTTGAGTCACTTGGGTCGTCCTTCCACATGGGTGTGCGCTGGCCACTCGGCCAGGCTCCTGCTCGCTGTATCTAGCTCGAGATCCGCTGAACGGATCGGCTCCGGCCCAGGTGGGCAGCCCTCATCCAGGCCCGGCACGCCCAAGAGCGGTCGGGCGCCAGCTCCCCTCGGTACACGGTGATGACCAGCGGCCGGCCGGCAGCGGGCGGATGCCGCCGGGCCAGTTCGGGGCAGCCGTGCGGGGGGTTGTCGCTCGTTGGCGTTGCACCAGTTCGGCCGTCGGGTCGCCCTGCGCGTTCCCGCCCGGCAAGCCGGGCGAGGTCGTCGGTGGGTCGGAGCTACTGCATCGAACCTCCTCCATCAAACCCGTCATGCTGGTCCACAGAAGTCGGTGTCCATAGCGGCCACGAGAGGGACTGGGTCCTTGCGCAACGGAGCCCCTGATGACAGGCAGTGTGAGCGCTAACTCCGCGAGTCGTCAATCCCTACGTGGCAGTAAACTTGGGCCATTGACACATCCTGGAAACATATCTATGTTAGCGCTCAACCTCCTGGCTCGGCCTGACGTCGAGCTGTCCGAACTGCAGGCGGACCCGCGACGAGGCGACCAGGCGGGCGCCGGCGGACGTGCCCAAGGCGACCGCAGTACACGGTGGACTTTCGGTTCGAGGAGGCAGCGTGGCCGCCGATATCGGCATCTCCGAGCTGTGGGATCCGGCAGTCCGCCGTGACCCGCACAGGTTCTACGACCGGGTACGAGACAGCGGCCAGCCGGTACTCCAGGTCGATCCCGCAGGCAACCGGTTCTGGGTGATCGCAGGCTATGCCGACGTGCTGGCGGGCCTGCGCCACCCGGCGATCGGACACGAGGTGCACCGGCACTGCCCCCACATGGAGCAACCAGCCCCGGAGCACCGGTCGGAAGCGGCAAGGATCGAGGCTCGCCAGCTCATCAGCCTCGATCCGCCCGACCACACCCGCCTGCGGGGGCTGGTCAGCGGCGGTTTCACGGCGCGGGCGGTGGCCCGGTTGGAGCCCTGGATCACCGACCTCGCCGATCGGCTGGTCGCACAGGCCCGCGAGCGCGGGCGCATCGACGGGGTGCGCGATCTCGCCGACCCGGTGCCGGTCAACGTCATCGCGGAGCTGGTGGGCGTCCCGGAGCCGGACCGGGGGCGGTTCCGGGCGTGGTCGGCCGCGATCGTGTCGGCCAGCATCGACGGCCCAGCGGCCACCGCCGAGTTCGGGGCGTACCTCGACGACCTGGCGGCCCAGCGCCGGGCGGCACCGACCGACGACCTGATTTCGCAGCTGGTGGCCCTGGAGGAGGGGGGTGACCGGCTCGATCGCGACGAGTTGGTGGCGTTGGTGCAGCTGCTGCTCGTCGCCGGTCAGGAGACAACCGTCGACCTGATCGTCAATGGCATTCGCCTGCTGCTCACCCACCCCGAACAATGGCAGGACCTGCGGAAGGACCCGTCGCTGGCGGCGGCGGTGGTCGAGGAGACGCTCAGATACCGGGGGCCGGTCGAGATCGTGCCACCGCGATTCGCCTTCCGGGACATCGAGATCGCCGGCGGCCGGATCCCCGCGTTCGATCGGGTGGGGCTGTCGTTGTGGGGAGCCAACCGTGACCCTTCGGTGTTCGACCGGCCGCACGTGTTCGACATCCACCGCACCGACGTTCGCAAACACATCGCCTTCGGGCACGGGATCCACTTCTGCCTCGGCGCTCACCTGGCCCGGCTGGAGAGCCGCATCATGTTCGAACGGATCGCGCAACAGCTTCCCGGCCTGCGGCTCGCGGTCGATCCCGCTGACCTCGACGGCTTCCGGCTGCACCAGGACGGACTGCCGCTGCAGGTGTGACGCGCGGCGTTCGGCCTGGCAGGACCCGGACCGTTGCGACGTTGGATGGCTGGAATCCCACCGAAGTTTCGTCAGCTGTCGGGTGCTCCGCCCGGGGCCGGCCGCTACGGTCGGGTGGCCGGCAGAGAGGTCGGTGAATGAAGGCTGCGGAGGTGGCTTTCCGCAGGCAGACGGCCGCACGGGGTTCAGTCGATATCGGGGGAGCGGCCGGCCCCGTAAGGGACGGCGTTCGGTCGGGTGGCTGGTCACCTCAGCCATGGCACGAACCGGCTCCGACTGAGCGAGCCTCACCGCTCACGTCGGACCGGAGCCGGGTCGCATTGACAACTGTGGCGGGCGGTCCGCCGTTCGGGATCGCCAGCTGACGATAGGAAGGGACTCAGAATGGTGCGACGAAGGGTGCGCCCGCGGGCGAGCGGCCTGACGGCCGCGTCGGGCGTGATGGCGTTGGCGCTTTCGCTGGGGATCGCGGGGCCGGCTGTTGCCAGCCCGGACGAGGTCGGGCCGGTCTTCGTGGACGGGCAGGCGCAGATCGTCCCCGAGTTCGCGAGCTCCAGCGGCTGGATCCGGCAGCAGCTGTGGGTGGAGACCGAGTTCGACTCCGACGGCGACGGCAAGCTCGACCGCATGCACGTCGACGTCACCAGGCCGGGGCAGACCGCACAGGGGTTGAAGGTGCCGGTCGTCTACGAGTCGAGCCCCTATTACGCCGGTACGGCGTCGACCCAGTCGCAGTACTTCTGGAACGTGCGGCAGGAGCTCGGCGAGCAGCCGCCGGCCCGCACCTCGCCGCCGCCGATCACCCACCAGCCGAACCGGACCCAGGTGTCCACGAGCGAAGTCAGCACCTGGGTGCCGCGCGGGTTCGCCGTGGTCCACTCCGACTCCCCGGGCACCGGGCTGTCGCAGGGCTGCCCGACGGTCGGGGACGTGAACGAGTCGCTGGCGCCGAAGGCGGTGATCGACTGGCTGAACGGTCGAGCCAAGGGCTACACCAGCGTCAGTGGGGACCAGGAGGTCTCGGCGACCAGTTGGGCGACCGGCAAGGTCGGCATGACCGGTACGTCGTACAACGGCACCCTGCCGCTCGCGGCCGCGACCACCGGTGTCGACGGTCTTGAGGCGATCATCCCGATCGCGCCGAACACCTCCTACTACCACTACTACCGCTCCAACGGCCTGGTCCGGAATCCTGGCGGTTGGCTCGGCGAGGACATCGACTACCTCTTCGACTACATCAGCAGCGGCTACCCCGACCGCCGGGCGTACTGCATCGAGAAGGTCCGGGTCGGCGAGATGAACCGGTTCCAGGACCGGGCGAACGGCGACTACAACGACTTCTGGGCCGGTCGGGACTACATCCACGCCGTCGGCGGCGTGAAGGCCGCCACCCTGATGGCGCACGCGTTCAACGACTGGAACGTGGTGCCTGAGCACAGCGTGCGGATCCTCGAGGCGCTGAAGGCGCAGGGCACGCCGGTGCAGGCGTACTACCACCAGGGTGGGCACGGAGGCGCCCCGCCGATGGACATGCGCAACCGGTGGTTCACCCGCTACCTGTACGGCGTCCAGAACGGTGTCGAGAACGACGCGCGGGCCTGGGTGGTGCGCAACGAGACCGGGGCCAGCGTGCTCACCCCGTACGCGGACTACCCCAACCCGGCCGCGGCGCCGGTCACCATGGTCCTGAAGCCCGGCGGTAACACCACCGGCGAACTGACCTCGTTGGCGCGGCCCGGCAAGGGCGTCGAGTCGCTGGTCGACGCGGGCAACACCGCCTGCAACGCCGGCACGCTGGCCACCACGGTGTCCGACCAGCGGCTGCTCTACGTGACGCCGGAACTCACCGCGCCGGTGCACATCTCCGGCACGGCGTCGGTGACGCTGCGGATGAGCGCGAGCAAGCCGGCGGCGAACCTGTCGGTGGCCCTGGCGCGGCTGCCGTGGACCAGCGCATCGGGCTGCACGTCGAGCACCCAGAGCAGCACGACGAGCATCATCACCCGTGGCTGGGCCGACCCGCAGAACCGCCACTCGCTGAGGGTGAGCGAGCCGCTGGTGCCCGGTGAGTTCGTCGACGTGACCGTGCCGCTGCAGCCGGACGACCAGGTCATCCCGGCGGGCTACCGGATCGGCCTGATGGTCTTCTCCACCGACCGCGAGTTCACCCTGCAGCCCGCCCCGGGCACGGTGCTCAACGTCGACCTGGCCGCGACGTCCCTGCGGCTGCCCGTGGTCGGCGGGCCGCTGGCGATGTCGACCTGTGCGACCACCGACACCCGGGCGACCGTGGTGATCGGCGGCGTCGACAGCGGTGTGCCCAACAAGCCGCTGGCCGGCAACTGCACGATCAACGACCACATCCTCGATGGGGAGCGGTGGTCGAACCACGGCGAGTTCGTGACGCATGTCAACGAGGTCGTGGACCAGCTCGTCGCGGCTGGAGCGGTCCCGTCCGACAAGCGCGGGTCCATCGTGTCGGCGGCCGCCAGGTCGCGCGTCGGCAAGTGACGAAATAGCACGGAAGCTTCCGTGGGCGCCGCCCGTCGTGACGTTGGACAGGCGGCGCCCACGGAAGTCCGCATCAGGTAGCTGGTGATTCCCGACCGGTGCGGCACATGGCCGGCGGGAACTGCCGACGGATGAGAGTGAGGTGGACAGCCAGTGAGATTCAAGGTCGCGATCTTCGCGGCGCTCGCCCTGGTGGCCGGCCTGCTGACCGGCACCGGCCCGGCGAGCGGCGCTCCGGCGGACGGCCCGCCGATGCCATTGCCCAGCCCGAAGGTCCATCCGATTCAGGTCACCGGCCCGGCGACCGAGCGGCTGAATCTGATCATCATGGGTGACGGCTACCAGTGGGACCAGCAGAAGCTCTTCCTCCAGGACGTGGACCGCAACCTGGCCGTCATGTGGGCCACGGAACCGTTCCGGACTTATCGCGACTACATCAACGTGTACGCGGTGGAGATCGCCTCGATCGACTACGGCGTCCGGTGCGACCCGGACGGCCGGGTCCGCAACCCGGACGGCACGATCCGGGACACCGGTCAGCGTGAGGGTCCGATCGACGCCAAGAACACCGCCCTGCGCATGATCTACCAGGCCGGCTGCAGCGACCCGCTGTCGCGCGGCACCGTCTACGGTGGCGCCCCGGTCAACTGTCAGAACTACGCCGCCTACTACCCGCCGGGTGTGAACCCGTGCGAGACCGGGAACCAGGCGCACAACCGGATCCTCGACAACTACGTCGCGCCGGTCCTGGGTATCCCGCGCACGGCGCAGAACCTGCAGACCCTTGCGATTTTCAACACGTTCACCTATGGCGGGATCGGCGGCACCCAGGCGACGACCTCCGGCGGCTCGCCGCAGGGCCCGCTGATCTCGCTGCACGAGATCGGCCACTCGCTCGGCACGCTGGTTGACGAGTACCCGTACTCCTCCCGCGACGTGGTGCGGCCCTGCTACACCGGCGGCGAGCCCAGCAGCTTCCACCACACCACCTACACCGACCCGCAGAAGATGGTCGAGGACCAGCAGAAGTGGTGGCGGTGGGTCGGCGAGGAGAGCCTGTCGGGCGGCACGATCGGGGCGCACGAGGGCGGCGGCATGTACCCGTGCGGCCAGCGCCGGCCGAGCGAGCACTCGATGATGCGCTGGATCGGGTTCGACTTCGACCAGATCGGCCTCGAGCACATGGTCGCCCGGGTGACCGGTATGCGTAACTCCGGGCAGATGAACGTCCGGAACACCCCGCTCGGCACCGTGGCGTCCGACAGCGTGCTGTGGGTCGAGCCCGGGCAGCCGCGTTACCACGAGCTCCAGGTCACCTGGCGAGTCGGTGGCCCGAACGGCACCGTGCTCGACACGCACAACAGCAGCAACCTCGACCTCGGCGAGCTGGACCTGCCCGCCGGGACCGTGGTGCACGTCGAGGTGCGGGACCCGGTGGGGCCGGACGGCATCGACTGGGTCCGCAACCCGTCGACCAACAACACGGCCACCAACTCGGGCTACAACGGGTCGCGGTTCGTGCAGACCCGGCAGTGGACGGTGGGTGACACCAGGGCGACGGCGTCGTCGCCGGCCGCGACCATCACCGGCTCCACGCCGAACACCCAGCCGGTCGCCGGCGACGAGGTGGTCTACGTGCGGACCAACCACCCGAACGACCGGATCCTCGATGTGGCCTGGTCGCTCGACGGCAAGGCGCTGCCGAACCCGCACAACAGCCGTAACCTCGACCTCGGCGCGCTGAAGCTGGCGTCGGGCGCCCACAAGCTGGCCGCGGTGGTGACCGACCCGGCCGATGCGGGCGGGGTCTCCGACCGGATCGAGTGGACCGTCGACAACGCCCGGCCGACCGCGCCGCGCACCCTGTCGGCGCCGCTGACCCGGCTCGCGGGCAACCTGGAGCACCCGGTGTACTTCGATGGCTGGGACATGTGGCTGGACCCGCAGGACGACCACACCGGCTACGACGAGGACCGCTACGTCGTCGGCCAGCTCCGGCTGGACAAGGACGGGTGGTTCAACTACTTCGGGTTCCCGGAGCAGCCGATGCCCGAAACTCCGTTCCAGTTCCGTCACTCGGGCACGAACATCAAGGCCCTGACGTACGGCAACCTCGGCACCGGCGGCCTGTCGAAGGCGGCGTTCGAGCAGACCCTGCCGGACAACCACCCGAGCGGCGGGTTCGTGCCGGGCTTCGGCACGCACCTGGTCGAGCACCGAGCCATCGACGCGGCCGGCAACATCGGTGAGCCGAGCGCCTACAAGGCCACGGTGCTGCCGGGCTCGTCGCCCGACTGCACTCGGACGCTGACCGGCCAGCAGCCGCGGGTCGTGGTCAGCGAGGGCGTGACCTGCCTCAAGGGCGCCCAGGTGAGCGGCGGGGTGTCGGTGCGTCCGGGCGCCTCGCTGGTGGTCAGCGACAGCTCGATCAACGGCGGGCTGAAGGCGGCCGGCGCTCAGGCGGTGCAGCTGTTCGGCAGCACGGTGAACGGCAGCTCCCGGATCACCGGAACCACGCGGGACGTGACGATCGCCGGCAGCACCTTCAACGGCGATTTCACGCTGTCGGACAACGCCCAGGTGACCGCCAACGAGCGGTTCAGCCGGCTTGCCGGCGCCTACGGGCCGATCCTGGTCGGTAGCCGGGTCAACGGTTCGCTCAGCTGCGCCGGCAACAGCGCGGCGGTCAAGGACTTCGGCGCACCGAACATCGTGAACGGTACCAAGGGCGGTGACTGCGCGGCTCTGTAGCGCATCGTCGCAACAATAGGAACACGTGGTGGGCCGGCAATCGCCGGCCCACCACTTTTCCATTGTCGGCGATGAGGTGCATCGCTTGCCGAGGAATGGAGCACCTGTCGATACGACAGTGGTTCGATACGTCGGCGAGAAACCGCGACGATTGTAGATAGTTAGCCTGGTGAATGAAAGAATAGGATTCTGGACAAGATCCCTTTCGCGGCGGTGTCCGCCGGACGGCGGCCCCTGCCGCGGATCTGCTGTGTCCAGAAACGGAGGAAGCCGCTATGGCCAGGCGTTTGTCGACCGCCATCGCGCTTGGTGCACTCGTCGTGCCCAGCGTCATGGTCGTCGAGTCATCCGCGTACGCGAACGAGTCGGTGGAGAGGCAGGTCGACCTGTCGGTCGGGCTGTCCGACCACATCAATTTGGCCGGCACCGGGTTGGTGCCGGCAGTCCTGCGGAGCACCGCGGCATTCGACGCCACCGCCGTGGAGCCCGGAAGTGTCCTGCTCGGTACGCCCGAGGCCGGGGGTGCCTCGCCCGCGAAATCGGCAGACGGCGCGGTGGTCGCGACGAAAAGGGATATCGACGGCGATGGCCGTGATGACCTCGTGCTGCACTTCGACAAGGCGGATCTCACGAGCGACGGCGGACTGGGCCCGGACAGTGCCGAATTGACGTTGTCCGGTCGGCTGTCCGACGGTCACGAGATCACGGGTACCGACCACGTCGACACGGAGGTCGCATTCGAGATCAAGTTCGCCGAGTCGCTCAAGATTCGTGGTGCGAACTCCGCCCTACGCAGCGAGCAGGGCCAGAGCCTGTCGCGGGTCGAGAGTGTCCTCGACCGGCACGGCCGGGTCCGAGACCTCGAACCGATGGTGCAGACGGTTTCCTCCGCCGAGCTGACCGAGCTCGCCGACGAGGCGGAAGAGCGCACCGGCGAGGCCGTGCCCGACATGTCCTCCTGGTACCGCCTCACCATGCCCTCCGGGGTGGACGCCGAGGCCGTTCTGGCCGAGCTCGCGGCGCTGCCCGAGGTCGCGCACGTCTATCCGGTGCCGGAGCCGGTTCCGCCGCCGTCGACCACGCCGGACTTCACCGGTCGGCAGGGCTACCTCCGCCCGGCGCCGACCGGGATCGACGCCGACTTCAGCCGCCGCGACCCGCGGCTGCGCGGTGCCGGAATCAAGGTGGCAGACCTCGAGTACGACTGGAACCCGTTCCACGAGGATCTGCAACTGGACTGGTCGAGCGACCTGGGCGGCGACGACTTCCCGCGCTACACGGGCTTCGCCGACGAGCACGGCACCGCGGTGTTCGGCATCATGGCCGGCCGTGACAACGAGTACGGGGTCACCGGCGGCGTGCCCGACGCGCAGTTCTACGGCATCTCGCCGAACCAGCGGCTGGCCAACGGTCGCACGTCGTGGAACCCGGGGCCGGCGCTGGTCTACCTGGCCGCCAACGGCGGTCTGCGGCCCGGGGATGTCGTGCTGCTGGAGCAGCAGACCTCCAGCCCGCTCGGCGGCACCCGATATGCCCCGCTGGAGTGGATCCCGGCGGTGTTCGACGCGATCAAGCTGCTGACCGGGCTGGGCGTCACCGTGGTCTCGACCGGCGGTAACGGCAACACCAACTCCGACGACCCGATGTACGTCCGCAACGGCATCCGCTGGTTCGACCCGGCCGTGCAGCACTCCGGCTCGATCATGGTCGGAGCCGGTAGCAGCACCGACCACTCGCGGCTCAGCTTCTCCAACTACGGCACCCGGTTCGACCTGCAGGGCTGGGGGCAGAACATCACCACCACGGGGAGTAACGGAAATCTGCAGGGTGGCACGAACCCCGCCAACCTCAACGTCCGCTACACGCAGTCGTTCGGTGGCACGTCGGGCGCCGGGCCGGTCGTGACGAACGCCGTGGTGGCCATCCAGTCGTATCTCAAGGCCACCGGGCAGGAGCCCTGGACCGCCCAGAAGATCGTCGAGGTGCTGCGGGCCACCGGCACGCCGCAGGGCGGGAACACGGCGGGTGAGCAGATCGGGCCGCTGCCCAACCTGGAGGCCGCCCTCAAGATGATCGAGGTCGACGCGCCGGTCTCGACCATTGCCCTGAGCCACCATGCCAACAGCAACGTGCCCTGGGTGGCCAACCCGCTGGTGACCCTGAGCGCCGACGACGGCTGGGGCGTCGGTGTCGCTCGCATCGAGTACCGCCTCGATGGCGGGCCGTGGACGCAGTACCAGGCGCCGTTCCGGGTGAAGGGACCGGGCAAGCGCACGATCGAGTACCGGGCGACCGACAACAAGGGCAACGTCGAGAAGGTTAACACGTTGACCTTCAACAACCCCGAGGTGCCGGTTCACCAGTAGTTCCCCTCCGGGCCCACCTCGGTCAGGTTGCCGAGGTGGGCCCGGCTGCTGGCCGGGTCCGTGCGCGCTGCCCCTCGACCACTGTGGACGTCGAACAGCGCCGCGGGGACGTTGGCAAAGCTAAGTTCTTGACCACCTCGCCCTGCTGCGGTGTGATAGTGCAATAGCACCCCTTGATCACTCGGGCCCGATGCCGTCCACAGGTCGTCGGGCCCGGCTCGAGGGTGCCCGACCGGGTGGTATCTCCGGCGCAATGATCCGAAGTTCTCCCGGATGTCACGCACGAGCGTCACACAGAAAGGGAACGTTGTGACAGAACAGCTCATCCCAAGACGAACGCCCTGGCGGCGGAAGTGGCGGCACCTGGTCGCCGCGGCGGGTGCCGTCGTCCTCCTGCTTGCCACCCCGGTGCAGCCCGGGTACGCGGCGCCCACCGCGGGCTCGGACAAGCTCCAGCCTGTCGACCCGCAGAACTGGAAAAACCAGTACGACATGACGTGGGAGGACTGGAAGGACATTCCGAACACGCAGTGGAATGACCCGAACGTCAAGCCGTCGGTGCGGGGTCTGAAGATCGCCCTGGTCGCGGTCGACTTCGCCGACCAGCCGTTCGTGATCACCCAGCCGAAGAAGAGCGACGCGTTCGGCAACCCTCAGATCGACCCGATCAGTCGCGCTGAGGTCCCGGATTTCTACCGGGACTACTACATGCAGCCGAACGAGCTCAACCACGGGCGCACCATCCACGAGTACTGGATGGAGCAGAGCCGTGGTCAGTTCGGGGTCGACACCCTCGACACCTTCGGCCCCTACAAGATGCCCCGTAACCTCTTCGAGTACGGCCTGAACGAGTGGAACCAGCAGTCCGCCTGCCCGAAGGGGTTCACCTGTAACGGCAACCTCGACAACGACGCGGCGAACGCCTGGCGCACCGATCAGAAGTGCACCGGCAACTGCGGCTACGACGTGATACTCCGGGTCTATGCCGGATATGACGAGACGAGCATCTGGCAGGAATTCGGCGAGATGATGTTCCAGAACAAGGAGGACATCCCCGACGAGTGGGGCCCGCCGGCCGAGTTCAACAAGGACGGCACCCTGCCGAACTGGGCGCCGACCCGCTATGTCGAGTGGACGTCGTGGAAGGCGGCCGCCCAGCAGTGGGGCCTGTCATCGATTCGCCAGGGTGAGAGCTCCGGCACGATCACCCACGAGATGGGCCATTTCTTCTTCCGGATCGGGGACAACAACAACAACCCGTTCTCCCACCGGCAGAACCCGCCACAGCCGCTCCACCGGGTCGGCTCGGCACCGTGGGACATGATGGACCGGGGTTCGTTCAACGGTCCCGGTGGCCACCACCAGCGCTGGGTCGTCCCGCCGAGCCAGGGTGGGTGGAGCCCGGCCGGTCTGATGCTCCGCAACAAGATCAACATGGGTATCGTTCCGGACCAGAACGTGCTCCGCATCAGCCGCCAGGCGCTGGCCGACTCCGGCGTCGTCGTCGCGAACGTGACCGCCCGGGCGGTTGACCCGGGGCCGCAGGGTGTCTCCGGTGTCCGGATCGCCCTGGACGGTCCGGGCCGGGCCGACCGTACCCCGGACTGCAACATCAACACGGATCCGTTCTGCCACGGCAACACCGGCTGGGACGACTACACCGTCGAGGTCGTGGACCGGATGGGCTTCGACTCGTTCACCCCGGACAACGGCGTCCTGATCGCGAAGAACAAGACCCGGGAGAGCAACACCTGCGGTTACAACTGCTTCGACTGGGTGGTCGACGCCAACCCGCAGGACATCAACATGATCGACTACTACTCGCCCGACGGCACCCCGGTGATGGCCACCATCGCCGACCACCGTCAGCTCAACGACGCCCTTTTCCACGCCGGGACCGACTCCGGCTCCAAGTACGAGTACGTGGACGAGGCGAACCGGCTGCACGTCTACGTGCTGGACCTGCGCCGCGACGCCGACGGGATCCTGTCCTACACGGTCGCCGTCCGGTCGCTGGACGGATCCGGGCCGAACGCGCGCGGTGTGGCGCTCGGCCAGCCCGTCAAGCAGGGCGTCACCCCGTCACGGACCGCGCAGTGCACGTTCCCGCTGAGCAACACCGGCGCGGCGGGCGTCACGGCGGGGCACCCCCGCGACGTGACGAAGT